>JAZNOA010000026.1:0-31137 GCA_045580545.1 Acutalibacteraceae bacterium | reverse complement strand
CGCTATCCTCATCAATCCAAGAAATTATGTCCGTTTTTTCGCCATCCCTCGTCAATTCCGCTCTCAAGATGTTTTTATCATCTCTATAAACCTTAACAGAATCGCCAATAGTCAAAGCACCATTTAACCGCAAATATTTCAAGGTTTCAAGATTTCTCAAAACGACATTCGTGCTTGATCCGCTTGATTTTATCAAAACATTAAAAGGAACTCTAACATCGCCATCGTTGACCAAATTCACATACTTTTGGTCGCCTTTTCTGCCAAATTGATGCGGTTCGGCATAATTCACGGGGAAACTGAACATAGGTTCAATATTACCTATGTTTTTGACAATGTTTTCGGTAGAATAAAAGAACGGATAAGGCGCAAACAATACCATTGTAAACCGCCCGTTGTCTTTGGCGGGCGAAAAAGAAGGCGTGTCTTGCACATAAACACGGATATAGTATTTGCCCTGTATGGTCAACTTGCCCGAAACGAAGGGCGCAAAAACGCCCCTCATTTCTCTCTTTTTCTTGGCAATATCACCATAAATAACGCCCTTGACCTCAATCGGTCTGCCTGTAACTGTAAAATTCTCCACAGTTTCGCCTACTTGTAAAAATCCCTGCGACTTTCCAATGTCGACAGTTACACCGTTTCCAACGTCCATATCAAATGCGGTCTCGCCATCAACGCCAAAAACATACTTTCTTCCGTTGTCTGCTTCAAATACTGCGTTATACACCTAAATACACCGCCTTTTCTTGTTGCCACAATGCTTCTCGCATGAGGTCTGCGGCAGATTTTGCTTCGCTGTAAATATTTTGCACGATGGAAAGACCACCAACAACATCCGCACCGCCAAAAGAGCCAATCGAACTTCCTGCGGTTGCAATTCCATAGTTTACATCGCCAAAGTCAAGTGCATTTTCGATGTCATCTTCAACATCTTCAAAAGCATCATTGAAACCGTCGCCAAAGCCCTCTGCCGTCCAAGCACCGAGCCTTTTGAAAACTTTTGACGGACTTGCGATGCCCAAAATCTTCTTGGCAATACCGATAAGGTCGCCAAAAAGGTTTTTGAACCATTTTTTTAGGTTATCCCAAGCGTTTTTGATTCCGTCCTTAAACCCTGCAACAAGGTCTTTGCCGATTTTTCCCCAATCCGTATTTCCAAAACTATCAAAAATGTTTTTTATTAAATCTGTTAAAGATTTTTGTAACTTGGGAATAGCTTTTATTAGTCCTTTCCCAAGGGCGATTACAAGCTTAACCGCTGTTTCAATAATCATCCCAATGTTTTTCGGGTCTGTTATAAAGTCCACTATGTTGTTAATTAGGTCAAAAATGGCGTCTATCATCCCATTAAGGCTGTCTTCGCTCAAAAGTCCTTCAGCAAGTGCAAGAACAAGCGTCAACGCCGCATCAAGCAACTTTGAAAGTGTATCGGGATTTGTAAGTGTATCAACAATCTGCAAAACCACACCAACGATTGTCGGTATCAATTCCGGCAAACTTTCTGCAATACCATTCGCCAAAGAAACGATCAAATCCAAACCGAGTTGTACGATTTGGGGGAGCATTGTTATAAGGCTTTCTGCCAAATATGTAATGGTTTCAAATGCCGTTTCCATAAGCATTTCTTGATTGTCGGAAATGCCATCAACCAAACTTTGAATGATAGAAATTGCCGCTTCTGCCAAAATGGGCAGATTTTCTTCAATAAGCACGGGTATTTCCTGCACGATAACGGGAATTAAATCACGCACCAACTTTGATGCGCCATTTAATGCCGTTCCAATTGTGGGAATAAGGTTGGTAGCAACTGCGCCAACGCTTTCCACAAAATTGCCAATCAGCATATCAAGATCTGCGCTATCGTCTGCCAATCCTGTGACGAGGTTACTCCACGCACCCTTTGCCATAGACAATGAACCGCTCAATGTAGAAAAAGCCTCGTTCATTGTGTTATTGGCAAGTCCCAAATCCGCAACGCCCTGTTGCAACATTTGAGAAACAGCCGCTTGATATTCTTCAATGGGTACTTCCGTCAACTTTGTGTAATTGTCGCTTAAAATACCAGCCGCCTGTGCTTGCTCCAAAAATGCATCGGATGTAGCAGGCAAAATGCCGGAAAACTGGTCGGCAATGGATTGATAGGAAGATGTGCTACGGGTAATAAGTGTAAACTTTTGGGAAAGTTCGTCCACACTCTTGCCCGTACCGCTTGCATAGTCGGAGATGGCTTTCAAACCTGTTTTTGCCGCTTCATAGCCTGCCTCATCACCCATTGTAGCCGCAAATGTTGCACCCACATCGTTGATAACGGCAAGATACTGGTTGGCAGACAGGCCTAATTCCTTGTATGCGTTGTTTGCGTCGGTGGCGATTTTGGAATAGTCCATCTGGTCGAAAATCTTTTGTGCGCCACCTGCAAGCTGTTCGTATTCAGCAAAACTATTTACCGCTTGCGTTGTCAATGCAGTAATGGCGGCAGATGCTACACCGACAGCGGCAGTACCGACCTTTGCGGCGGTCTTTAATCCGTTACCCAGCTTTTGCCCGATGCTTTTTAGATTTCCGCTAGCTTCGTCTTTTACGCCAATTTTTACGAATAATTCAAATAAATTCAACCTATCACCTACTTTTGAATTTATTTCATTTTGTTTAATTTTTCTTTAATATTGCCGATAATTTCATCGGCTGTGCGTTCTTCTGTTTGCTTTGGATCTAAAATATCCGATAATTTTACCGTTATATAAGAGCCTTCACACAATTTGGCTGTATTTTCGCCAACAATTCGCAAACATTCGGCACAATATAATTTTACTGCCCTTTCTTCCTGTTGTTTTTTAAAAAGGGATATGCAAAAATCCTTCACATATCCCTTTCCAAACATTTTTATTTTACTTAATTCAACAGAGGCGAGATACTCTTTGAAAGTGTCAGCAGGGAGGGCAGAACAGAGGTAAAAAAATCAACCGCCACCTCATTTGAAAAGAATGTCGCCATCGTTTTAAATGTGTTCGGGGCGGCTTCTCCTTCTTCAAGCACCCAAAGTTTTGCCATCAATTCGCCCGTTTCCTTCGGATATTTAACCATAACATTTTCAAGAATTTTCTTAAGAACATATTTTCTGTCTTTGGAAGAAACCTCTTCTCCAACATCAATAGCCTTCACCTTGTCAATGAACGGCTTAAACTCATCCACCAATTTATAAGCGGCGGGCAAACAAATTTCATCTTCACAATCAAAAATAAATCTCATAAAATTTCCTCCTTAAAAATCAATTAAATAGCAGTTTCTGTGCCTTCAGAAACATAGAACTCCATAGGAACGGTGTCAATGTCATTAATAGAAGCAAAGCCTTTAAGAGATACCGCAACCTGACCTTTGCCATTCTTGGTGGTCTGCAAAGAAAAGCCGCCCGTAGAAAGAGCATTTTTCAAGCATACAGCGCACATACCGCCATCGGAACGGTCTCCAACCCACCAAATGTCTGCATAATCGCCCGCCTCAACCTTTTTGCGGGGGATGATTGCAGTACCGTTTACATCAGCCGCGCCCAAAGACATTTTAATCACTTCGGGAGTAACATTCAAAGCGGTAAAGCCAAGGGTGCATTCCCATCCATCAAGGTGGTTCAATTCCTTGGTATTTGCCGGAACATTGTCGATATCATCGCCCCAGTCGCTGTATGTGGGTACGCAGGTGGGATTGATGCCTCCTGTGGTGGCGCAAATGATATCGCTATCAACCAATTCGGGTGCTTCAGGATCGAAATTTCTTAAAAGCACGCCTGCATCGGTCTGTAATTCATTAAAAGTATTTTCTGCAACTTGCGAAAATTTACCCATAGTATTTTCCTTTCTTAATCAGCAGTAAAATACTCTGCTGTTATATTCAAATATTTTCGTTTTATAAGATTGTCGCTTTCGTCGCCCATATTTTGAGCGAACGGAGTACCACGCTTCAGCCAAATTTTGCCGCCATCGCAAGTCAAAATCTTGCCGCCTTGCCCGATTTCATCGCTTATTTCTTTCGCCTTTGCATTTGCATCAACCCAAGAACTGCCACGATACCAAACGGATGCGGTCATTTGCACATCGTTCCCCAAACTTCCCTCTACAAATTGATAGGTAATATAAGGGAATGTGGCATCTTCGGGGACGGTATTTTCTTCATAAGCAGTCAAAAATGTCCCCCAAAATTGATATATAGCCGCCGCCTTTGTCATTCTAAAACATACTCCTCTGCGGTTACTTGCAAGAACTGAAAACTTGCCGATTTCGGTGTCATTTTATCGTCGCCATCGCTTGTAATTCTAAAAACCTTGCCGTCTCGCAATCTGCGAATAACATCGTGGTATTCAAGTTTTGCACCCTTTTTGGCAGTAACGGTATATAGGCTTGAAACGCCTTGCTTTTCGCCAATTCTGCTTTGCATTGATGTGTCAAATGTGATTGCCGCCTTAAAAATAACGCTTTCAACCCAATCGGTTATAAATCCACCTTCTCCATCGGGTTCTCTGCGTTTATCCATCAATACGACATCTTCATAAGCATTATCCAACAAACTCATAAAACGCTAATCCTCCTATATTTGTTCAATTTACTCGCAAACACCTTTTGCCAAGAAATCGGTGCGCCATTGCTTTCGGTTGCTTTGCTGTAAGAATATCCACCAAAGCTTTCGCTTGTATATGAGCTCGGTTTCCCTGCATCGCTTTCATTGAACGCTTTAATTTCTTCGGTGAGGGAGATGACCGCAGGAGGAACAGCCATCTCCCACACCGCCCCGCAAAAAATCTCATCGGTTAAACCTGATGCGGGGTATTTATATACTCCGTCATTAAAGACGGAACCGATGATACGGAAATATTGACCTTTTTGTAAAAAATCGAGCGGCGCAATCTTGCCGTCAACGATCTCAAATTTTCCATTGTGAATATCCTTCACAAAATAATTGCGGATTTCCGCACAAACTTCGTTCAGCATAACTGCGCCGCCTTTTATTTATTCTTCGGTTTCTTCAATCTCTTTTTTAGTTGCCTTTTTCACAGGCTTTTCGGGGATTTCCTCAATCAAAGGAATACCCATCTTGTTTTTATTGCTTGAAAGTTCTGCAATTCTTTTATCGCTAACCTTTTTGCCATCGTGTGGGAAGGTGTCCCCCACATAATAGCAATGGTTATTGTCTTTCAAATCGTAGAACTTGTTTACAACCTTAAACATTACGCACCGGCAATAGTACCAACAACGATACCATCTTGTCTTTCGGGAAAGAAGGTAACGCCGGACATTACAAGATCAATAACTCTTGCGGTGTCCTTGTCGGGGTACTCGTTGATGCCGATGTAACCGGTTTCGTCAGTGGTCAGACCAAAGGCAGACTTGATGTCGCCTGCGCCAACGTTGACATAGTACAGAATGATGTTCTCCTTGGCAGTTGCATAGAACTTGCCAGCGGTAACATTGCTGTTCAGGAACACATCACCAAGGCCCAGGAAGTTCTTGATGTAGTTCATGCCAAACAAGGTCTGCATCTCAACCTGTGCAGTGCCAAGGTAGTCGGAAACATCCATCGGGTTCAGGAAATATACAGTCTCAACTGCATCGTCCTCAAACAGAACAGCCAATTTGCCCCAAGCATTTGCGAGAGCGGGCTGGAGGGATGCGCCGGAAGCTTCGCCGGTGCCGGTACCCATAAAGGTGAACAGATTGCCACGAATGGTCTTTTGAATGTCCTTCACCATCTTGTCGGTGGTAGCACCAACAGCCTGATCATAGCCACCCTTCAGGATAGCCTCGGCGGTAGTGCCCTTGCGCCATTTGTTCAGCTTGATTTCGCCAACGGCGACTTCTTCGGTCTCGTAATGAGACAAGGGGATCAATTCGCCTTCTGCAACATCGCCACTCTCAAGAGTGCCAACAACCTTCAACTGCTTCAGCGCAGCGCCTTCCTGAACAGCGATTTTGCGGGTTACACCAAGAGCCTCGGTCAGTTTCTGCAAATTGCCAGTAAACTGAAGGTTAAAGTCGGCAACTCTAACGCGAGCGAGGTCAGCCTGCATAATAGTATTATTTTCAACAGCCATTTTCAATTATTCCTTTCAAAATCAATCTTTGTCAAGACCGAAAAGGTGAGGGTTGGCAGCCATTTCTTGACGGCGCAGCGCACCATCTTTGATTGCCAAGATTTCTTCTTTGGTCTTTCCAGTTCCCTTGCCATTGTTAGCAGGGGGATTTGCGGTTTGTGCGCCTTGAGTGTGTGTGGTTTCAATAAAATCTGCCCACTCTTTTTTCACATTTTCTGTGTGCTTTTCCGCATCTTTAATTTTTCCGTCTTTGTCGATTTCAACGCTATCAATGTCGGTAACTTTCAAAACGCTTGCAATTCGCTTTTCGCTAACACCCGCCGCCTTTAACAATTCCCGAAAAGCGGTCTCTTTGGCGGTGTGAAGTTTCTCGGCATCAATGCCAGCCTTATATTTGTCGTATTCGTCCTTTAATTTGTCAAAATCTTCTTTCGAGACGGTCTCCCCATCGCCTTTCTTTGCGAGGGTCTCTTCGGCTTTGCTCAATTTCTTTTGAACATCAGCCAACTTTTCAGCATCGGCTTTGTAATTGTCCCGCTCTTCTTTAAGAGCGTCCACGGTTTCGCCGTGCGCAATAATGATCTCTTCGATCTTTTCTTCTTCAATCCCCATTGCTTTGAGGAATTTCCGTGTAAGTGCCATTATAATCTTCCTTTCCTTCGGTGGTATTGCTTCACCATTTAGATTATTTTTACTCTTTGTATATTATAGAACATTTGTTCTATTTTGTCAAGCGGTGCATAAATCGATCAAAAATGCCACATTTTAACATCTAACATAGTTAAAAATGACGATTTTAACTATGTTAATGCATAAAATAGTCCATATGTTTGTTAAATCAAGCGTTTTTCATACTCTCTTCCATCAGTCGCTTGTATTCGTCGGTATGTTCCGTGGCGGCTCGTTGGAGCATATGTTTTCCATCTCTTCCTCTTGCGCCCAACTCGACATAGGGAGCGTATTCCACATTTGTACCTATGTATGTCGCCTTGTCCTCAACTGCGTGGGATATACTATTTCGCAATCGGCCAGTATCAACGGGGGTTTCTTTTTTAGCGTGACCTTCTGCCGTCAATCCAATGGCTTCAAGTCCTCGTTCAATGGCTTTTTCCATAGCGGATAAGACTTGTTCTGTATTGTCCTTGTAAGAATAACTCATTATCGCACCTTCTTAAAGCCTTTGATTTTGGTGACAAGTGTGCAACGGCAGTTGTAAACATTTGCAGGGTGGGCGTGTGGGTCGCCTGGGTACATAATATCGCCAAAGTCATTGTGGAACGGCTCGTCAATGGGTGCAGTTTTTCCGTTCAGATCTGCGTGCCAATGACGGGTACGGCTATCAATGGCGGCAAGCCATTCTTTTTCAAGAATAATTCCCTCTTCTTCCGCTTTCTTGTAACTGTCAATTCTGCCCTTGTTTTCTGCACCCGTCACAATAGTCCGTGCTGACCTAATCGCCTGTGTGCGGTTCATTTCCTGCACATTCCGCAACCGCTTAGCAATCTTATCCATACTTTCGCCCTGCAATATGCCCTGTAAGGTTTCAGCATTGATTTTCTTCATATTCCACGGAATATCCTTTGCAGGGTCAAGTTCCTTATAAGGCAATAGGCTGGTGTCTGTGACAGCCAAATTTCGGACAGTATCAGCATCCACCAAAGCGAAAGAATAGCCACCTACGCCGTCCACAGAGCCGGCAAGGGCGTTGTAGTTAATGGCATACACTTCCGGCAGTTCTCCATTGACATAGGCAAGGGCGGTTTGGTTGACATTCAGCAGTTGCTTTGCACATTGTTCTTTCATTTCGGTGAACCGCTTGCCATACATCACCTTGCCCTTGCGCCATTTCTTGTAGTCGTCCTCGGTGATTTTGCCTTGTTCCAAAAGTTTCCGCTTCTTTTCATCTTGAGCGGCAAATTTGGAAAAGTATTCGTCAGCCGTCTTTTGGATTTCCTTTTCCGCTCTGGAATAAATGGCAGACAGCCGCTTTTCCATTTCTTCCAGTTTTTCGTCTGTTAAACGGTGCGCTTTGTCTGCCATCTGTTATCATTCCTCCACGGGGTTTTCTTCGGGCGGTTCATTATTTTGCTGTTTACGCAGTTCTTCCAGTTCCGCTTCCTGCTGCTTGTATCGGTCAGCCGCTTCCGCATCCTTGCGTTTTAGCACTTCCTGCACCTTGTCAGCATCACCCAGCAGGGTCAAAATCTTGGTGGTGACATATTCATCGTCCAGATATTCAGCGCATTGCAGAACCATTTCCAGCAGTTCGCCCTGATTGCTCATCTGCGATCTTGTATAAGTCGGCTCGTCATCAATTCCAGCCAGTGCGAGAATGCCGTCGATAAACTCGGTCACGCAATATTCAAACTGATCTGTTTTCTGATTGATAGGCTCATAAGCCGCTGTAACCTCCGTAGCGGTCTTATTTCCTGCGGAAAGGTCTTGTACCTTGAGTGCCATAAAGTCCGCGTACAACTGCTCTGTGAGCCTGTCAAGTGCCTCTGCGGTTGCGTTAACAGGGACTTCCGCTTTGTGCGCTTCAATCTTTGATCCTTCGTCTGTTCCGTCAGCCTTTGCAAAGTGGCTTGTTACCATTCTTTGCATAAATCGGGCAACATCTTCATCGCTCATACCATCGCAATTTGTAAGTACCCAATACAAAAATTCTCCATCGCTGACATTGTTGATAAGTCCACTAATCATAAGGTCATAGGCATCAATAACGCCACGATTACCAACAAGGTCGGATTGCCGGTTTACATTGAAAAGCGGCACAACAGGAAATCCAGGGTAATTCTCACCATCGAGGATTGTTTCGCCCTCAACCTCCGACTTGCGGACAATCTGCTTATATGCCCTCTTGTCGTGGAGGACGGTCACATCTTCATCCTTGCGCTTGATGTAATCGGTGTAGCCGTCTAGTTCGTACAGAGTTGCACGGAGGGGCTTCTGATCGTCAATCTGCCAAAAGCGAATACCAGCCTTTAATCCGCCGTCATCCTCGTCATACAGAGGAACAAACTCGGTAAGCTTAAACACTTCCAAATGGTCATAGTTCCAAAAGCCGAAACTGATACCGCCATTCTTTGCAGCCGTGGCGCAATCCTGCACACGCTTGTCAAAGTCCTTTCCCAGCTTTTTCTTGTTCGCTTCTGTTTTGAAGGTCACGCCATTGCCCAACAGATAGGACACCGCCTGCGTGGTGAAATAATTGTACCAGTTCGATGCAATCTTATTATTTGCGCTCCAAATGTCGGGAACTTTTTGTCCAAACTGATTATGCACAAATTTCTGAAACCGCATAATAGTGGGGTTTTGGTGCTTGTAGTACAATTCGGCATCGGCAGCAATCGCATAATCCTTGCTTGCCTTGTGCTCACGAATAGCACTCAGCACAAACTCCATTCTGTCCCGTTCGTTTTCGCCAATTTCTACCAAGTCATTAAAAGTGAGAATGTCAATCACGCTCCCTTATTGATTTTCTTCCGTTCTGCTTACTTCTTTTTCCCACAACTCAAAAAGACTAACTTCCCCAAATCCTATTTTTTGTGCGGATTTTCCGCATTTTTTACAATAAATTGTTGCTTTAGGCTTAAATGTGCAAGAAAATCCAAACTCAATTTCTGGTTTTGCCCCGCAAGAACATTTTTTGATTTCCATAGTTTGCCTCCTACATAAAAATCGGTTATTTTGTTTCTTGAAAACGCATATTCCAAGCCTTGGTTTGCTTTTTGATAGGCAAGGAAGATTGCAACCAAGTGTCAATTTTCATTACGCAATTCTTCTTGTGAATTGGGCAAATGTATTCTTTACCCATCAACACACGAATTACCGCTTCACCGCCACAAAATGGGCAGGGTTTTAATTCCATATAACTGCCTCCATAACTACATAAAAATCGGCGTGTAACTGTTTATTGCCTTGCCAACCTTGTTTTTCATAATCGTGTTGGCAAAGTATCGAATATCGTCCATGCAGTTATGGACAATCACACCGCCATTCACGGCAAAATTGTGAGTGCCCATAACTTCCATGTTGTAAACATCCTCGTTAGGCTCAATCTCTATCTTTGCGACTGCGACAAGATTTGCACCATCGTGTTTTTCTGTATTTGTTTGACATATACGGTTGTCCGCATCTTTCGCAAATCTTTTCAATATCATCAACACCTAACTTTCTTCTGTTTGCGGCTCTGCAATTATTAGAACAAAACTTTACAGTTGCGTCTTTGTAATTGTATTTCGTTTCAAACTCTTTTCCGCAGAAAGAACACACAAATTTCAGCATGGGGAGATTGGCTTGGACAGCCCTTCCGTGCTCCGAGTGCCATTTCTTCCCTTCCTCGCTACCGTGCCATTCAGACGCTTTGGGTCTTGCATTGTCAATCAAGTTTTGTCTTGCCCACTCCCTGCGTTCTTCACTCCATGAATTGCCGTGCAAGGTTTGATGTTCGTGTGCAGACAGCAAAACAAGGTTTTCAATCTCGTTATTGTTTTTGTCGTGGTCTTTGTGGTGGATGTGATAGCCTTTCGGCACTTCACCGTTGTAATACTCCCACACATAGACATGAAGCCGTTTGTGAATTGTGGAATTGAGGTAATACCCCGTCCGCTTATCCCTACGGAAAGACAAACCATCAAAACAAGCTAAATCGCCATTGTCAAAATATTGTACCATGTTATAACCTCCATGCAGTATTATACATAGATATTATAACGCATTTAGTCCATAATGTCAATAATTTTACTGGATTGTGTTAGATATTTCGCTTCAATCCATCCATTATCGGTCAATATTCTATGTTCGGGTGTGCATCTAACAACCTTGCCATTTTCAAGGGTGATTTTCAAAATGGGCTGATTTTCTCTTGTTTTCTTTACTCCGAAAAACGGTCTAATACATTTCTTTTTCCGCTTTTCGTCATAACTCCAAACAAAGCCAAACTTTCCTACAAGGTCTTTTATCTTCCTGCCACCGAAAATAGTATTTACAATGGTATCGCCCGTCAAGCAATGGTCATTCTCTTTTACAACGGTATCTTGTGTTGCTTTCTCGTCCCATCGATACAAGCCAAATTCGGCTATGCTGTCAACGCAGGAACGGTGTATTTTGATGTTTCCGTTTTTCAAATACACCGCCGTTCTGCGAATACCGTCCAGCACATCATTATTCGCCTTTCGGATCGTAAAACCACGCTTCCGCAATGCGGCGATAAATGAAGCCGCCGATGGGTCAACAATAACTTGACGGATGTTATAACCCTTTGCCAATTCCTCCACGGCATCGCAGTAGTCCTCATCCGTCCGCTGTACCGCCTTTTCTCTGCCGTTGTAGTAATACTCCTTTATACGTGTCGCTTTGTCGCCCAAAACGCACCACAGACCGGCAGAGAACGGGTTCATTGTTCCGTAGTCAATGGAGATGTAGTATTCGCCATTCTTTGGGATTTCGTCAACGATATTATCTTCGCCAAAGTCATAGACAAGACCTTCTGCAACGCACCACTCACCCAGTATATAGCGGTTGTAGAAAACTCCCGTGTACATTGACTTGTAGCGGTCAATAATCCGCTGTGACAAAGACGGGTTATCTTCCAGTAGGAAATGCAGACGGATTGCATTATGCTTTTTCGGCTGGCATACCCACTCTTTGTAAAACCAATGCTGTGGCGATGCAGGGTTGCAGTTAAACCACAGCTTTGAGCCGTCCACAGAGCAACGGGCGCAAGCCTGCTCCACGAAAGAACGGGGTTGCAAGGCTACCTCATCCAGTAGGACACCTGCAAGGGTTCTACCCTGTATCAAGCTGAAACTGCTTTCATCCTTGCCACCGAACACCTCAAAAATGTTTTCGTATCTGCCATCGGAAACAACCAGTATTTTGTCCGTCCGCTTCCATTGTATGCGGTACTTATCCTTTGCATAGGTCAATCCTATGTATGGCATTATGAGGTTCTTCACGGTGCTATCCACGGTCTTTCCGCAAATGCCAAACCGCTGATTGTTGTATCGGCGCATTGCATCGTCAACAAATGACAGCATCATAAAAACAGTTTTACCGCTTCTGATTGCTCCGTCACATATCAGCGCATCGTAAGAGGTAAACGGAAAAGCCATAATCTGCTTTTGCTTTCGGCTAATCGGCAATCACATCACCTCTTATTATCCGATGGTATTCATCTTTATAGATTTCTTTAATCTTTTTACCATCCGTCCTCGGTATGTATTCCCAAAAATCGGGCTGACTTCTATAAATAATTCTATTATTGCACCATCTTTGCAAATCCCTTAAAATATGCCGTTTCGGCAAAGCATTTTTTCGATAAATTCTTATATCGGGGTCTAATCCTATTTCTTGAATTTTCTTTACCCTGTAATAATCCTCGTCAAAGGTTGTGTCATAATTTGTTAAGCAATAAACATAACAGTATCTTCTGTTTGGTTTTACAATATCAACAAATGTTTTTAATCCCTCAACTATCCGCTTTTCGTTTTTCATAAAGTCAAAAGCAAAATGCCACATCTTTGTATTTACTCTTTTTAGCATTTCTGCAATTTCGGGAGTTATAAACCTTGCATCTAAACCTTGTGTAAAATCAACCTTTGCACCACTATCAATTAGCTGTTGCAACAATTCTTTTCTATCCCTACAAGCAAGAATGTTGGGGTCTAACAAAACAATTTCTTTTTGTCCTCTCCACCATTCCGACAAATCAGCAACCTTTACCGAGCATATGCCCTCTTTTTTACTTACGATGCAAAAACCACAGTTGTTGCAACAACCTCTTGTCAAAAATCCAAACGCTTTGTTTTTTGTTAAATTCGGATACAACGAATAATCGGGATATTGATGCTCAATTTCATACGGCAAATCTTTATCTCTATTTTTATGATATACTTCTTTTCCATTTTCAACGGTTATTGCAAATCCTGTGCCACCAAAGATAATTTCATCTGCATTTATTGCGGTCATATCCATTTGCGAATATTCGTCACCAAAAACCTTTGAAACATATACTTTGTCGTAATGTTCCATAAATTGTAGAAATTCAACCTCATCGCCCATCGCTTTGTGATATGCCGATATTTTCATTAAAGGCAAATTGGGGAATTTACTACTGTCTACATCATACAGTCCAATTTTCATAATTTGTTTCTCCTTAACAGAATATTTATATAAAGCAAGTTAGAAATGGTTAAGGCATTTCAACGGTTTGCAACCCGCTGTCCTTGCATTATATCGTTGTTATCGCAGACAACCGTCAATCGGTTTCATTCTGCATCCTCTCCGCTTCTTCCCTCAATGCCTTGGAAAGTGCATCCTCTGCCTTTTCCTCGTCATAGCGACCAGTAACAACCCGTCCGCTGTCACTCCATCCGCACCAGTTCTTCAAGCCAAAAATGGACATTGTGGGATTGTACTTGCCCATCATACCGCCTTGCATAATCACATCGCTTTGCAGTTGCTCAAATTCTTTTTTTATACTGGGGAAGTATTTATTCAAGCTATTGTAAATCGTCTTTCTGTCGGTGTCCTCATAGTGCTGTGACAACCATCTGCAAAAAGCCGATTGTGTAGGTACTGAATTAAACTCATTCTGTACGATCTCGTTGCAGAAGTCAGACCAAAGGGCAATCATTTGTTCCGCACTTTCAAACCGCTTTGGCTGTCCTCGTTTTGCCATCCAGCCTCACCTCCAAACAGAAAAATAGTGCATACAGCGATAGGCAAGGATTTGCACCTTGCAGGAAGCCCCACCTCTTTACTGAGCCAATCCAAAGGGAGAGCTCAACTTCTACCAACGGTCGGTATGCGTCTACCTATTCCGCCACTATCGCTATATACACTATTTTACCATAATATAATTTTATTGTCAACCGAGCAAAGATTATTTAAAGTCAATCATAAATCCATACTCATTTTTCAACGTTTTTTGAATATCGCCAAAAGAAACATAATCTTTCACCATACTGTCGGCGGTGTATTCAATGTCGTTCAAGATTTTCAACACCTTTTCGGGCTCAATTCCGTGTTCAAAAGCACATAGGCGGTGGCATTCATAAAAAATTCAATCACTTTAACTCTGCCGTTGTTGTTATTGCTTGGGGTTGTTCTGCATTTCATTCCGCACCATCCTTTCCATCCATCTTTGCACCGCAGTTTTGGCAATAATTAGGCGGTGTTTCATCTTCTCCTTTGGTGGCATATCCATCATCGCAAAAAGGACAATCATAATGCCAATACCCATCATTTTGGTGTACTTTCCATTCGCCTTGTTTTTGCACTATAACACCGTTTGCTAAAAGGTGGTCGGCAACATCATCAACTTGCGTATTGTCAACGAAGTGCCCATTGCTTGAATGTGTACCATCAGCAAAATTTTGAAGCAACTCTATCAACCTATCTCTCATTTCCATTGCCAGCCCTCATTTCCCACTTTTCGGTTGCTTCTTCTTTCGTACACTCAATAGATGTACTTGATCGGCAAACTCGACATTTCACATAAAAAAACACATTCTTTGTAAATCGGCTCTTTTTTACCATAAGCACAGCAGCACTGCCCCCACAAAACGGGCACGGCTTCAACTCATTCGGCATCGTTATCAACCTCGCTTTCAAGCCACTTCTTAACAACAATACATTTCGGGTTTGTCAATGCTTCTGTTACAAAGTCCATAAGAAATTCTGCCATTTCATCAACACCCATTGCCTTAATACGGTCAAATTGTGTAATAGGCTTTTGTTTTTCAAACTCAACAACACAATCACCAAACAAAGGACAGTTCCTTGAACAAGGGATGGCGGTGGTAAAAATTTCGGGATCGGCAATAGAGTTTGTCTCAACAACCACACGCAGTGCTGTTACTTTTGCTAACGCTTTTCGTTTGTTTCCTTTGCCAAAATACATCACACATCACCCACCGTTTCTTTTTAATTGTTTTTTCAATCTATGCTTTTCACTTCTTTTAAGTGGTTTCTTCCATATACACCAATAAGGACAACGCATAAAAGGCATTATTCTTCACCCACCATTTCTTTTTCAATGTTTAACGCATCGACAATTTCAGCCAATTCATAATCGGTGTTAGTCCACATTTTTATCACCCACCATTTCTTTTATACATATCACAATTCTTGCATTTTGATTTTTCGTAGTGTTCGCCTGTAAGGTCGCAAACAATGATTGTCTTTTTTCCGCTTCTGCCTTGTGGCTTATATTGAAATCCTTGATGTATGCAATTCTTTCTATTCATTCTTCACCCACCATTTCATAGGTCTTTTCAAAAATGTCAGATTTGCAAGGATAAAACTCGCCACTTACACCTTTAATGATATAATCGCCCACGGTTACCACCAGTTTGCCTTCAAGAGTTGAAATTGTTAGTTCAATTTCCCCTTTATATTTGTTATGAAACCAAGTGAAAAACGAAAGATCATCACCAACAAAGCTCTTAACTTCTTCAATGTTTTCACCATTCCATTGTATTGCATCAACCACAACAGGTTTCTTTCTGTACTTCATTCCGCATCACCAAACATTTCTTTCTCCTTAAGTTCAGCTTCAATAGCCAACGGATCACTCAACACAAACTTTTTTACAAGGTTGTCAATATACTTAACCGTGACTTCTACATAAGGAAATGCAAATCCTTTTTGTTTTGCTTTCACACTTTCCGCCATCGCTCTGGCGCCATCACGAAAGCCTTTGTTGTATTGATCACGATCATAATGCAATGCTTTTAACAATTCATCCTTATCAACACGGACGCCGCAACTTATAACGGCTTCTATGATTTGTTGTTCCCGATCATCGGCCATTTTTTTGGCAATCTGTTGAATCTTCGGCTCTATTGGATTAAAAATCAGTTCAATCGGCGATTCGTACATCACACATCACCCACCATTTCTTTTTCAATTTCATCGGTCACCCACCGAATGCGAGCGGCACAGATGTAAGATGATGTTCGTTTCCTTACCTCTTGCAAACACTCTTTGATGGCTTCGGCTTTGGCTCGTCTAATTGCCTTTGGTGTGCATCGCATAGCATTTCGGTTTTTCTCTTTCAACCTCTCACTTTCCGCCTTTGCATTCGCATAAAGAGTTGTAAACTTATCAAGGTCTGCCTTTTGGCGGTTGATAAGGTCAAGGGTTGCACCAAGTTTGTTAAAATGTATGCACCCTGTATTTTGCAAAGGGCAATCCGCACACGAAGTTCCACAACCCCAACTTGTGCAACACTCCAAAGCCTTGATAATATCGTTATCGGTCATCATTATCAACCCTTTCCGCGCTCAATACATTAACACAATCAATGCCAAGACTCTTAACAACATCAACCGCATATTCTCTCGCATCCTTGCCATTGTCGGAGTTGACGGCGATCTCGATTTCCATTTTTACAATATAATTCATTTTGCGTCCTCCACTTTTGACAAAATACCATAATAAATTGCATTTGCTTGCAAATCTTTCATCATCGCCGTGTGTTCAGGCTGTCCGTTTTCTTTAAACGAAAGAATATAAGCATAAGGCGAATATGTGTTTCCCTTGTATTCGACCAAGCAATCTTTATCCTTGCTCGCCGCCCACCGTTGGCATCGGTTCAAATATTCTCCTCTTTTCATAAGTGGTATCTCCTTTCAAATTCGGTATATGCCATTTTTTTACGATATTTCACAAACCACACAGATATGCAAATTGCCGGATATACCATCATTGCACACAAAAACATAATCAAAAATACAATCTCTCCCATTTTTAATTCCTCCTAAATTTTGTATTCTTCGCCAGTAATTGCCTTATATCCCTCACAGAGCCGCTGCCATTCTTCATCGGTTATACGGGACTTGCTTGTTGCAATACAATCCATAAGCTTTTTAATGCAAATGTTGTTTCTTGCCTTTTTGTAAAAATTTGAAGTCGAAACTTTGTATTTTTCACAAAACTGTGTAATATTCAAACGTTCGCCCATAAACTTAAAGTAAACACAAGTAGAAAGATTGTTTGATTGTTGCTTTCTTGTTGCCCATCTGCAATTTTCGGGGCAATATCCTTTTGAGTTGTCAATGCGTTCAAGCGTATATCCATCTACATAACCGTTGGACAACGCCCAATTCTTAAAGTTTTCAAAAACGCCCCAGTCATCACAATATCTTATTCCCTTGTCATAATAGTATTTTCTGTGATGACCTTTCGGAAGGTTGCATCTATTTTTCATCCCATTCCAACTTGAATAAAGACTTGTTTTAGACATTCCGTGCGTTATGTTTTTGTTTGTACAACCGCAATGAGTAGGTTTTGCAACCTTAAATCCGGAATATTTATATTTCTTTTCGTTTCCGCAATCGCACAAAACAAGAACAAAGTATTCTCCGTTTTCTTCAAAAACATCCGTAATGGTCAGTTTTCCAAATCGTTTGCCGGTTAGTTTTTCTTTTCTTTTTTGCAGTCGATGATTGTTAAAACAGGTTTTATCGCAGTAAATTCTACGATCAAAGTCCCTCGGACTTTCATATTCCTTTCTTTCAATCTCTTTTCCGCAATACAAACAGTTTTTCATATAAAATCCCCTTTGGTAATTCAATTTACAAGTAAATTGTACCATAAAACATGAGATGTGTCAAGAATTATTTAACACATCTCATCTTTTTGCCTCCTCCTTTGTTTGTGGGCGGTTGTTAGCCGCCTTTATTTAACAGATACGCACCGTCCACCAACAAACTCAAAAATATAGTTTCTTCCAAAAGACCAAATTCTTACAGTTTTGTGTGCGAGACCGTCAACCATTTCAACCTTGGTCTCCATTTTTTGACCACATCTGTAAATGATTTCTTGTTCCTTTGTCATATCTCATTTCCTCCTAATCAATATCAGGTGTTCCCTGTAATTTGTAAGGTACAGCCCGTCTACGGCTCTTTAACGGTTTTCCCTGTAACACCCATACACTTATAAGCCATTTAAGTGTAACCCCAAAAGCACCTTTTAATTCAGTTCTTGGTGGTCGCCGTTCCCTGAGAACTATTTTTCTTCGGCGAGTGTCCTTGGTTTGTTATCCCCCCGGTTCTTTCTTCGGGGCTGTACCTTACATTTACTATATTACTACACTTTTACATATTTGTCAATACTTTTTTATAAAGTTTTTGAAAAGTTTTTATAATTGCCTTTTCGCCCGTCCGTAAATAACATATTTACAACGCTATTTATGCCCACAAACCCAGTAATATCAAGGGCTTACGGCGTTTGTGTAAATAGCGTAAACAAAATACTATATATGTGGAAAAATAATATATAGAATTAAACATTTTGAACTTTTTGTAAAAAACGCTATTATTATTTACAAAACACTATTTTAAGTAGTGCAAAGCCTTATAAATAAAGGGTTTTTGCTTGTAAATAACTTTGTAAATAACTGTAAATAGCGATGTAAATAACTAAAATTCAAGGTCGCTGCAGTCAATGTTTGGTAATTTTCTTGGTTCTGTTCGATACCAAAACATTTGATTTCCGAAAGCATTGTGGCGTTCAATTTTTCCTCGCTCCCACCCACCTATGCTTTGCAAAATCAGGGTTATTTCATTGCTTTCTCGGCGTGTTGGCTTTGAAAATTCGTTATCAAGGGCATATTTCCACAATTCCATAATGCAAACCTTGTCTTTTTCTTTGATATAGGTTTCGATCATACCAACTCTATAATCATCTTCAACGGCTTGTTCTTGCTTTGCTCGTATATCTTCAAGCAGATTGCGGTCTGCATAAGGTTGCAATTCGCCTTTGTCATAAAGGTGTTTTGCTTCCGCCCACGCCTGAAGAATATCGGCTTGTATTTCTTCTTTGTGGTCGTGCAAATCATAACCACTTGAATTTACCTTTACAGGATACCAACGGCGATTACCTGTTTTGTCGGTTAAAAACTGCTCTTTGTTGGTCGTTCCGATAAATACACATTGCCTTTTATGGTCTGTTGTACGGCGGTCAAACGGTCTGCGATAACGATCAACCAATTTTGTAATATATGACTTTACCGCTTCAACCTCTTTTGTCTTTGTTACGGCCAAAAGTTCTGCAATCTCGCAAATCCACGCGCCCTCAATGGCCTCAATGCCCTTTTGTCCCTCAATTTCCGTAACTTCGGTAAAAAATTCGTCTTTAATTGCTAACCATCGGGCAAAGGTACTTTTACCCTCGCCTTGTTTTGTACCAATAAGAACGGCAACATCATCAAACTTGCACCCTGCATTGTAAAGGCGATGAATGCCGCCAGCAAATACAAGCCGTGTAACTTCACGAATATATGGAGTGTCCTCGCATTTTAACCACTTGATAAAAAGCGTTTGTATTCTCGGCACACCATCCCATTCTACCGCTTCAATAATTTGCTTTATCGGGTGATATTCACGCTCGGCAAAGAGAATACGCAAAGCATCGTCTAATTTTTCTCGGCTATGGATTTTGTATTTTTGCTCAATATAAAACCTTGCCTTGCTGTCGTCTTTGTCTTGCCACCGCTCCAATTTGCCATCAACAACATGTTCGGGTGAATAAGACAACTGATTAAACCGCAAACTTTCAAATGTTTTGTCATTTCTCAATACAAGCAAAAAATTATCAATGGTAGATAACGGCTTACCGTGTCCGTCAAATGCAAGTGGAATTTCGGCATTTTTCATAGCATAGATTTTAGCATATTTTTCGGCAGCATCTTTTTCGGCATCATCTAAAATCTTAAACATTTTTTTAACTTGTTCTTTTACCATTTTATCAGCCTTTAATTCGGACAACCTTGCAAAATATAAAGCTTTTAATTGTTCTCTCATTTCCGCAGGTTCTGCTTGTATTGCAAAAACATTCTCCGACCTTAATAAGTCGGGTATTTCCATATATTTAATGCCTTCTTCAAGCATATTGTCTTCTCCTCTCGTCTAAACAGTCAACCAAATATTCTTGATGCGTTAGTTTTTGCAAGCCCTCCACAAAAAGCGGGTGCAATTCTTCGTCGGGTGATTTTGGTCTGTAAATGCGTCGGTTATCATCCAGCCGTTTCCACTCGTCAAACGCCGCCCAATATTCCTTGTCGGCTTGTTCTTTTTCTCGCTTTTTTCTCTCGCGCTCTGCCTTAATTGCCATCTGTTTGTAGTGCGATCGGCGCAGTTCTTCAAATGTGTGGTCGCCGTAGATATTCAATCCAAAATCAGCGTCTATTTTCCGTAGAGTGTCGGGGAAAGACAAGTCGAACAACTTTTGCACAAACGATATGATATCACCACCACCACACCGGCTATGGCAACAGTACGACTTTTCCTTTACCTCGAAATTATCTCCATCGCCGCAATGCAGAGGGCAGGGCATCCGACGCTTTGCCGTATATCCGTATTGTTCCAACACATCACGCATAGTCAATCTATCTTTAATTGTCTGTACTGCGTCAATTCGCATATAAACACCTCTTTTGTAAAAGAAAACGCCTGCGTTTCAGGTGTGTCGGCACCGTCCACGCAAGGCGTTATTTTTGGTTGATAATATTCAGTTTATGCTGATAGCACCGACATACCATCAACCCTATTTATTATACCCCACCCAGGCAGGAAAGTCAAGGGGTAATTTCGGACTTGAGGTAGTTTATTATTTCCTTTGCTTCAACACATTGTTCATCGTGCAGACAATCAATATATCCTTGTTTGTAAATATCATTTATGATTTCTGCCAAACCCTCCACGCTCATTTCCTTTATTCGCTCAAAGTTTGTCATACTTTTTCTCCCAAATGCACTTAAAATCTTTTCCTATAAGCCTATAAATTGCCGTAATATCATCAAACCGATGCCTAAATTGTGCGGGTTGAGAAATAATACTATTTGAATGAACTTCATCAACCTCATAATAATATTGTTTTGTGTGGTGAATATCCTCTACCCGAACAATATCGCCAATTTTTACCAAATCTTTCATTCTGAGTCCTCCTCGGTGATAATTTCAAAAGAAACAATATCAGCAATAGGGATTTTTACTTTTTTGTCTTCATAAAATACGAATAAAAGTAAACCAATCATACATATTTTATAAACATTTTTGATTTCAAAATATCCCTTTTTAGTGTTTATTTTTAGAGTGTTCATTCAATCATCCTCCCCTTTCGTGTGGGTGGTATTTCTTCCATAAACTCTCGGTGTTTCAAATTTGGTATCAAAATATCGTGTTCAATAACTCTCTTTGCAAACTCCCCAATATCCTCATAATTGGCGGCTACACTTGAAACGCGAAAACCATCACCTGTAAAAGAAACCTCGTGGAGTTTGGGGTTATAATCAAAAATCAATTTCATTCCCTACTCCCCCTCAATCTCTTTTTGACCTGAGTTTTAATTCTTTTTCAAAATAAGAATACCACGGGTCATCAATACCAACCAAATTCATACAATTCATTATATGCTTTGTGGTCATGTCTTTTACAGAAATCTTATTTCCGCCCTTCATAGTCCACTCTTTGCAGGGAATTCCAAATGGAAAATCTTTTGAAAATTGCATTTCTTCCCTGTAATCATCAAATAAACTCATTCCTTTGCAACCTCCCTTGTTTCTTTGGATATGAGCCAACGAATAAACGATGATACCGTTCGTTCTTGCTCTTTCGCCATTTTCTTTGCCTTTTCAAGTTCGGCAGCAGAAAGCCTTACTTTGATGTATTTGTCTTTCAATCCTTTTCCTCCTTGTGAAATGGTGTTATTAGAAAATATTTGCAAAGCCTCTCTGCGTACTCTTCGTACTTATAAATTAAAGAGCCATTGGTTTCTGGCATAAACCTTAATCTTTTATGGCTTTTGCAAACAATGAAATGAACGCAATCTTTGCAGGTCATTTAATCATCCTCCTATCGTTATTCCGTTCTCTTTGCAATACTTTGTTATTAGACTTTTCTTCGATGCAAACGCAACCACATTTTCACCCTTCATCAAATAATAACCGTCTTTAACTTTTTCAATGTAATACATAATATTTCCTCCTTTTATTTACGGGTAGGTCTTTCCCTATCCCTCTATATAGTACCACATTGTTGCCACAAAGTCAACAAAAACTTTTTCGTTTTGATGATATTTTACCTTTTGCACAAATTTATATAATTGTTTTTGTATATTTTGACATATAAAAATACCGCCCAGAAAAACAGGGCGATATTTTATTATAGCTTTTTGTACATTTCTTTGCTATTCAATATTGTTTATAAAATCCATAAACTTTTGCAAGGCTTTTTCTTGCAATTTAGTCGCCGGATGCTTTTTTGTATCAACAACTAAATGCTTTTCAAAAAGGTTTGCAATGAATTTTTGGGCATTTTTATACCCTTGGTCAAGTCCGTCATAATATCCTCGGTTTGGTCTGCCATTTTCAAGGCTTTTTTTGCCCTCGCCTTGACCTCCTACGGTGGCATTTTTCATTTGATAACCCGCATTTGCATATTGCTTGATATACTTTTGCTCCATAGCGTCAAGTTCGCTTTCGGGGTATTCAAGGAAATGAACCTTGTATCCGCAGGGGTTGGTTTTGGCATTATACAAGCCGTGTTTTTTGATAGATAAATCAATGTGTTGGTAGCCGATAAGATGTTGCCCAAGGCGGGCAAGCAAGTGTTTGGCTTGCCCCACATATCCAAAACGAAACCCGTCTTCTTCCCTTAACAAGAAATAGATACCGCTTGTGTTCGGGCAATCGGGACACACCTCTTTTATCCGAATCTCACATTCCACTTTTCGGGCGTATATTTGGCGGTAGTTCATCCAATCACCCCTTGATACGGACGGGCAAAACCATTTTTATGTCATCGCCATTGGTTTTCAAAATTACGGGGTCAAGTGGCGATCTAAATTCAAGCACAACGGGAGAACGGAAAGAGTTGCCAACGGAAGATTTTGCCGCCTGCAATGCGGTCAAAAGGTAATTTCCGTTAAAGCCAATCTTGAAAGACGGCGCACCCTGCGGAATTGCCTTTTGCCAATCAAATTCAACAGCCTGCGGTTGCTCATATCCAAACATAAAACCACCGCAACGGACAACGGCTTCATTGCCATCAAGGGAAAATGTTGCATACTGGCTTTTCGGAAGTGCAACTGTCGGCTTAATGTAAACAACAAAATCATTTTCGCAATCGCTGATAATGGAATGCTCCACGGACATTCTGTAACCATCGACCGCAATAGCGGTCACACGCTGATTTTCTGCGTTAAACTCCAACTTGATATATTGATGTGCTTTTCGTGTTCCATTCTTTGCCACAAATGCCTTTGTAGCGGAAATGATGCGGTTGAAATCGTTTGTGTAAATCCTTGCAGAATATACCTTGTTTTCCATATTTGCCTCCTATTTCATAACTTAACCGCCCCTCCCCACAATGGAGCAGGGCGGTGTGTGTGTATTTACTTACCGATCAAAAAGGTAATTCTTCGTCCGTTACTTCTTCAAATTGAACAGCGTTGGTCTGCTCGGTTGAATTGCCTTCAAGTTTCTTTGTCGAAGGGACGTTAAAATCGCCATCAAGGATTTGCTTGACAGTTTTAATGCCCTGCACCTTTAACCGAACACCAACAGATCCGTCATTCTTTCGGTATTCTTCTTCTTGCAAAACAACGCCGACCTTCTTGCCGATCAATTCCTTTTCATTCCAATCCCAAGAAAAGCCCGCATTGCTTTCTTCAACGCAATTCATAAAGTGTTTGAACATACCCAATGCCTTTTCCTTGTAGGAGCGGATGAAATTAGCAAACCAATCGCCGCCAAACTTCTTGTTAAGCTCCTTGTAATACCCTGCAAATTCGCCCTCGCAAATGTCATAATCGATTTTGAGATAATCGCCCTTGCCTGTGGTTGTATCAAGGGGAATGTCATTTACATCCAAAATCTTGACCACATAGCCGCCCGCCTTGGGCTTTGCATATTCACCACCGTTTGCCTGTACGCTCTCATAATTGTTAATTGCTTTCATTGTTAAAATCCTCCATATTATTATAATTTACATTTTTGTATGCTATTGAAATGCTCTCAATTCCTTTAGACAAGGCAACCTTTCTTTCTGTAAAACTTGTCTGCTCCATTGCGCGTCTCAAGTGTTCTATGGCAAAAAGTAGGTTGTTGTTAATCAATTCTTTTGTTTTTTCATTCATCTTTTAATTCCTCTAAAGGGCAATATGCCCCGACATACTTATTTGGATATGCAACCGGCTGTTTATTCAGTTGGCAAATCCGCTCATTGCTTGACAGATAAGGGCAATGTTTGCAAGCAATTTCAACCCTGCCCTTATCATCAATCGGAAAAGCAACCTCGATGGTCGCAATCCCCTTGACATAGCCTGATACGCCGCTGTCGAAATTAGCCATTTTCATATTCCTCAATAGCTTTAATAACAGCAGCAACATCATTATCAATGGTCTTTTCTTCAAATAGACCCATCGGCGTTTTTGCTGTACTGAAATTTGCTTGCGTTTCAAACAGATAGTTGCCATCAACACACTTTGCATAAAGAACAATAGGGAACTTTGTTTCAAGCCCAATTTTTGATAACTTTTGACCGTTGGTTTTAATGCTCGTAAACATATATCCGCTATCATCTCTGACTGTTTGAGAATGGCAAACGAAGATAACGGTAATATCATCTCGCATTGTCAGGGCATAGTCAATAATACCATAAACGGAAACAGCCAAGTCCATCCACTTATCATAACCCTTTTCTTTGCTTCTGCGCATTTCATCGGCAACCATAATTCCGTTCAGCGTATCAATAACAACCGTCTTAATGTGCGGACACTTATCATTGATACCCTGCATAATCGCCAAAACATCCGCCTGCTTGTCGGTGCAACGATAATTCTTTGCTTCTCCATTGTATTGAGTTTTCCAGCCACGCCAAGAAAGCCCTTTTTTGTCGCAATCAAAATAATATGTTGTTTTTGGATCAAGGTTTCGCATTGATGTTGTCTTGCCCGATCCACTCTCGCCCATAATTCCAATTATTTTTGCCATTATTTCTTCCCTCCTTTTGAATTAGCATAAACCAAAATAAGTGCAAGTTCAATCAAAATTGTTCCTGAAAAACCAAAAACAATTCCTGTAAAAAACTCCATAATCACACCTCCTTTACGGAATTATTCAAGACAAATCGGGCATATGTTGCCATTGACATCCCTTGCCACTCTGCGGCTTGTCGGATGGCATCTTTTTCGCCCTTTGTCATAGGAATGGTTAGCGAGTTTTTGCGAACATCATCCCTATTAGACTTTGGCTTATTCACTGATCTCCCCCCTCTCTTTTAAAAAATCAGCAAAGCTTGATATGTCATCTTTGGCAAAATCAACAATCATTTCAAGAAGTTCTTTTTTGCCAAATGCCAAATCTTCGACCTTTTTGCGAAGAAAAATCATCCGCAACTCTTCATCAAAATTCGCGGTCGTTACCCTTGGATAGTCCATTTTGTAAAAATAGGTAAAAATGAAATATGAAAGGTTTTTTGTTTCGCAGATATAGTCAAGCCCATTTTCATAATTGATTTTGTCAATTAAACACTCCATACACAGTCCATTGTAAACGAAATCGCTCTTAAATTCGCAATGGTCGCATTTTTCAACTTTGAATTCTGAAAAACTACCACCACAGCAAGGACAAACAGACCGCTCCTCATACGGCGGACAATCCAATCCGTGCCGTTCACATATCACCTTTTCTTCGCCACATTCAAAAATGTGACCACAATCGTTGCACTTATACATAATTTTATCCTCCTTTTTTGAACAAAAGTTCAAATTCTGTATTCATTATACACCTATATTTTCTCAATGTCAACACTTTTTTTAAACTTTTTTAAAAATATTTTTTAATGATTTCACAAGTCGAAAAAAAGAGCAAGACAACCGAAGCCGTCTTGCCCTTTTTATTATAAGTTTTCTATTTTTGACAGAACGCTGTCGTACATTCTTGGGTGGAGCGTTTTGGTCGCTTCCATAAGTTCATCCATAATAGACAATACTTTTTCGGTGTCCTTTCCGTTTACAATTTGTAAAAACTCTGTTCCGCCATCGGTATATATTGTGTTTTCGGGGTTGTAATCATAACTGTAGCCGGAAATATCGTTTTTACCGAAAAGGTGGTCATATATAATGAATAAATCGGCAAGTGCAGACCGCTTTGTGCCGGTAATTGGTTCTTCTTGGCACTCTTCGATTGCCTTGCATAGTTCCTTTTCGGTTATCATATCAACACCCCTTTAATCGTCTAATTCACGCATAAACTTTTCGATGGCTCTGCGTTCCTTGGGATCGGTAGCCATTTCAAGCATTTCCTCGGCTTTTTCCATCATATGCTCTTTGGCATCATCTCGGGAATAGCCTCGACCTACCATATTGCCGCCTCTGCCACCTTGACCGCCCCTTGCATAAGAAGAGCCGCCCTCATAGGACATATCATGGTCATAAGAAGAACCGCCCTCGCTTGAATAACGACCCATAGAGTCGCGCCGTGCATTTCTGCCTCGACCTCTGCCATTGCGGGCATAAGAAGAACCACCGTCATAAGAAGTGCCATAAATGCGACCTTCGCCCATATAAGCGCCATCTTCGGAATAGCCTTCGCCGCTTTCCAAGGCTTCAATCTTGTCGATATTCTTGACGGTGTCGGTCAACTTATGGATGCGATCCATCTCATTCTGCGACAACTTGCCGCCACTCATTTTCTTTGCTTTTTCTTCGTACTCATAGAGCTCGTTCATAAGCATTTCTTTAATTTTGTGCATTTTCATTCACTCCTTTCTTATGCCACTCTGTCAAATATGATATTAGCGTTCTGCACACTAATAGCACTCGTTGCGCTTGTATTCTCTACGGAAACAGTTACACAACAACCGCAGGGAATGTCAATAAAGGTGGTAACAGAAACATTGAAAAAGTCCGTTTCAATAGCGGCGGGGGTAACGATAGCGGTGGCATTGCCAAGGCTTTCACCATTGATGGTCAAAGCGATGCTCACGGGCTCGAGCACACCGCCATCATCTGCCGGAGCGATTGCCACATTCCCCACAAAGGTAACACGATAAATCGCCTTGCAACCATTGTTAGAACCTTTCAAAAAGAAAATTCCGCTATCATCACGATGCTGAACAAAACCTTTATGGCAAGCGCGGGATCCGTTGTTAAAAGTTACATTCTCGTCAACCGCAACGGTTTGAACGGGAACAAAGCTGTATTCAGCAGCCATTATAAATCATTCCTTTCTTAATTAAATAAGGCGGCAAGGTATTTCTACCCTACCGCCCGTTTTTCACATCATCAGCAATCTTGCCGACCAATCGCATTTAAGCGATAGTAGTTAATTTATTCAATTAGTAAGAACCGCAACCACAGCCGTTAGAAGCATAATTTACAGTCCCGCAGCAATTAGTGGGGAAGGTAACGGGCTGGGGAGGCTGAACGACGAAAGCGGGCTGGGGACAATCGTTGCCGGTGCGCCGAATGAGTTCGGCAACTGCGCTGTCAACGGTTGCGCCGATATAAGCGTTCTGTGCGGTCTGCGATGCTTGGAATTTGAGAGCCTGATTTTCTGCCTGAAGGCTTGAAATCTTGTCTTGGGTCAAGAAGTCAAGGATTGCTCTGCTGTTGGCATTTGCATTGTCAACGATGTCGCGGGTGCTATTGTAGATGGCGTGGCGAGTGTCGCAGCCCTCGTTTGCGATGGTATATTTCACATCAGCAATGGCTGATCTGTTGTCGCAGCAGCATTGTGCCAACTGCGCGGAAAGCGCATTGAAGCCCGCTTGGGTGTTGTACCCGCTCTGCAAGATGGCGGTGTTCACGCCGTTGAAGCCAGCGCAAAGAGCGTTCTCGATGCCGTCAAGATTGTTCAGCACGGCAGAGTTATTGAAGCCTGCCGCCAAGTCCGCTTGGGTGGCAGGTACGCCACAAACGGGATAGCCATAGCCGCCACCATTACCGCCGCCGAAGCCGCCGCCAAAACCACGACCGCCCCAACCAAAGAGGAGCAAAATGATGATCCACCAAGCGCCGTCGTTACCCCAACCAAAGCCACCATCGTTGTTCTTGTTACCACATACAGCGGCGATGTCGGCAGGGGTCATTTCAGAAGTAGTTAAAGACATAGTATTTTTTTCCTTTCTAAAAAGTATTTTATATGCTAAATCGGTGCGCGCTCCCGATTAAAGCCAAATTTATCGAGGCATAATTCCACGGATATGATTTGCCATTTGTGCGAGTTGATTGAATTGACTTTGCGACATTTGACCGCTGTTCAACAAACCTTGCACAATTTCTTTGGGGTTTCCTTTCAAAGTTCTTTTCATATTGTTTACTTGGCTGATAAAATCATCAATTCCACCGTTGACGGGCTGATTGTTGAATTCGTTATACAAAGGGTTTCCCATTATTTATTCCTCCGATTTGGTTGTTTTGGTCGATTTTGCGGTATTCTTGGCAGATAATTGCTTGATTTTATCTTCCAATTCTTCTATCTTGCTTTCTATGCCGTCAAATTTGCCGTTTATCGCCTTTAATTCCTCTTTTGGTATAAACTTATCACCGCATTTACAAGCGTGTTCTGCGGGCGATTTAGGGGCGTTTGCGGTGCGCTCGGTAAAATCAAGCACCCGCATTGACGGAACACCATTTGCATCTGCGGTCTTTAGATATATTGTAGGGCTTTCGCTATCCCACAAAGTAACCGTGTTGTTGGGAGCGACCAAATAAGCCTTTGCGCCCTCGGAACCTTGAACCCAAATGATGTCGTTGCTTTGGCTTGTTTGCGGTGCTGTGGGCTGAATATTCGGCATTTGCGGTTGCATTGGCTGTTGCATCATCGGTTGCTGATATTGCCCCTTCATTTGGTTGAGCATATCGGGTGCCGCTCCATTGTTTCCGTAATAATTCGGTTGCTGATAATAGGGATTGCCATAATAATTGTTATAAGCCATTTTTTAATCCTCTCTTTCATAGAAATAAATCGGGCACTCTTTCCCGCTGTCCCACACATCGAAGTAATCGCCGTCGACCACGGCGATGGCATGGGTTCCCGTACCAAGAACATAATTGCCTATCGGGTGGTCTCTACAAAAATCCTCTACTGTGTAGCAATCGGGGCATTCGCTTTGGATTGGCTTTCTTTTGTAGCCACGGCTTTTGAGATATGACCCCCAGACTTGATTCGCGCTCGGCATATCGCAAAGCATAAAACCAAAAAGAGCAACACCCGTGTAAACCGTTTCCCACTTCAAATTCATTGATTTTGAAATTGCCCTTACGGTACAATCACCAACGCTCTTTTTTATCGGGTTCGCATTGTATTTCACCCAAGCCATAGTTCACCTCATTGAAGAAATCGGGCACAAAAGCCTCGTTGTCATAACTATCGCCCAAAATTGGCGGTATTTTTCTTTCATCAAAAATCGTCTTTTTCATATAAAAATGATAACAAAAAAACAGACCACCTACAAGAAAGTAGGAAGTCTGTTTTTGGTTGGTTTTTGGCTACATTTTCGATGCTTTCAATAGCACCCTATCGCCAATACCATATATGATATTTTTAGTCTGTGTGTCGGAAATTTCGTATTTTTCCGCAATCTGTTCGAGGGTAAGACCCATAAACCACTTATCACGGAGCATATCTCTATGCCTTTCTAACCGCACATATTCGTTGATGCAGAAATTAAGTGTGCTGTTGGTTACATTTTCGGGGATTTTATGGCTCATAATATTCAACCTCCATCCCCACTAATTTTGCAAATTCGATTTCTTTTTGTAAACCCTTGCTTTCGGAAAAATCGCTTGAAACTATCAAACCGTCGCAGATTGACAGTAAATCAATGCACAGCTCCATTTCTTCATCGAAGCCTATCTCATTATACCCTAAATGAGAAAAAGCCATTAGAGGGCAAATATAGCAGTTTTCAAGGTCATTTACTTGCAATTCGTGTGTGATTTTTTTGGCCCTTTCTAAATTTTGCGGATCGCCGCCATATTTATGAGCCACATAATAAGTAGCCATATCAACCCTCCAATTTGGAAATGTATCTGTTGATATACCAAACCGCCTTTTTTAAATCTTCAGTCGTCTTTTGGGGGTCTTTTTTTCCAGCTCTACTTATATACTTAACCGCATTCCCTAAATGATATGGAAGATTTTTAGCCTCGATAAAATCTATTGTTTCAATTCCACCATCTGTATAATGTTCAGGGTGGTTGACAACATCCTTCATTAATTATCTCTCCTTTTTATACATAAAAACCAACCGTTTCCATTTTCTTTTCGCCACCAAACAGACGGAGAACATACATTTTATCGCTCTGTGGTCTGTATGCCGCCTTTGAGCCATAACCGCCATAAGACAAAAATGAACCGCAATTCAAACACTCAATGTTCCGCTTGTAAATAACCTTGTTATGCTTGTCAAATACAAGTTTTGCCCTCGGTCTGTCTTTGGCTTCGTGATCGTGCCCACTTGCAAAGAAATCAATGCCATCCGTATAATCGGACGAATGAACCGCCTTGATGTCCTTTGCTTTGTGCTGAATTTGACCGAAATAATGCACTTGTTTTTTGTGGTTTTTTGTGCTGACACCAACACCAATATCAACAAAAGCGATTGTGTCTCGGTACTTGTCACCAATCCCTGCAAGCAAACAACAATCATATAAGGGATAAAGCCCCGCCGCTTTGGTAGTTCGATTGTCGCAATGATTGCCGGCAACAACAGCAAGTGTCTTTTTGGCAAGTTTTTTCATCTGCCATGCCACCCATTCCTTTTGCTCCGCAGGGGAATGGGTTTGGGTGAACATATCGCTTTTGCTGTTTGGGATTGCGTTTTCCATTAAATCTCCAATCCAACAAATATAAGCGTTTTCATCTGCCAAAATGCGAGCCTTTAGCCCTTCCCATTTCCTTGCATCGAAAAGTGCAGAGCCAAAGTGCAAATCGTGGATGAAATAGATATTTGCAAAATCTTTTCCCCTTGGCAGATTTACAATTATTGGTGTTTCGTCGGTCAAAAACAAACAATCACCGCTTTCTGCGAATTTT
>JAZNOA010000025.1:0-3182 GCA_045580545.1 Acutalibacteraceae bacterium | reverse complement strand
TCCAAATGGGAATCCGGGGTTTCACTTAGATAAAGATACCACACCATTCCCACGCTGACTTTTGCTCAACCGATACAGCCGGAGGGCTGGATAACAAGAAAAGGCGGTATGCGCCCCGTAGAGGGGTAGCGTACCGCCTTTTCTTGTGGGGGGTTTCCAAAGGGGGCAACGCCCCCATTTGGCACACGACTTTGCGAAGCAAAGTGTAGTGTGTTATACGCTCTGTCGGCGTTGCCGTGAAAATGCCGTTGCCGCCGGGGAGGGGCGGCAGGAAAACAGGGCTGTGCTTGTGTGGCGTGGAGCCGCAAGCGCAGGTCTGTTTTCATCAGCAGACAGGGCGTATATGAAAGCCCCCGTCCCTCGTCCTACGCTCCGACTTGTGGACAAAGTGTCCCGAAGTTGTGGCTACACTCCCGGAAAAGTAACAGGACAGCGGGTAACCGTCAAGGCTGAAATGAACGGGTTTACACCCGGCCTTGACCGCCGCCCGCCGTCCCACTGAATGGGTGGACAAGGCGGTCAATCCCTCAAAGTGCTTGTCCGCGCTCTTTCTGATTTTGAGGTATTCAGTTTTTCAAAATTGAATAATCAAAATAAATTTTTTCGATTGAAAAAATTTTATTTGTTATCATCTTCAATGCCATATTTTTTCTTTTGCCGAATCACATAATTACTGATTTTTTCATCATATAGTGGATACTGGTAATCCAACTGGCATGCCACTTCTGACGAAACCTCCCGGAACAATGCCATACATTGTTCAAAGGATTCCCACATATGGGGATAGGAATCCATATTATAAGTGGACATAAGTCGTTCCCACAATTCCTCTGGGACATATTGCTTCATAAATTTATAGTTTTTTCCCAAACTGAAATGAAATCCCTGTTTGATACCAATCAGCCAGGAAATCATGCGAAGCAATTCTTTTCGTACTATATCATTCATATGGTCAATAGCAAAAAGAATTTCTTTGCGGCATAAGCCCTTTACTACATATGTTGTAGTATTCCAAAATTCATTACAGCAATCGTCAAACATTCTTTGAGTAGGCTTCTGCAAGTGGTAGTCTATATCCGTTGGTATTGGCGGCTTTACGATACGGTTGTCTTTATCCAACAGTAACTTTACCAGTTTATCCCATGTAAAATACTCGTCTATCAGTTCCAGCGGCAGCAAAGTTAAATCTATCTTAACATCATCAGTAAACAGCATTAAATATGAAAATCCCTTTTCTACAGCTGGAAATAATTCCATATCTTCCGGCTTTTGCAGAATCAACCTTTCACCAAATATATCTAGCCATTTATCATCACTTGTGAAGCTGTCCATATCCGTAACAAAAAAAGTAATATCAAAATCCTGAAAATCATCAGGCGGAATATTTGTATTTGTTCTAGATCCTTCCAAAGTAACCATGCGAATGCGTTTGTCTGTTTTTGCAAAATTCAAAACAATATCATAAACTTCCTTTTCTGATCTCATTTTTATCTCCTCCAATTATTGAAATAGGTGTGAAACCATTTTAGGGCTTTCCCGCCTTGATTACCCTTTAGCAAAGACGGGCGGGACTGTCAACGGCGGCGCATGAAATGCGCCGTTCATCTTGACCGTTGACTGGCTCGGCTGGCTTTGCTATTTATCAAGAAACTTTTATGCTTGTAGTTTTCGAGTTTCTTTCAGAATTGTTTAAGGGTTTTGCAAATAGTATTCATTCAATATATCTGCTAAGGCTTTTGGATTTTCTTCATTGACAACATGGCCTGTATTCTCAATAATTTTCAATTCTGCGCTTCTAATACTTTGTGATAAGTAATCCGCTGATTTCATATTTGCACTGTCTTTCTTTCCGCAAAGAATTAAAGTGGGGCACTTAATATTTTTCACCCTATCACTGAAATCTAAATTCTTCATAGTGTCCCCTAAAGCAAATGTGTTCTTTTTATCAAATGCCATAGTTTCAAAAATAGATTTTGGTAAAAATCTGAAAATTATATTTTGAAAACTAAATGCTACTTTCGGGACTTTATATGGCGTTCCGATTAAAACTAATGTTTTCACTTTTTGCGGGAAATCCAAAGCAAAATTCAGAGCCAAAATACCACCTAATGAAAGACCGCATAAATGAATTTGTCCGTCAAATTCGTTACAATATTTTACAAATGAAGAATATAGATTTTCGTAGCTTGCCTCTTTCCCTTCAAGGATGGAGGATAAATTTGGACATACAATATCTTCGTTGTTTGTCATGTATGAAATTGTTTTTTCCCAACTTGTTGCTTTGTGTCCTGAGCCGTGAACAAATATTTTTGTTGCCATAAGTATCTCCTTTGAATTTTATGTTTTATTTTCCTGCCTGCTCAATCATCTTCTTCGCCAACTGCTGGAACAGGTCGGCAGTTTCTTTGTCCATCGGCGCAAGCTGTCCGATCTGTCCGGCTATCATCGCTGTTACATCGTCAATGGAAAGCGGGTTTTGTTTCTGCTCCGCCATAGTGTCCCGCATGGCTTGGAACATAGCGGCGGTCACAGCTTCTCCCGGCTGTTCCCCGTTGTCAATGTCTTTCTTAATGTCCCGCAGGATAGCAAGGAACACATTTTTGATTTTCTCTATCTCCGCTTCATGTTCCCCCATCTTCTGAGCGTTCAAAAGCTGTAAATCCTGCTTTGCTTCCGCCCGGTGTTCCGGGTGTTCTTTCATCAGGTCGGACAGGGAAGCCGTTGCTATCTCGATAAGCTGGTTTCTTGCTGTTATGCCTTTTGCCGCTGTGTCCTGAAAATAAATCCGTATCAAATCTATCAGCTTAGGAAAATTCCTGTGTTCCAACAGGCGGTTGAGGATTTGCACATCAACAGCACCCGTCACAAGCCCCCTCACGGCTCCCTCGGACAAGCCTAATTCAGAAATATCGTAGCTTTTACGAACGCTCACGGTAGACAAGCCCAGTATGTAGTCTGTCGATACCTTAAATTCCTTTGCCACACCTATGAGAATATCACTGCTGACCGTTCTCGTTTCGCCGCTGACAATGCGGCTCAACTGGGAAGCGGAAACGCCTATCTTCTCCGCAAGTTCCTTTTGTGTGATATGGTTTCCGTTGCATAAATCGGAAATCCGCTGTCCGGGCGTTCCGGGTAAGGCCATAAAGACGGATCGTAGCCATGTCGTTCTGTGAGCCAAG
>JAZNOA010000024.1:0-54495 GCA_045580545.1 Acutalibacteraceae bacterium | reverse complement strand
CCTCTACAGTACTTATGGATGCTATCCCTGCCAAAATCGCAGGCTGCAGCCAGATCGTCATGGTCACACCTCCCCGTAAAAACGGCAAGATCAATTCTGCCATTCTGGCAGCCGCCAGGATCGCCGGTGTCACACGGATCTTCAAGGTAGGCGGTGCCCAGGCAGTTGCAGCTCTGGCCTATGGTACCGAGAGCATCCCCCAGGTGGATAAGATCGTGGGTCCCGGCAACGCCTTTGTATCTGAAGCAAAAAAGCAGGTCTTCGGCCAAGTGGCCATTGATATGATCGCAGGCCCCAGCGAGATCCTCATCGTATCCGACGGGAAGAGCAATCCCGCCCATGTGGCAGCGGATATGCTCAGCCAGGCAGAGCATGATAAGATGGCCAGCGCTGTTCTTGTCACCGATGATGCCTCTCTTGCGACAAATGTGCAGCAGGAGCTTGAAAAGCAGATCCCTCTGCTTCCCAGAGCAGAGATCGCCCGGGCATCCATTGACAACCACGGCAAGATCATTGTAGCAAAGGACCTGCGGGTAGCCATTGACATTGCCAACGAGATTGCCCCGGAGCATCTGGAACTGATGGTGGACGATCCCTTTTCTTATCTTGACAGCATCCGCAATGCCGGTTCCATCTTTATGGGCCGCAATTGTCCCGAAGCCTTGGGTGACTACTTCGCAGGCCCCAATCATACTCTGCCCACCAGCGGAACTGCCAGGTTCTCAAGTCCCCTGTCTGTGGACGATTTTGTTAAGAAAAGCCAGTTTGTGTATTACAGTAAAAATGCACTCAACAAGGTGGCAGAGGATGTTGCCTTCTTTGCTGAAAAGGAAGGTCTCACCGCCCACGCAAAAAGTGCAAGCATCAGAAGTGAGAAAAAATGAGCAGGTTTATAAACGAACGGTTTAATTCACTGGAGGAATACACCCCCGGGGAGCAACCGCAGGACAAAAAGTATATAAAACTCAATACCAATGAATCCCCCTATCCGCCTTCAAGTAATGTTTTAAAGGCGGTAAGCAAAAGTGAGGTCGCCGATCTGCGTCTTTACTGCGACCCCGATTGCAAAAAACTCAAAGTCGCTATGGCGGAACTCTTCGGTGTAACGGAAAAGAACATCTTTCTTTCCAACGGCTCCGATGAAATTTTGAATTTTGCCTTTATGGCATACGGTAAATCGGGTGCGGTTTATCCCGACATAACCTACGGTTTTTACAGCGTTTTTGCCGAACTTCACGGGGTTGAAAGCGAGGTTATTCCTCTTAAAGAAGACTTCACAATCGGTGTCGGGGATTATAAAAATAAGGGTAAACTTGTGGTAATTGCCAACCCCAACGCTCCGACGGGTATTGCTTTGAGCCTTTCGGAAATTGAGGAGATTGTAAAACAGAACCCCGATAGCGTGGTGCTTATAGACGAGGCTTATGTGGATTTCGGGGGAGAAAGTTGCTATAAATTGACCGAAAAATACGATAATCTTTTATGTGTCGGCACCTTTTCCAAGTCAAGAAGTTTGGCAGGTGGACGCTTAGGTTTTGCGTTTGCTAATGAAAATCTTATTAAGGACCTTGAAAAGATTAAGTATTCCACCAACCCTTATAATATAAACCGCTTGACTCAGGCGGCGGGTTTTGCTACAATAAAGGACAATGACTATTACATTAGAAACTGTGAAAAAATTATAGTTGCCCGAGAGTTTTTAACCGAGGAATTAAGGAAATTAGGCTTCGAGGTTTTGCCGTCGAAAGCCAACTTTATCTTTGCTAAGTCTAATAAAATTTCGGGTTTGGAACTGTATCAAAAGTTAAAGGAAAAGGGTATTTTAATCCGTCACTTTGAAAAGGACAAAATTCGGGACTTTAACCGCATAACCATTGGTACCATGGAGGAAACAAAAACCCTGATTGAAAAGATTAAGGAGATTTTATGAGAAAGAGTGAAATAAACCGCAAAACCGCCGAGACCGACATTTCTTTAAAACTCGATATCGACGGTATGGGAGAAAACAAAATCGACACAGGCTGTGGATTTTTGGACCATATGCTGACCCTCTTTTCCCGCCACGGCGGATTTGATTTGGAACTGAAATGCATTGGAGACACTAATGTTGACTATCACCACACCGTTGAGGATATAGGCATTGTTCTCGGCAAAGCTTTAAATGAGGCTTTGGGTGAAATGCGGGGCATTAAGAGATACGGCAGTTTTATTCTCCCCATGGACGAAAGTCTGATTTTATCCGCCGTTGATATTTCGGGCAGAAGTTATTTAGGCTTTAAGTTAAATATTCCTACTCAGCGTGTGGGGGACTTTGACACCGAGTTGGTTCGGGAATTTTTCGAGGCATTTGTCAGAAATGCAAATATAACACTCCACATAAGCCAACTTGAGGGATATAATTCCCACCATATAATTGAGGGTGCATTTAAGTCGGTTGCCCGCTCTTTAAAGGAAGCGGTGGCAATTGAAGAACGCTTTAAAAATCAAATTCCCTCAACCAAAGGGGTGCTTTAATGTTAGCAATTATTGATTACGGTGTGGGAAATCTGTTTTCCCTCGTGTCCTCCCTTAAATCAATCGGTGTTGATGCCGTGATTACAAGGGACCCTAAAGTTATTGAAAATGCCGACCGCCTGATTTTGCCGGGGGTTGGTGCTTTCGGTGATGCGTCTGAGAAACTAAGATTAAGCGGACTAACGGAAATTATTAAAAATGCAGTAAAAAAAGGCACCCCCTTAATGGGAATATGCCTTGGTATGCAACTGCTTTTTGAAAAAAGTTATGAATATGGCGAACATCAGGGTTTAGGGCTGTTAAAAGGCAGTGTTATCGGTATGGAGGGTACCATTCCGAAAGAACTTAAAATCCCCCATATCGGTTGGAATTCACTCAAATTTACAAGCACAAGCCCTATTTTTAAATACATAAACGAGGGCGACTGTGTTTACTTTGTTCATTCTTTTTATGCTGTAGACTGTGAGGATTCTCTAATTGCTACTGCGGAATACGGCAGGGACTTGACCGCTGCCGCACAGAAAGGAAATGTATACGGCTGCCAGTTCCACCCCGAAAAAAGCGGAAGTGTGGGGCTTAAAATTCTAAAGGCATTCAGCGAGGTATAAAATGAACATTTTTCCTGCAATAGATTTAGTTAAGGGCAAGGCAGTCCGCCTGTTTAAAGGTGACTATGATCAAATGACGGTATACAGCGATAATCCCTTAGAGGTTGCCCGTGATTTTGAAAGTAAGGGGGCCGAATTCATTCACCTTGTTGATTTAGAGGGTGCTAAGGACGGTACAACTCCAAACATTGAAACTGTGAAAAAAATCGCTGAAAACACAAATCTCTTCACCGAAATCGGCGGAGGAATCAGAAATATAGAAACGGTGGAAAAGTATCTGAACAGCGGAGTAGATAGGGTGATTTTAGGCACCGCCGCCGTTAAGGACGAGGCATTTTTAAAAGAAGCAATAGGAAAGTTTGGGGACAAAATCGCCGTGGGAATTGACATTAAGGACGGTTTTGTTGCCATTAAGGGTTGGACTGAAAACAGCGGTATAGACCCTTTTGTTTTCACCGAAAAAATGCAGGATTTAGGTGTTAAATATATAATCTGCACCGATGTTTCAAAGGACGGAGCGATGAAAGGCACCAATTTGGAACTTTACAGGGAACTGTCACGAAATTTTCGCATCAATATAACCGCGTCGGGGGGCGTGTCCTCAATAAAAGACGTGGAGGAACTGAGAAAAATGGACATATACGCAGCCATAATCGGCAAAGCGTATTATGTGGGTGCTATTGATTTAAAGGATGCAATCGGGGTGGCAAAATGATAACCAAAAGAATTATTCCTTGCCTTGACGTTAAGAACGGCAGGGTGGTTAAGGGTGTAAATTTCGATAACCTTAATGATGTTTCCTCTCCTGTGGAACTGGGAAAATATTACAGTGACTGCGGTGCCGACGAGTTGGTTTTTTACGATATAACCGCTTCAAGCGACGGCAGAAAACTCTTCACCGATATTTTAAAACAGGTGGCGGAAAATATTTTCATTCCCTTAACGGTAGGGGGAGGAATTAACACCTTGGAGGATTTTGACCGAGTTCTTAAATGCGGGGCGGACAAGGTGAGCGTCAATTCGGGTGCCATAAAAAATCCCGACCTTATTGAGGCGGCGGCAAGGAAATACGGCGACCAATGCGTTGTGCTGTCTGTGGATGTAAAACGTGTGGACGGTGAGTTCCGTGTTTTTGCCAAGGGTGGCAGAGAGGACACCGGAATGGAGGCAATCGGCTGGATTAAGACCTGCGTTTCAAAGGGAGCGGGGGAGGTTGTTGTAAACTCCATTGATACCGACGGTGTTAAGGGCGGTTTCGATTTGGAAATGCTTAAAGCCGTTCGAGAGGCGGTCAATGTTCCCGTTATAGCCTCGGGGGGAGCCGGTTGCGAGGAAGATTTTGTTACACTGTTTAAAGAAATTCCGGATATAGATGCAGGTCTTGCGGCATCAATTTTCCATTTCGGCACTGTTAAAATAAGTGACCTTAAGGAAACATTAAATAAGAATAACATACTCGTAAGGAGAGTTTAAAATGATTGATATAAATACCTTAAAATTTGACGAAAAGGGACTTATCCCCGCCGTTGTGGTAGATGCCTATTCAAAAAGGGTGCTGACTGTGGCATATATGAACAAGGAAAGCCTTAAAATCTCAATGGAAAAGGAACTTACCTGTTTCTACAGCCGTTCAAGGAAGGAACTCTGGCTCAAGGGTGAAACCAGCGGAAACTATCAGCATATCGTCTCTATTACTGCCGACTGCGATAATGACGCACTGATTGTTATGGTGGAAAAGGACGGTCCCGCTTGCCACAAAGGAACGGATTCCTGTTTTACAAACCCTGTTTTCCAAAGTGAAACCAAGGCAGAGTTTTCCGTAGACGGTCTATACGATATGCTCCTTGACCGCAAGGCAACTATGCCCGAAGGCTCATATACAAGTTACCTCTTTTCCAAGGGCGTTGACAAAATACTTAAAAAGGTAGGGGAAGAATCCACCGAGGTTATCATCGCCGCCAAGGCTGACGATAAGGCAGAAACTATTTACGAAATTGCCGACCTTACCTATCATATAATGGTGCTTATGACCGAAATGGGAATTTCCCTTGAGGAAGTTCGCAAAGAACTTGCCTCCCGCCACATAATCGACCATAAGGTTAAACAGGAAAAAATGACCTCCTCGAATTGAGAAGGTTAGAGAGTGCCGATAAACATTATTTTGCCTCCCCTTTCGAGGAAACTATCTCGGTTACGCAATTACAGTGAGTCAAGGGTGAAACCCTTGTCGTTGGGGGGTTGGAATTGTCGGACTGCATTTTTTTAGTTTTTATCACACCTGTCTTTCAATTGGCGAAGCCACGCTTGAAAGACTTTGAGTAGAGGTTTTAATCCCGACAATTCAAAGGGGGAATCGAAATCCCCCTTTAAAGGCGAATCTTTCCGCCCTTTCTTTTCGCCCACATAAGAAAGGGCGTGCCCGTCGCGGCATGAGCGACAAAGTAAAAATAATATATAATTTAATTGACGTGCTGAATTGCAACCAGCATAGTTACAACCCCTCCGACTTCGCTCCGCTCAGCCACCTCCCCTATAAATATGGGAGGTGAGTGCAAATTTAAACCCTCGTCAGAGAAAGGCAAGATATAGTTTTCCTACATACTGAGGGCTGTACCTTTCGGTACAGCCCTCGTTTTATATCTCTTATTTTGCATCGTCGATAATCTTTTGTGCCAAATTTGACGGAACTTCTTCATATCTTGCCATTTCCAAGGTAAAGGTTGCAGTTCCTTGAGTAATGGAACGCATTGCGGTGGAGAAGTCATACATTTCGCCCATAGGCACCTCGGCTATAACCTGCTGAAGTTTGTTGGGAGCAGGCTCCATACCGATAATCCTGCCTCGTCTCTTGTTGATATCTCCGATAACATCGCCCAGCATTTCGTCGGGAACTAAAACCTTTAGTGTGCCGATAGGCTCAAGCAAAACGGGATTTGCCTGCGGAATACCTTCCTTGAAAGCGATTGCGGCGGCTAATTTAAAGGACATTTCAGAGGAGTCAACGGGGTGGTATGAGCCGTCATACAAAACCGCCTTAACGCCGACTGTGGGGTAACCTGCCAAAACACCCTTTTCGGTACATTCCTTAAGTCCCTTTTCAACGGCAGGGAAGAAGTTCTTAGGAACAGAACCGCCGAAGATTTCATCTTCAAAAACGAGTTCGTCGCTGTCGCAGGGTTCAAATCTGATCCAAACATCGCCGAACTGACCGTGACCTCCCGACTGTTTCTTGTGTCTGCCTTGAACCTGAACAGATTTTCTGATTGTTTCTCTGTATGCAATTTTGGGTTGTTTAAGTTCCACTTCGGCACCGAATTTGAATTTCAAACGGGAAACAATAACATCAATGTGCTGTTCACCTAAAGCCGACAAAATCAGTTCCTTGGTTGATTTATCATTGTATACCAAAATCGTGGGGTCTTCTTCCGTCAGTCGGTTAAGAGAGGTTGCGATTTTTTCCTCATCACCCTTTGATTTGGGATATACTGCAACCGAAAGGGTGGGGGCAGGGAAGTCCATAGGCTTGCTCTGAACATCGCCTTTTGCTGAAAGGGTATCGCCCGTTAAAACGTTACCCAGTTTTGCAACGGCACCGATATCACCTGCGGTAAGAGATTTAATATCCTCCTGTTTTCCGCCTTTAAGACAAACAATTTTGCCGATTTTTTCCTCACTCAGGGTGCGGGAATTGATAAGTTTTGTATCACCGGTAAGGGTGCCGGAAATTACTTTAAAGTATGAAAGTTTTCCGACAAAGGGGTCGGCGATGGTTTTAAAGACTGTAATTGCAGTATCGTTTGAGTCGCCTGCAAAATTATCTGCGGTGGGCATAATTTGAGAAATAATGTCAACAAACATAGGAACTGCGTCTCCGGTCTGCTGAATTCCGCAGAAAACAGGGCAAATATCTCCCGATTTAACGCCGGCGGTCAAACCTTTAATGATTTCTTCGGCGGTGAACTCTTCGCCTGCAAAGTATTTTTCCATAAGTTCTTCATCGGCAGATGCGATAGCCTCTAAAAGCATATTTCTCATACTGTCGATTTCGGAACTTACAGGCATTCTCTTTTCGGTGGCTGTAATTCCGCTATAAGCATAAGCCTTATTTTCAATTAGGTTTATGTAGCAACTTACTGCATCGTTTTCAACAAAAGGAACAATAACAGGGCAGATAACAGCACCATAGTTTGCAACTAAAGAAGATAAAACCCTGTAGAAGTGTGCGTGGGTGGAGTCAAGTTTTCCGATAAAGAAAGCGGCACTCTTACCGGCGTCTCTGAGTTTTTGGAAACTTTGCTTTGCACCAACCGTTAAACCGGATTTACCTGAAATGACAATTACACCGGCATCTGCGGCGGTAACGGCTTCACAAACTCCGCCGGCAAAGTCAAAAAGACCGGGAGCGTCAATAAGGTTAATTTTACTGTCCTCAAACTCCAAGGAATAAACCGAAGTTCCAACCGAAACTTTACGTTTCTTTTCTTCGGGGTCAAAGTCCATTGTGGCGGTGCCGTCGGTAGTCTTACCGATTCTTTCAATAGCCTTTCCGTAATATAATATTGCATCTGCCAAGGTCGTTTTACCGGAAGAACCGTGACCCAAGAGAGCAATGTTGCGAATTTGATTTGCGGCATAATTTTTCAAAATAATGCACTCCTTTGAATTTGTTTGTAAAATGATTATATCACAGTCTTTTGGTAATTTCAACTAATAAATTTTAAAAAACTAATAAAAAATTATTAAAAACTTCTAAATTTGGGCATTTTTTATAATATAATTTCATATATTTGTAGATTACGCAGAAAAATACTGTAAATATTACCCATAAATCTTGCCGCTTTATTACAAATTTGATATCTTTTGTAACTGAATTGTTGCTGTAATTATGTTAACTTAAAGTATATAATAGTGTGGTAAAGTTAATTTAGGTGGTGAGTAAAGTGAAAAAGGGATTAGTGAAGGGTTTGATTATTTCTTTATGCTTTGTTTTATCAGCCTTGCCGTTTATTTCTAATTTCACAGTTGCCACCGCTAAAGAAACCGAAATTGACAGTAAACAGGTTCTTGAAACTCGTTTTTTAAATATGCTCAACCACAGTTATGTATACGATAAAGATTTTGACAGTTTGGAAAAAATTGTCAATAATTCCGTTGTAGCTTTGCTTGATTTCCGTGATAGTGAAAACCCCGATTATATTCCCGAAAGCGTGGTTTACGGGTATCTTTACGATATGTTCGGTCTCGAAATCAAGGATTTCTCGGGTCTTAATTCCGATTTTCCGCACAAAGAGGGGTATGTGTATATCCTTCCTAAAGGTTATGTCAAATATGAACATAAGGCGGTATCTTTAACCTATTGCGAGGACGGAACCTATTTGTTTGAAACTTCGGTTAATATTAAAACCCACGACGGGTCTGAGGAAAACTTGGTTTGCAAAACCAGATTTGTTTCGAATCCTGCATCAAGTTTCGGATTTAACATTGTAACATCTGAAATATTTTAAAGAGTAAAAAATGCATCACCCGTTAAGGGTGATTGGTGTTGTCGACAAAGTCTCGTAAGAGGCTTTGTTTTTTTGCCAAAGGCGTTGTAAAAAACTGTCCGAAAAAAGACTGCTTTCTTTTTCAAAAAGGAAAGGTAATAGGTTTTGTCGGTTTTCACGGAAAAAATACGATAAATCTTGCTGTCATACAGATAAAGATTGGGTGGAATGGGTTAGTTTTCAGTTTTTTTATAAAAAATGAAAAATAATACTTGATTTTATGAAATGTTTGTGGTATTATAGTTTGGCAGTCAAAAATCGACTGCGGTTTTGCGCTGATAGCTCAGCTGGATAGAGCGTCTGGCTACGGACCAGAAGGTCGGGAGTTCGAATCTTCTTCAGCGCGCCAAAAAGAAAGACACGATTTTCGTTGTGTCTTTTTTTTATTGTATAACGAAAACCACGCGATAGTCGCGTGGTTCAAAAAAGGTTAACCGATGAACAAAACAAAATCCTCCATTTGTGTTAATATAGAAATGACCTGCCAGTCATACAAAACACAAATGGAGGATTTACAAATGAAAAAAGAACAGATTGATACAAATAGTTTAGCACACACAAAATGGAATTGCAAGTACCATATAGTTTTTTCGCAAAGTACCGACGGAAAGTTTTTTATGAAGATAAAAGATTGGAAATAAGAGAAATATTAAGAAAACTTTGCGAATGGAAAGGTGTAGAAATAGTAGAGGGTGAAGTGTGCCCCGACCATATACATATGCTGGTAAGTATCCCGCCCAAAATGAGCATTTCAGGGTTTATGGGATATTTAAAGGGTAAGAGCGCAGTTTTAATATTTCAAAAGTGGGGTAATATGAAATTTGCATACCGAAATCGCGAATTTTGGTGCAAGGGATATTACGTAGATACCGCGGGTAAAAACACGAAAGCAATAAAAGAATATATTTCAAACCAATTGAAGCACGATAAGGAAACAGACCAATTGAGTCTTTTCGACCCGCGGGACCCATTTATGGGTAGTAAGTAAACTTTGCATGGCTGGCAGGCCAACAATAAAGCGCACTTGTGCGCAGCCAGTATCGGTTAGGGCTATGCCCGAAAATGAAAAACCACCCGCTATGCGGGTGGATATTTATTTGAAAGATTATTATACTAAATTCATAAATCTCAGCCACTTTTTAGCACTGTCTATCCAAGCGTGGGCGTGTTTCAAACCGTTAGAAACATCATCAAGCGTATGTTTGTCACAGGTGGCAGAACCATGCTCTCCACAGGGATAAATATGAAGTTCAAAAGGAATGTTATAACGGCTCAGTGCCGAAGCGTAAAGTAGGGAATTCATAACGGGAACTAAATTGTCCTCAGCGGTGTGCCAGATAAAGGCAGGAGGAGTGTTTCCCTTAACCAATCTGTCGCAGGAATAAGTGTTTATTATGTCTTCGGTTACTTCTTTAATTCCAAGGAGAGTTTCAAAACTTCCGGCGTGGGAATGGTTGGGGTCGGCAGTTATAACGGGGTAGGAGAGGATAGAAGCGTTAACGCCTATACTTTCCGGAAATACCTTTCTAACTTCTTCGCAGTCAAACATTGTGGAGTAGTGGGCGGCTAAATGTCCTCCTGCGGAAAATCCCATAATTGTGATTTTAGATATGTCGCAGTTCCATCGATCGCTGTTTTTGTTAATTAAATCCATTAAAGCGGCAATTTCGATTAGTTGAGTGGGAAATCTGTGGGGAGCCACAGAATATTTGATAACGAAAACATTGAAGCCCTCACTCAGAAAATTAAGGGCAATGGGCTCGCCTTCACGTTCTGAGCAACCGGCATACCCACCACCGGGACAAACCACCAAACATGGTCTTTTAAAATTTTCTCTTTTCATTTGAGCCATATTGTAGGGAAGATACACCTCTACTGTAGGGTCGCATCCCTCATTGCCTAAAAAGGAATAATAATCTTTCAAATGTAAAATTTCACATTTCATAATTTATATTTACCTTTCTTTAAATTGTTTAATATCATTTTATACTTTCAGGTCTTAAATGTCAACGTTTTATTGGAGATTTTATGTAATTTTATAAAATAAGTTGACAACCATACTATGGAATGGTAAAATTTGTTATATAAGTAATATCGGAGGTATTTATAATGAAAACTTGCTTGTTATTTCCCGATGGAAAAGAAAAGGCGTTAACACTCAGTTATGACGACGGTGTAGATACAGATGTTAGATTTATTGAACTTTTAGAAAAATTTAAAATTAAATGCACATTTAATTTAAATTCGGGTTGCTTTATGCCTGAGGGAAGTGTCAGACCCGAGGGTCAGGTGCATTTCCGCCTTTCTGAAAGTGAGTCTAAAAAGGTTTATAATAATCCTTTTTGTGAGGTAGCAACTCACGGTGTTACACATCCTTTTTTCAGCAATCAACCAACAGCACAATGTATGATAGAAATAATTGAAGATAGGCTGGCTCTTGAAAAAATGTTCGGCAAGATTATACGTGGCCACGCTTATGCATACGGTTCATATAACGACAATGCGGTTGATATACTGAAGCAAGCGGGAATTGTGTATGCCAGAACCGTAAAATCTCATCACACATTCAGTATTCCCACCGATTGGATGAGATTGGGGGCTACCTGTCACCATAATGACCCGGAACTTATGAATCTTGCCGATAAGTTTATAAATGACGAGGTAGGAAATAATGACGGTTGGCTCTTTTATCTCTGGGGTCATACATACGAATTTCGTGGAAATGATAATTGGAATGTAATCGAAGAATTCTTCCAAAAGGTGGCAAACTGCGATAATGTTTGGTATGCAACAAATATTGAGGTTTACGATTACGTAACGGCGTATAAAAACCTTATTTATTCTGCCGACGGTCACAAGGTTTACAACCCTACAGCCACAGAAATTTGGGTAAAAATTGACGGTAACAAGGTCTGTGTTCCCGTGGGTCAAACCGTAAATATTTAGTTTTAATATGATAGTATAAGAAAAAACAGAGGACTGTAATTCGGTCCTCTGTTTTTGTGGTTTTAGTTAGTTTCTTGTGATTTCGGCATCCTTGCCGTCAACAGTGTCGGAAGTTATGGTGATTTTTTTAATGGTTTTATCCGAGGGAGCCTCAAACATAAACCTTTGCAAAATGCCTTCGATTATGGAACGAAGTCCTCGGGCACCTGTCTTGCGTTCAACGGTCAGTTCTGCTATTTTGTCAATAGCATCATCACTGAATTCGAGTTCAATACCGTCAAGCTTAAAGAGGGTTTCATACTGCTTTAAAATAGCATTTTTAGGTTCTTTCATAATGCGGATAAGTGTTTCCTTATCCATATCCTTTAAAGCGGTTATAACCGGCAGTCTGCCCACAAGTTCGGGAATTAGACCGAACTTAACAAGGTCTTGGTGGGTGGCGGTTGTTGCAATAGCATTAGCCTCCATACTCTTGGGCGACTTAACATCGGCACCGAAACCGAGACTGGAACCGCCTTGACGCTTTTCGATAACCTTTTCAATGCCGTCAAAAGCACCTGCACATATAAATAGGATATTTGTTGTGTCCACCTGAATGAAATCCTGCTGGGGATGTTTTCTGCCTCCCTGCGGAGGAACATTGGAAACAGTGCCTTCTAAGATTTTCAGAAGTGCCTGCTGAACACCCTCGCCGCTGACGTCACGGGTGATGGAGGGGTTTTCGGATTTACGGGCAATTTTATCTATTTCGTCTACATAAATAATACCCCGTTCGGCCTTTTCAACATCATAATCGGCGGCTTGGATAAGGCGAAGAAGAATATTTTCCACGTCTTCGCCCACATAACCGGCTTCCGTAAGGGTTGTAGCATCTGTTATGGCTATCGGTACATCAAGAATTCTTGCTAAAGTCTGTGCCAAAAGGGTTTTGCCCACACCTGTGGGTCCTAACATCAGCACATTGCTCTTATTAAGTTCTACATCGCTGTCCGTGTTTTTGAAAATACGTTTATAGTGGTTATACACTGCAACAGCGAGAGTCTTTTTGGTTTCATCTTGACCGATAACATACTGGTCTAATTGAAATTTGATTTCCTGAGGGGTTGGAAGTACAAAATCTTTTGCTTTTTCCCTTTTTTTGTTTTGCTTTGCAGAATTTTCATCGTCTAAAAGCAGGGAAGAGCAAAACTCTATACAATTGTCGCAAATAAATACACCCGGTCCCTCAATAAGGCGGGCAACCTCGTCTTGAGTTCTCCCGCAAAAGGAACAGCAAATTTCTGTTTCTTTTTTGTTAGGCATTATATTTCCTCTTATCTTTTAGTAATAACCTTATCAATAAGGCCGTATTCCATGGCGTCATGGGCAGACATAAAATTGTCTCTCTCGGTGTCCCGCTGGATAACATCAAGGGGCTTGCCGGTATTTTCAGCCAAAATTTTGTTAAGGTTGGCTCTGGTTTTTTCGATGTGGTTGGCGTGAATTAAAATATCGGTTGCCTGACCCTGAGCCTGACCTAAGGGTTGGTGAATCATAATTTCACTGTTTGGCAGAGCCAATCTCTTGCCCTTAGCACCGGAAGACAGCAGGAATGCACCCATAGATGCCGCCATACCCATACAAATGGTGCTGACATCGCATTTAATGTACTGCATAGTATCATAAATGGCAAGACCGGCAGAAACAGAGCCGCCGGGGCTGTTAATGTAAAAACTTATATCCTTATCGGGGTCCTGACCCTCAAGGTATAAAAGTTGGGCGATGATAACGCTGGCAGATGCATCGTCCACCTGGTCGTTAAGCATAATAATTCTGTCGTTCAAAAGGCGAGAAAAAATGTCATAAGAACGCTCGCCTCTGCCTGTTTGTTCAATAACATAAGGTATCATAGCCATAAGATTAGTTCCTTTCTGTGTTAAAACGCCGACAATTATATGCCGGCGTTTGATTTACTAAAGTATAGTATTGACGGCACTTTAAATTTTAATCAATTATTCTTCCGTCTTTTTATCATTGGTTTCTTTAGCGGTTTTGGTTTCAACCTCGGTGATAACGGCATTTTCCTTAATAAAGTCAATAGCCTTACCAACTGCTAAATCTTTTGCAATTTCCTCGGCGGGAACAGCATTTTTAATCTGTTCAACCTCCATACCGTAGTCCATAGCCATCTTTTCAAACTGAGCGTTGATGTCTTCCTCGGTAGCCTCGATTTTCTCAAGTTCAACTATTTTCTCAAGAGCCAATCTGAACTTAACCTGGGATTCGGCCTGAGGACGGAAAGACTTCTTAAACTCGTCGATAGTAGAGTTGGTATATTTAAGGTATGTTTCAAGGTTAAGACCCTGAGACTGCAAACGGTATGCAAACTCTTCAACACTTTGGTTAAGACGGTTTTCATACATTGCTTCGGGAATTTCGCCCTCAATGCTGTCCACAATCTGCTGAACCAGGTCATTTTCCATTTCCTCTTCGGAAACCTTCTGTTTTCTCTCAAGTGCTTTTGCTTTAAGGTCTTCCTTTAAAGCGTCGAGGGTGTCAAATTCGCTGACGTCCTTAGCAAACTCATCGTCAATAGCGGGAAGTTCACGGAACTTAATCTCGTGAAGTTTGCACTTAAAGGTTGCGTCTTTACCTGCAAGATTTTCAGCACCGTAGTCTGAAGGGAAGGTAACATTAACATCAAACTCTTCACCGATATTTTTGCCGGCAATTTGCTCCTCAAAACCGGGGATAAACTGACCCGAACCCAACTCTAAAGCATATTTTTCAGCCTTACCGCCTTCAAATGCTTCACCGTCGCAGAAGCCTTCAAAGTCGAAAGTAACGGTGTCGCCCATTTGAGCGGCTCTGTCGGTAACCTCAACCATACGGGCATTTCTTTCTGCCATAGCATTAACCTGAGCGTCAACCTCAGAATCCTCAACTTTAGCAATAACCTTTTCAGCCTTTAAGCCTTTATATTCACCAATTGTGATTTCGGGATAGGTGGTAAGTGTAACCTTAAAGTCAACACCCTCTTCTTTAGAAATGGAAACCATATCGAAATCCATCTTGTCGTTAATAACCTTAAGACCGGACTCCGTAATAGCCTCGTCAACAACATCGGCGTAGATAAGGTTTAAGGCATCCTCAAAGAAAACTTCTGCACCGTAATACTTCTCAACGAAAGCATAGGGTGCTTTGCCCTTTCTGAAACCGGGAATACTGATGTTTTTAGCGTTCTTTTTGTAAGCCTCTTTAATGGCATTTTGGAATTTTTCGGCATCAACGGTAATCTCTAATTCGTATCTGTTAGTGCCGACATTTTTAGTCTCTTTTAAACTCATTTTTTGTTATACCTCCGATAAAACTGGTTTTCACCAACATAATTGACATAAGTATATCATACTATTATGAAAATTTCCAGTATTTTTTTTATTTTTTTCAAAATAATAATTCAAACTATTTTAATTGGGGTAAAATCGGTGCAATCGCAGGAAATTAAATGGAAATTTATTCCTTCAAATTCCTTGACCGCATTATTAAATCCCGCCCCGTGTATATGCCCGTGATAAACATCCTTGATATTATATTTTTTAAGCACATCTAAAATTTCTCTGCAGGCATAATCGCCGTATACAGGAGGATAGTGGAGAAAAACTAAAACAGGAAGTCCGGAAGATAATGCCGATTTAATTGATGTTTCAAGTCTGCCGGCTTCTCTAAGCAACACCTTTTGGCTCCCTGAATTATCGTAAAACCAACCTCTGGTACCCGCAATGGCATAACCGTCAACAACAACGGAACTGTTGAATAAAATTTCGCAGTCGGTAATATTTTCATTTTCAAAAAATGTGTGAATTTTTTTGGCGGTGCTCCACCATAAATCGTGGTTGCCTTTAATTAAAATCTTTTTACCCTTTAAGGTTTTCAAAAATTCAAAATCATTTTTTGTTTCCTCTAATTTTAAGGCCCAGGAAAGGTCGCCGGGGAGAACAACTGTATCATCTTCCTTTACAAGTCGGTTCCAGTTGGCGAAAAGTCTTTCGGTGTGGTTGTTCCACCCGCGGAAAATATCCATTGGCTTGTCGGTCCCAAAGGATAAATGCAGATCTGAAATTCCGTAAATACTCAATGGATTTTTCCTTTCTAATGTATAATAATACAAAATCAGTGCAAAACAATATCGACTTTAGGAAAACTTAAAGTCGGAAAGGGGAACTTAAAATGGATAGTTGTGAAACCAAATCCTGTATTTCCTGTAGTGTAAAAAACTGTGTTTACCATACCGAGAATAATGCCTGTTCCGCAGGTAAAATTCACGTTGGTGACGGTCCCGCAGATTCCGCAAAGGAAACCTGTTGCGACACCTTCAAAATGAAATAGTTTTTTACGCAAAACGGGTATATTCAGAATATACCCGTTTTTACATATCAGTTAATGTTAAGTGCTTTGTAAACGCTTGTAAGCATATCGTCCTTGTCGCAGATTTCCTTGAAACGAACTTGAGCGTTTTTGAGAGCCTTAATGGGAGCCGGAATGTCGGTTTTGGTCACTTCCGACAAAATGTTTACCGTGTCAAATTCGTCATTGCCTTTTTTGTCAGAAACAGCAGAAAGAACCGACTTTGCAAACTTATAAGGAGAAGCGGTGGAGGCGATAACAGTCGCTTTATCGTCACCTGTTTCTTTCACGTACTGCTCATAAACATTAAGGGCAACGGCGGTGTGGGTATCACATAAATAACCGTATTCCTTAAAGTATTTGCCGATGGTTTCAAGGGTCTTACTGTCGTCACAGTAACCGCCCCAGAACAGTTCGTTTATTTTGGATTTTATATCATCGTCAACCGTGAAACTGCCGGTTTTAGAAAGTTCGTTCTGCCAGGCGGCTACCTTTTTATCGTCATTTCCCGTTAATTCGAAAATCATTCTCTCAAGGTTGCTGGAGATTAAAATATCCATTGAGGGAGAAATGGTGGTGTAGAAATTGCGGTTGCGATTGTATGTTCCGTTTTTAATAAAGTCGGTTAAAACGTTGTTAGCGTTGGAGGCACAAATAAGTTTACCCACCGGAACACCCATTTTTTTAGCATAATAGGCGGCTAATATGTTACCGAAGTTACCCGTGGGAACAACAATGTTAAATTCACCGCCGAAGTCCTCACGCATAAGCAAATCACAATAGCAGGAAACATAATAAACAATCTGGGGAGCAAGTCTGCCCCAGTTAATTGAGTTGGCAGAGGAGAAAAGCATATTATTTTCTGCCAACTTCTCCTTAACGGCATTGTCGGTGAAAATCTTTTTAACACCGGTCTGTGCATCGTCAAAGTTACCCTTAATAGCACAAACGTGAACATTTTCTCCCTTTTGGGAGTCCATTTGAAGTTTTTGCATGGGGCTGACACCATCGCTCGGATAAAACACCATAATTTCGGTATCTTTAACATCCTTAAAGCCTTCAAGTGCGGCTTTTCCCGTGTCACCGGAAGTGGCAACCAAAATAACGGTTTTCTTGCCGTCGTTAACCTTTTTGGCAGAGGTAGTCAAAAGGTAGGGAAGAAGTTGCAATGCCAAATCCTTGAAAGCACAGGTGGGACCGTGCCAAAGTTCTAAGATATTTGCGTTTTTACCCACTAAAGAAATCGGAGCGGGTTGGTCATTATCAAAGGTGCCGGTGTATGCACCCTCTATACAGTAATCGACCTCATCCTCGGTAAAATCGTTAAGAAATTCTCTTAAAATGTATTTTGCTCTGCCTTTATAGTCAAGAGCAGTAAGTTTTTTGAAATCTTCCGCTGTTAGGGTGGGGAAAGTATCGGGAACGAAAAGACCGCCCTCAACCGAAATGCCCTGAGCAATAGCCTTAGCGGCAGAAACTTTAACAGATTTATCTCTTGTGCTGATATAATTCATAAAATAATCACCTACATTATAATAATCTTAAGTATTATACATCTTTTTTTAAAGCATTGCAATAAATTTATGGGCATTTTTGTAAAATATTTTGTCAAGCAGGGGTTTTCCCAGCCCCTTTTCCTCTAAAAAACCGTAAAGCGAGGGAATTTTAGAGGTTTTATCAAGACTCTCGCTCATTTTTCCGCCGTCAAAATCCGAACCTATGGCGATATAATTTTCATACCCCTTATCACAAAGCAAGAATATGTTCTCATATATTTTTTCAAAGATATCTTCACCTAAAAATTCGGGATAGAACGTAAGACCGACAATCCCGTTTTTTTCGGTTATTAGTTTAATTTGCTCTAATGTTAGATTTCTCGGGTGAGAACAGATTTCATAACAGTTTGAATGGGTAGCCAAGGGAAACCGGGCATATTCAATAGCGGAATAAAAACTTTTTCTGTTTAAATGGGAAAGGTCGCAACCTATTTTCAGTCGGTTTAATCGGTTAATGACTTTAATACCAAAGTCGGTAAGATCTTTATCGGTTTTGCATCCTCCCGCAATTCGGTTTTCGCCGTTCCAAGTGAGGGTAAAAAATTTAATTCCGTCCTTTTTAAGAACTTCCAATCGGTCCGGTTTATCTTCAATAACACTTCCGCCCTCCACAGCAAAGATAGGTGTTAAATTTTCCGGAGCGTTTATAAGTCTTGTTTTTATATCATTTATAATGTTTTTATAAAGCTGAAAAGGATTTTCAGCATCGTCTTTTATCCAAACCGCAAAGGTTTGGTGCCATTTTCGGAATGCTTTTCCCGAAGTTTTTGTAACGCTCAACTCATTGTTATCAAAAGAAAGACTTCTTTTATAAAGTTCAAACGCCGTGTCACAGTGCAAATCAAAAAAATCCATAACATCACCCTTTAAAAACTACTTATTTCAGCGATATTATATTCCTGCCAAAAGAGTTATGGATTGCATATTTTACAGGGCGAATATCCCTTTGAAACAAATTCGTCACGTGACGAAAGATAGACTCTGTTTTCCTCTTTGGTTTTTTGTGCGGACGAGCAATTTGACTTGTGGAAAATCTTGCTGTTTTTGTTGCCGAAATAGGTCGCCGAAACCGAAACTTGATTACCGTCGGCAACGGCGGTATCACTACCGTCAATATAGTTTGGCATATCGTTGTTTTCACCTGCATTACTGTCGGCAATGACCTCTTTTAGAGTGGAATATTCTTTTGCGGGTGTTCCGTCGGCATTCAAAATTTGGGTGCTACCCTGTGACACTTGATTATCCGAGCAACCGCAAAGCAGAATAATGCATAAAATCAAAGGTGCTATGTATCGTTTCATTTATTGTTCCTTCGGAGAGTGTTCAAACCCCTCGGCACTGTTTTTGGTGAAAATAGTTTTAGCGGTCAAAATCATAAGTTTAAAATCCTGCAAAATGGAATAGGTTTCAATATATGTCAAGTCCATTTTAAGTTTGTTTTCAGGGGAAGTATTATGCTTTCCGTAAATTTGGGCAAAACCCGTAATACCCGTTTTAACCCTGTGTCTGAGTTCAAATTCGGGGTTGGTTTTTGAATATTCATAAACGTTTTCGGCGTTTTCGGGGCGGGGTCCTACCATAGACATATTTCCGATAAGCACATTAAAAAGTTGGGGTAATTCGTCAATGCGGTATTTCCTTATAACCCTGCCCACTTTGGTTATTCTCTTATCGTCCTTTTCTGTCTTCTTAACACCGCTAATTTTATCGGCTCCCACAATCATAGAACGAAACTTTAATATATTGAAAATTTTTCCGTTTCTGGTTATGCGGTTTTGTTTGAAAAGAATGGGTCCGCCGTCTTGAATTTTAACCGCCAATGCGGTTATTAGCATCAAGGGTGAGGTGATGATTATAAGCAAAGCAGATACAATAATATCAATAATTCTTTTAACAAATCTCTGCTCGTCGGTAAGACCTCGGTTACGGTTCATTAAAACGGGAATATCCGCAATTTGAATTTCATAACTGTTGCTTACGATTATATCGGCAATATCAGGGAGTAAATAGGTGCGTTTTTGTTTGGAATAGGCATATAAAAGAATTTTTCTTTGAAGATTTTGCTCAACGTTACAAAGAATAACACATTCGTATTTATCAATCAAATGCTTGATTTCCTCGAAGGTGTGGGTGTTGGCGTTAACGCCCTGTTCGACCCTAAAGCGATCGGGTATTTCCGTCATTTTATTTATAAGTTTAAAACCGTCCTCGTCACCGAAAACCGCCAACATTTTTCTTGCTTTATATATAACAAAATAAATCGAGTTGGCACAGTAACTTGAAATGGAAACAATCACAATTTGAACCGAAAAACCTAAAATTAAGGGAATGGGGTTAAGCAGATATTCCGCAATAAGGCTCAGTTCAAAATAGGTGAATAAATTAGTTAAAAACAGTGCAACGGTGAAATAATAAATAATTTCATGTGTGCGGTAAATTCCTATATGAAAAGCCTTGAAGGTTGAAGAAAAAACCACAAAAAGCATAACATAAGAAAAGGCAATCAGGTAGTTACCGTTGCGGAAGAACATAGCATCGGGATAATAATTCACCCAAATATTTATAAAGTTGAATGTAACAGCGGCAACAATTAGGGTTTTAACAAAATACATTACCGATTTTCTGAATTTAATTAAAAACTTCATTGTTATAACTTCCGTTTTCTTAAAATCTATAATTCTATTATATTGTACCGCCGCAAATTGTCAAGTGAAACCGATTAAACCGCAGGCGGCAGAAAAATCCCCAATGAGGGAGGATTGAAACTGAAAGAAACAAACAAAATTGCCGTTAAAAGCAGAAAAAACAGGGAAATGATGTTAGCAGTTCCCGAAGAGTAACTTTGCGTTTTCAAAATTCTTTGCATAATATAAACAGTCACGATAACCCCTAAAAAATAGATTAAAATATTCAAAAAATCAATATTTTTTCCTAAAACACCTTGGTATGTGTAAAACATTACCACAATGGAAAGCATACCTGCTATAATTGATATTGCGGTTGCGGATATATAGTTTTTCGGTTTTTCCTTAAGGGTAAAATATACAACCGCAAAATAAATAAGGCTTGGGAAAAACAGCAACTTTAAATGCTCCCATGTGCTTTCGTTAACGGGGAAAAATAAACCTATTAAATAGGGTTTTCCCGTCCATTCGTAAACAAAGTGAGAAAGGGTTCCGATAATGGAAATAATAAAAAATGCAATAACGTTTCGTTTTGCCGACATAAAAACACCTCACACATATATTATTATAAGTTGTGGTTGCTTTATTCTAATTTACTTGACAAAAGTTAAGGATAATAGTAAAATTTAGCATAGATTATTGTTTTTAAGGAGAATTCAATATGAAATACGAAGTTTTAAAATTATTGGCAAGAAATGCCCGTTACACCCACGAGGAAATTGCCGTTATGCTTAATGTCACCGAGGAAAAGGTGAAAAAAATAATTGAGGAACTGGAGGCGGACGGTCTTATAAAGGGCTACAAGGCTATTGTGGACTGGGAAAAAACAGACGGTGCCTATGTTTCGGCAATAATTGAGATAAACGTTGTTCCCAAAGCAGGTCTCGGCTTTGAAGAGGTTGCCGAAAAGATTATGAAATACCCTCAGGTTGAGTCGGTCTATTTAATGTCGGGTGTTTATGACCTTAATGTTGTGGTTAAGGGTAAAACCCTTAAAGATATTGCTTGGTTTGTGGCAAAAGAACTTTCAACCATCGACTCCGTGACCTCGACTACCACCCATTTTGTTTTGAGACGGTACAAGGAAATGGATGTTGAATTGGTTAACGAAAATGACGATGACAGGGGGCAACTTTGGGTATGATAGATTATTCCAAAATTGTCACCCCAACCGTCGCCGATATTAAACCCTCGGGTATTAGGCGGTTTTTCGATATAGCCACCAATATGAAAGATGTAATATCTTTAGGTGTGGGTGAACCCGATTTCAATACCCCGTGGCAGGTGCGAAAGGCCGGCATTAACTCCCTTGAAAAGGGAAAAACTAAATATACTTCAAACCGAGGTAATGAAAAATTGGTAGGGGAAATCTCCGCCTATATGGAGAGAAAGTATAATGTTTCCTATAACCCTAAAAACGAAATCTTCGTAACCGTTGGGGGAAGTGAGGCTATTGACGCTTTTATTCGTGCCGTTGTGTCAAAGGGGGACGAGGTTATAATTCCTCAGCCCTCCTATGTTTGCTATGAACCTATAACCCTCCTTGCCGGAGGCACACCTGTTATTCTTAACACAAAAGCGGAAAATGATTTTAAGGTAACGGCAGAGGAACTTAAAACCGTTATTACCGATAAAACAAAACTCCTCATTCTTCCGTACCCTTGTAACCCCACGGGTGCTATTATGGAAAGGGAAGACCTTGAAGAATTATATGAGGTGCTGAAAGACACTAATGTTGCCGTTTTGTCCGACGAAATATATTCCGAACTTACCTTTAATTCAAAACCCCACTGTTCCCCCGCATCCATTGAGGGTATGAAAGAAAGAACCGTGGTTGTTAATGGATTTTCAAAGGCTTTTTCCATGACCGGCTGGCGTTTAGGGTTCGCCTGCGGACCAAAGGAACTGATTTCCCAAATGCTCAAAATCCACCAATATGCCATAATGTGTGCCCCCACAACATCCCAGTATGCCGCTGTCGAGGCACTTCGATCCTGTGACGAGGATGTTAAGATTATGTGTGAGGAATATAACCGCAGAAGAAGACTTATGGTTAACGGTTTTAACAAAATCGGTCTTGAGTGCCGTGAACCCAAGGGTGCTTTTTATGCTTTCCCCTCTATTAAGAGTACAGGGCTCACAAGTGAGGAATTTTGCCAAAAACTGCTTGCAAGCCAAAAGGTGGCAGTTGTTCCCGGCAACGCTTTCGGTGAAAGCGGGGAGGGGTATGTCAGAGCCTCCTACTGTTATTCGGTTGAACATATCAAAGAAGCCTTAGTGAGAATCGAAAGGTTCTTAAAAGAGATATCTTAAATTATTAAATCAAACCCCTCCGCCTCGTGCCTCGGCACCTCCCCTACAAGTAGGGGAGGTATTGGTTAGTGCAAATCTTTACCTCCCCTACAAGTAGGGGAGGTATTGGTTAGTGCAAATCCTTACCTCCCTTGCTTGCAGGGGTGCGGGTTGCCGGTGGCAACCTCTAAACGAAGTTTAGAAGCACCGACCGAGGCGGGAGCCGAGACGGGGGACCGCTTGCGGTGGAGGGGTTGTCATTCTAAGCGTTGCCGAAGAATCTCAAAAATCAAAATTGCAACCGGACCCTTCGCTATGCTCAGGGTGACAGTTTAAATGTCATTCTGAGTGAAGCGTAAGAATCTCAAATTGTGCATTATTCATTGCAAATCCGATGGAAATTCACAATTTTTTAAAAAAATTTCAAAAAACTTGCAATTTTTTAAAAACTGTTATATAATTGTATCGGCTGTTTGCCAAATATTTTAAGGAGAGATAAAAAATGGACAAGTTTTTCAAAATCTCGGAGCGGGGCTCCACAGTAAAAACGGAAATCATTGCCGGTCTTACAACATTTTTTGCCATGGCATATATTATTGTTGTAAACCCCAACCAAATCGTCGGCTTTAGTTTTGATGTGCCCGGTGTTCCTGCAATCTGGAATGCGGTTTACATTGCATCAATCATTGCTGCGGTAGTCGGAACACTTCTTTATGCACTCTATGCAAAACTTCCTTTTGCGCAGGCGTGCGGTATGGGTCTTAACTCATTCTTCTTCACTTCATTTGTTCTTCCCCAAATTGTTAGCGGAAACGATGTAATCAAGGGCTATCAGGCAGGTTTGGTTATCATCCTCATTTCCGGTCTTCTTTTCTTGCTTTTATCTATAACAGGAGCAAGAAGTTACATTGCTAAGGCAATGCCCGACTGCATTAAAAAGGCAATACCCGCAGGTATCGGTCTCTTTATTGCTTTCATCGGTTTCCAGAATGTCGGAATTATTCAGGCTAATCAGTATACCCTTGTGCAGTTCGTTAAAATTAACGGTGCTAAGTGGGCAGATATTGCCCCTGCAATTATTGCACTCCTCGGCTTCATTATTATTGCCGTTCTTTCAAAACTTAAGGTTAAAGGTGCCGTTCTTTTGGGAATTTTGGCAACAAGCGTTATCTACTATTTAGCAACCTGGCAGTTGCCTGCTTTCAACCTTTCAAGCGTTGTTGAACCCTTCAAGGATTTCGGCAAAATCGGTATCACCGCTATCTTTAATGGTGAATCTTGGAAAAACGCCTTCTCCGGCGAAATGATCGGCGGAATTTTCTCGGTTATTATGACCATCGTAACCTTCTGCTTGGTTGATATGTTTGACACCATCGGAACACTTTACGGTGCCGCTTCTGAGGCTGATATGCTTGACGAAAACGGCGACCCCGTTGATATTGATAAGTCTATGGCTTGCGATTCTATCGCAACCGTATCCGGTGCAGTTTGCGGTACATCTACCGTTACCACCTTCGTTGAGTGTTCTGCAGGCGTTGCAGCAGGCGGCAGAACAGGTCTTACCAGTTTGGTTACCGCCCTCTGCTTTATTGTTTGCTTGTTCTTATCACCCGTTGCAAGCATCATTCCTGCGGCTGCTACCGCACCTGCTCTTATCTTCGTAGGTGTTTTAATGCTTAAGAACTTCGCCAAGGTTGATATGGAAGATATGCGTAGTGCTGTTCCCGCATTCTTAACACTTGTTATGATGCCCTTAACATATTCCATAGCAAACGGTATTGGTATCGGTGCTATTTCTTATGTTCTTATTACATTGTTCACCGGCAAGTATACCAAGAAAGATATTGCAGTAACCGTTATTGCATTGCTCTTTGCTTGCAAGTTTATTTTCGGTGCTATCTAATAGATAAATACATTTATAGATAACATTTAATAGTTGTTGAGTTCATAACCAAGCCATCCATTAGCGATGGCTTGGTTTTTTATGTAACGGTCGTATGGAGAGAACAAAATTTGCACAACCCAAACCTCCCCTGTGCAAGGGGAGGCGTCACGGCTTGCCGTGACGGAGGGGTTGTCATTCTAAGCGTTGCTGAAGAATCTCAAGGAAAAATCAAAATTGCAACCGGACCCTTCACTATGCTCAGGGTGACAGTTTAAATGTAATTCCGAGTGAAGCGTATAATTTTAAATTCCCCATTCCTGTTGCACCTTGACATAATGCACTAAATTTAAGAGAAAATTTTAACTAAAATGCACATGAGTTTTTCGTTGACAAAATCTGTGGGTGGGGGTATAATTGTAAGTAGTATTATGAGATAATGAATTTTTTGGAGGTAATTGTTTATGAAAAAATCCCTTTCGGTAATTCTTTCATTAGTTTTGCTTGTGTCCTCACTGGCAATACCAATGTCTGTGTCTGCGGTTTCAGAGATTAATCCTGAACAACTTATTTCAGGAATCAAGACCGCTGCCACAAATCTTCAAATTAAGGAGGATCAGAAGCAGCAACTTTTTGTTCCTTTAGGCATTTTTTCTAATAATTCCACTTACAGTGGAACTAAAGATAATGCTATCACTCTTGACGATGATAAGAAAGTAGTTGGTTCAAAAGTTATAAAAATTCCAAATGAATTCGGTACCAACAGTGATTTCTGGGGAATGCCCTCAGGTACTGATGCAGTTGTTTCTTATCAGCCTGTATCTAATACCACAGATACCAGTTCTGCTGGTGCAGTGATATCAATTGCTGATATAAAGTCTGTTTCTTTCGCTGTTAAAACTAACAAACCTATTTCTTTTATACTTAAAATACATTCCGGTGGTGGTTTTAACACTTCTAAAACAGTATCAATAGCCGCTGGCGATGAGTGGCAAACACTTAATTGGAATATTTCAACAGATTTTACCGGAGACCAGACCAACATCGGATCAATATTTGTCCTTGTTAATGATGAAAACACCAATCAAAAATCTTTCGGCGATGGTGCCGAGGTTTATTTCGGCAGTATGTTTTTTGAGACTACTGAAACAGATGCAAACATCAAAGAAGTGACCGATGTTTCGGGAAACGATATATCCGATTTAGCAGATTGTATAGTTAAAGCCGAGAAGATTGATACTTCTGTTTACACTGACGATACTGTTACCGTTTTAAAAACTGCTATAACCGACGCTAAAAAAGCCTTGATTGCATATTATGTTGAAATAAATGATATCAATAGTCTCGTAAGTTTTGTCAACAATGAAATAAAAATTCTTTCAAAAACCGAAATACTTTTAATTGGTAATATCGCAAGATATTATAAAGATAGTGCTTTAGTTGGAACTGAAAATGCAATATTTGTTCCCTCGGAGAATACTGAAACCAACAATGGTCACACAACGAAAAATTATTACCCGGCAGCAGATGACAATTGGCGTTATTTAAGCGGTGATTTAGCATTATTAGCCTATGTTTCTCCCGACGTCAGCGTCGACGATTATAAAAGCGACAACTTTGGTGATGGTTTTAAAACCGCTGATTATGACGATATATATTTATATTTGGTGGATAACTCATTTAAATCTAACATGTTTAATAATTCTAATTTTTTAAATCAGTTCGGTTTCCTAAGCGGTCATTCAAGTTGGGTTAATAGCGGTGGCAATGGATTTAGTACCGCTGCTATTTTATCTGGATTGGATAGTGGGAATTATACCAAGATCTTCGCCAATAAAACAAAGATACCCATTAAAACAAACGATACATATATTACCGGGTTGTATGATAATAACTGCACTGTTAAAGGTTTACAGATTTTAAAATCTGGTGGTTTTACAGACGGCAGCGAAATCGCCTTTTCGCCTTTATACGGTGTAAAGTATTGTAAAGAAGAAGTTGCAGTCCAAACATCAATTGCCGAAGTTTTAACTGCCGTTAACAGTATTGATGTAAATGATTGGGACAATGGTTCCATAATTGAAGATACTTCTAAAGCAATCAAAGAAGCATCTAGTGCAAATCTTGAAGATTTAAAAGCAATTCTTGTATCCCAACTTGAGGACGCAGGAACTGTTGAAGAAGTATGGTATCCTAAATGGGTGAAGAATAGCACTGATTTTTCTTCAACCGAAAATGTATACCGGCCTACGGATGGTGCTACCGGTGATCAAATAATTGATAATAACGTAGCCAATTTCGGCTCTTATGTTGCTAAATTGGATAGTACACATAAAATTCTTTCGATTACCGCCGGTAATACAAATGAAATGGGAGACAATGGCACTCCTATTAAAGTAGAAGATTATTCCGATATGTGGATGTATGTTTATAACAACACTGAACGTGCTGTGGCACCTGATCAATTTATTGTTGCTGCAACAGGAAATAGTTCAACCTCTCCCAATGCAAGTTTAAGTTTCCCCGCCAAACAACTTTATCGCATTGAAATAGACGATGTGCTTAAAGCGGCTAACGATGCTCAAGCGAATGTAAATGGTTGGGATACAAACCGTTTGCAGTTAAAAAATTCAGACCTCACAGACAATGAAGCAGTTTACTACGGTACAGTATTCGGCTTAAAGAAAATTGATATAACCGAATTAAGAAATGCCGAAACTCTCAGTGATATTTTTGAGTTCTATGATCAAAACGTAAAGGATAAGGGGCTTGAAAATGCAGAAGATGCTATCAGCACATTTGAGGCATTTCGAAATGCAATAATTGAGTCCGGCAATTTCGATAATATTCAGGAATTGCTTTTATATGAACTTGGCAAAGTGGGAACTGTCGAAGAAGTATGGAAACCGCAATATAGAAAACCTAGTGGCACCGACTTTGTTTCTGCTGATGATGAAAGTGCTAATGTTGCCAAATTGATTCCTAACTATAACTCCGAACTCGGCTCTTTTGTTGCTAAAATTGAAAACGGTTATACACATGTTTCCATTGTTCGTGATGGCACGGACCAAAATGGAGGCGACAATCCTATTGAAGTAACCGAATATGTCGATATGTGGATGTATGTTTATAACAACACTGATAATGCTGTGACACCTAGTCAATTTATGGTTGTTTCAACAGCATCTGCTCACCATAGCATTACAAATTTAAGTTTCCCCGCCAAAGAACTTTATCGCATTGAAATAGACGAGGTGCTTAAAGCGGCTAACGATGCTAAAGCGAGTGAAAATGGTTGGAATACAAACCGTTTGCAGTTTGGTATTCCTTCACCTGCAAACGGTGAAGTTTACTTCGGTACAGTATTCGGCGGTAAGAAAATAGATACTTCTGAGTTGGTAAATGCCACTAAAATGGTCGATATCATTGAATTCTATGATAAATATATCGACGGAAAGTCACTTGTAGATGCTAATGGAGATGCTTCTACCGAAATTGCTGATTTTGTTAATTCTATTAAAGGTGATTTCATTTCCATTAATGCAACTCTTAATGACGATACATTTGTTACCCCCACCGCCGATTGTGATTATTCATTAGACTACGCAAAATTAGGTGAAGAGTTTAAATTCAAAGTTGAAGTTAAAAACGGCGGAAGTGTTAATTCTGTTACCTACGACGGCGAGACAAAAACCCCTGTTGAAGGTGTTTACACAATTACCGTTGATGACGCAAAGACGTTAGAAATTACAACCGACCGTGACGGTTATGCTCCTGTGGGCGGTATGCTCACCGTTGACAGCGGATATCAAAGGAATATTATTGACCACTCAACCGCCAATAATCATCCCACTTGGAGCCAAAATAAGGATACACTTAACGGTGGAACCGAAAAGGTTGTATATCAGGAACCCGTTTTGTTCTATACTGACGGTGGACAGGTAAGAAGCAATGTAAAACTTATGTATCCCGTTGAGAACATAGTTGCCGTTACAAGTTATACTACTATTAACGGTGAGTTTGTTAAATATTACAAGGGTACTGATTTCACCGTAGGTAATGACGGTAAAATCAGTTTGACTGCTGAAAGTTCCATTCCGCATGACATTGAATTAGAAGAAATCAAAAATGGTATCGGCGATTCCGACATTTGGAACAGTGCCGGCACTTGGAATACTGAATTACCCAAAAATCAAGTTCTTGTAACATACACTTATACTAAAACTTGGGACGGTGTTGATTACAGCGTTCCTACCTATGCTAACAGCATTTCAACCGCTTACCAGAAGTTGAATACCGAAAATAGCCTAAATGTTTTGTTTATAGGCGACAGTATTACAACCGGCTGTAACACTTCAGGTCAGGACGGAGTTTTCTACACCTATACCGCAGACGGTGTTGGTGACCCCAGCGAAATCAAAGGTTGGAGCAAATATTTAGGTTTAAGTTCAAGTTTAAAACCTGATTGGGTAAACGATTCTTGGGATAAGCAGGTTGTTGCAAATCTTGAAAAAGCCTATCCCGGTGCAACCATAACTTGGGATAACCGTGCGGTTGGTTCTTCTGACTCCCAGTGGTATTATAGTCATATTGACGAACTGCTTGTTAGCGGAGAGCTTGGTGATGTGAATCTTGCAAATACCGACTTGGTATTTATCGGTTTCGGTATGAATGAATCCAGCGAATCTAAGGATGAACATAAAGAAAGAATTGAGAATCTTATTAAATATCTCCGCAATAAGAATTCAAATGTTTCCATTGTTTTAGTATCTGCATTCTATCCCACTTTCTGGAATTCAAGTAATAGCACTTGGAATAATTATAATTTGGGCATTTATGAAGAGTTATATTTTGAGTTGGCGGAGAAATATGAAAATATAGCAGTTGCACCTGTTAATACCGCATTCACAAATGTTTTAAATGCTAAAGAGGGCGTGGATTATATCGCCAACGGCATTAACCACCCCAATGATTTCGGTGCAAATCTCTATGCCGATACTATTACATCCACACTTATAAACAGTGCAACCGTTACCGCTCCTAAGGCTTTGGAATTATTAACTAACGGTATTGTAGACGGAACAGGCAACAGTGCGGGTAAACAAACCACCGCAATTTACCTCCTGGCAGAATATGATACTCCTATGTATGCCGGCGGTAAAACCGCTAATCCTAAAAAGATAATTTTAGATGATGGCAATGTTGCCGATGTTGTAAGCCGTACATTCTATGTTGCTTCTAAGTCTGTGTATGACAATTTGGCAGACAAGGATAAGGATAACTTCGGAAAGACAGAAGTGGACGGTGTTAAGCAAGTAACCTTGACCGGTCAGGATTTGGCTAAGTATTGGAAAAAGTATCCTATTGACGGCACCAATAATGCAACGATTTCCTTTGGTGTCGGTGTTAAGAATATTACCGAAAACCAAAAGGATAATGCATTTGCAGTCAGAGCAAAGGTAGAATACTGTTTGGGCAACGACGGATATGTTCACACGGTTTATTCCGATGTTCAAACCGCCGATAACTTCTCAGCCCAAGGTGCTTATGATGTATTGGAAAGTCAAGGTAAACAACCGTCTTTATGGTTTGGTACCAATTAATGATGACGGAAGCGCCGACGGCGACAATTTCTTTGGATAATTAAATTCACTTAAAAACATTCGGTAAAATACCATTCATAAATGAAAAAGCGACCTCATTTGAGGTCACTTTTTCATTTTCTGCTATAAATTAGCAGCAACCGCAGTTGTTGTCGCAACCGCAACCGTTGTTAGCAACGCTTGTGCCGCAACCGCCGCAGCAGAAGAGGATGAGGATAAGAATGATTATCCAAGAGCAGTTGTTTCCGCCGAAGTTACACATTGTTTGTTTCCCCCCTTTGCCTGTTTTCATCACATACTATGCAAGGGCGAGATTATGTGTTACAAAAACCTCAATTTTTAAATATAGTGTGTATATATAGCACATACTAACGGAAATAATTTCAATTTTAAATTTAAAACATAGTTTAATTAAAAGTTCCTGCAAAATAGCAAAAACCGATTGATTTATGAGATGGATTGAAGTATAATTAACAAAGTGAGAATGTTAGTTTTAATTTGTGATTACGAAAGGGGTGTGGACTTTGGATAAATTTATTTTGCATTCCAATTACAAGCCCACGGGCGACCAGCCCGAGGCAATAGCAAAACTTACCGAAGGTGTAAAAAACGGTTTTAAGGAGCAGGTTTTATTAGGCGTTACGGGTTCGGGCAAGACATTTACAATGGCGAATATTATTGCGAATGTAAATAAGCCCACCCTTGTTCTTGCTCACAACAAAACCCTCGCCGCACAACTGTGCTCAGAGTTCAGAGAATTCTTCCCCGAAAATGCTGTTGAATATTTTGTTTCCTATTACGATTATTATCAGCCTGAGGCTTATATTCCCGGGAGCGACACATATATCGAAAAGGACTCTGCCATAAATGATGAAATTGACAAACTCCGTCACAGTGCCACCTGTGCTTTGTCAGAAAGACGGGACGTTATAATTGTTGCCAGCGTTTCCTGTATATATTCTCTCGGCAACCCCATAGATTACCGAAATATGGTAATTTCTTTGCGGTGCGGTATGGAAAAAAACCGTGACGAACTTATAATGAAACTGGTTGATTTGCAGTATGAAAGAAATGACATAAACTTTGTCCGCAATAAATTTAGGGTTCGTGGAGATACCGTTGAAATTTTCCCTGCATATTCCGCTGAAAACGCCGTTAGGGTTGAGTTTTTCGGTGATGAGATTGACCGAATTTGCGAAATCAATACCCTGACCGGTGAAGTTAAGGCACTGCTTTCTCACGTTGCAATTTATCCCGCCTCCCACTATATTGTCCCGCAGGACAAATTGGAGGAGGCTTTGGCTGAGATTAAGGAGGAAATGGAAGAACGGGTAAAGTTCTTTATTGATAACGAGAAACTAATCGAGGCTCAGCGTATTCGCCAAAGAACAGAGTATGACATTGAAATGCTCAGAGAAATCGGCACCTGCAAGGGGGTTGAGAACTATTCCCGGGTAATGTCCCGCAGACCTAAAGGCAGCACACCCTCTACTTTGCTTGATTATTTCCCCGACGATTATCTTTTGTTTGTGGACGAGTCACACGTAACGCTTCCGCAGGTCAGGGGAATGTACGGCGGAGATCGGGCGAGAAAGGAAAATCTGGTGGAATACGGTTTCCGTTTGCCCTCTGCCTTTGATAACCGACCCCTTAATTTTGAGGAGTTTTACGGTCACATAAATCAGGCGGTTTTTGTGTCTGCAACACCCGGGGAATTCGAAAAGGAACATTCCGCTCAAACGGTTGAGCAGGTAATTAGGCCAACAGGACTTTTGGACCCCATAATATCAGTTCGACCCACCGAGGGGCAGATTGACGACCTTGTTGGAGAGATTAACGCAAGAACCGCTAAGAAACAGCGTGTTTTGGTTACAACGCTCACAAAGAAAATGGCAGAAGATTTAACCGACTATTTAAAGGATTTGGGTATCAAGGTTAAATATATGCATTACGATATCGACACAATGGAACGAATGGAAATCATTCGTGATTTGCGTTTGGGTGAAATTGATGTTCTTGTGGGAATAAACCTACTTCGTGAGGGTCTTGATATTCCCGAAGTTTCTTTGGTGGCAATACTGGATGCCGACAAGGAGGGCTTTTTGCGAAGCGAAACATCTTTGGTGCAGACCATAGGCCGTGCCGCCCGTAACGCCGAGGGTCAGGTTATAATGTATGCCGACAGTGTAACCAATTCTATGGAGCGTGCAATTACCGAAACCGAGCGTCGCAGAAGCATTCAGCAAAAATATAATGAGCAAAACGGAATAACGCCTAAAACCATTATTAAAAATGTTCACGAAATTATTGAAATCGGCACCAAACCTAAAACCGATAAGGCGGTTTCTAAAATGTCCCGTATGGAGCGAGAGGCTGAAATTAAACGCCTTACCTATGAAATGAAGCAGGCGGCAAAGATTTTGGAATTCGAGCACGCCGCAATGCTTAGAGATAAAATTGAAAAACTAAGAAGAGGAAAATAATGAGTTTGATATTAAACAACGCAAAGGTGCGGGGTGAAATTTTTAATATAGTTTTAGAAGGCGGTATTATTGAGGAAATAACCAAAGAATATGAGGGTGAAGGTATTGATTTAAAGGGCAAAACCCTTATTCCCGGACTGATTGACCTTCATTCCCACGGCAGAAACGGACTTGACACAATGGATGCCGATTTTGAAAGACTTTGTCTTATGTATGCTAAACTCGGCACAACCTCCTGGCTTCCCACCACAATGACCGAAAGTTATGATGACTTAATTAAGGTTTGCAACGCACCGAGGTGTTTCAAGGGTGCCAACATTTTAGGTATTCACTTAGAAGGACCCTTTATTTCAAAAAAATATAAGGGAGCCCAAGACGAGAAGTTTATCAAAAAACCGAACATAAGTGATTTTAAACTTTTTAAGGGTGTTAAAATGATTACGGTTGCTCCCGAAACCGAGGGTGCCATTGAATTTATAAAAGAAATAAGTGAAAATACCGTTGTTTCAATCGGTCACACCGACTGCGATTATGAAACAGCCCTTAAAGCCATTGATGCGGGCGCAAATTGTCTTACACATACATATAACGCAATGCCGCCCTTTGATAAAAGAAATCCGGGTCCTATCGGTGCAGGTTTTGAAAAGGGCATTTATGCTCAAATGATTTGTGACGGATTTCATGTGAGCCGTCCTGTGGTTTTGGCAACATATAAGATGTTCGGTGCCGACAGAATGACACTTATAAGCGATAGCATCCGTCCTGCCGGCTTGCCCGACGGGGATTATGATTTTTCGGGTCATAAATTCAATGTTAAGAATAAAACTATTCGTCTGCCCGACGGCACCGTTGCAGGAAGTTATGCAAGTCTTTGGGACTGTGTTAAAAATTGCATAGAATTCGGAATACCTTTTTTCGATGCGGTAAAAATGGCTACCGAAACCCCTGCAAAAATGCTGAATGTTAACAAAGGCGTTATAGCAGTTGGGTACGATGCGGATTTACTTGTCATAAATGATAATTTAGAAATCGAAACCGTCATTATAGGCGGAGAAATAATTAAATAAAGGAGCAAACTAAAATGAAAAAAGACAAAAAGGGATTTTTCTCGGAATTTAAAGAGTTTATTATGAGGGGCAACGTTCTCGATATGGCAGTCGGTGTTATAATTGCCAGTGCTTTCGGCAAAATCACCACAAGCCTTGTCAATGACGTTATTATGCCTGCTGTGGGCTCACTGCTCGGTAAGGTTGATTTGAGCGAACTGAACATCGTTCTTCGAGAAGCGGTAGTGGACGGAGACACGGTTGTGACCCCTGCCGTTCAAATCGGTATAGGCACATTTTTAGTAACGATTATCGACTTTTTGATTATCGCCTTTGTTGTATTTTTAATTGTTAAATGTTTCAGCAAAGCAAAAGAGATAGCCGATGCTAAACTCAATAAAACCAAGGAAGAAGAGGTTGAGGTTATTGAAGAAAAAGCACCCACTACCGAAGAATTGTTGACTCAAATTTTGGCAGAAATCAAAAAGGATTAAGTTACCTCTTGACAAATCGCCTATTTGTGATAAAATACTAAAGAACTGAATATCTTTTCCTTATCAAGAGTGGTGGAGGGGAACGGCCCTGTGAAGCCCGGCAACCTGAATTTCAAGGTGCTAAATCCGTCGGTTTAACCGAAAGATGAGGTTTGTTAACAACCGCTTCTTTTTGGAGCGGTTTTTTATTAAAAAGGAGGATGTTGAATATGGCTAAATTTTTGTTTACTTCGGAATCTGTAACTGAAGGTCATCCCGACAAAGTTTGTGACAGAATTTCCGATTCTGTGCTGGATGCTATTCTTTCAGAGGACAAATACGCCCGTGTTGCCTGCGAAACCTTTGCAACAACAGGTGTTATAAACGTTATGGGTGAGATTTCTACCACTGCAAACATTGATATCCCGAAGATTGTAAGAACTGCACTTTGCGACATTGGCTACGACAGTGCCAACGCCGGTTTTGACGGTAATACCTGTGCTGTTTTAACCTCTATTGATTCTCAGTCGCCTGACATTGCTATGGGTGTTGACAATTCCCTTGAGTATAAAGGCGGTCAAGATGAGTCTTATAATCTGCACGGTGCCGGAGACCAGGGTATGATGTTCGGTTACGCCTGCAATGAAACCGAGGAACTTATGCCCTTGGCAATTTCTTTGGCACACACTATGGCTATGAAATTAACCGAGGTCAGAAAATCGGGAGAACTCTGTTATCTTCGACCTGACGGAAAAACTCAGGTTACGGTTGAATACAATGATGGTGTGGCAACACGTATTGATGCGGTTGTTGTATCTACTCAGCATAAAGATAGCGTAACCTTGGAACAACTTAGAGTTGATATTTTACAAAAGGTTATCAAACCCGTTATTCCCGCCGGTTTGATGGATGAAAATACTAAGATTTACATTAACCCCACAGGTCGTTTTGTTATCGGCGGTCCACAGGGTGATACAGGTCTTACGGGAAGAAAGATTATTGTTGATACCTACGGCGGTTATGCACGTCACGGCGGCGGTGCTTTCTCAGGAAAAGACCCCACAAAGGTTGACAGAAGTGCGGCTTATATGAGCCGTTATGTGGCTAAAAACATCATTGCTGCCGGTTTGGCCGATAAGTGCGAAATCCAGTTGGCTTATGCTATCGGTGTTGCAAATCCTGTTTCGGTTATGGTTGACACATTCGGCACCGGCAAGGTTAGTGACGAAAAAATTGCCGAGGCAGTTAAAAAGGTGTTTGACCTTCGCCCTGCGGCAATCATTGAAGCATTAGATCTTCGCCGTCCTATCTACACTCCCACATCTGCCTACGGTCACTTCGGCAGAAAGGATATTGATTTGCCATGGGAAAAAACCGATAAGACAGAAGAATTAAAAGCATTGATTTAAGGTGTGAATTTTGTATAGAATAGTTGATAAAAAAATCCTAAATTCGCAAATTACCGCTATGACTGTTGAGGCACCTTTCGTTGCCAAGAAAGTACAGCCGGGTCAATTTGTAATTATAAGAGCCGACGAAAAGGGTGAACGTGTACCCCTGACAGTTGCTGATTTTGACCGTGAAAAGGGAACAGTTACCGTTATTCTTCAAGCAATCGGCTTTTCCACTAAAAAGATTTCTTCTTTCAACGTTGGGGAAAGTCTTGCAGATTGCGTTGGGCCTTTAGGTGTGCCTACCGAATTCGGAAGCCCTAAAAAAGCCATTGTTATAGGCGGCGGTGTTGGCTGTGCCATTGCATATCCGCAGGCTAAAGCCCTTTACAATATGGGTGTCGATACAACGGTAATCGCAGGTTTCAGAAGTAAAGATATTGTTATTTTAGAAGAGGAAATGAAGGCCGTTTCCAACAATCTCTATATCACTACCGATGACGGTTCCTACGGTCAAAAAGGCTTTGTTACAGATGTTTTAAAAGATTTAATTTCAAAGGATACTTATGACTTGGTTATCGCCATCGGTCCTATTCCCATGATGAAGTTTGTATCAAAAACCACCGAGGAACAAAACATTAAAACAATTGTCAGCCTTAACCCCATTATGATTGACGGAACGGGTATGTGCGGCGGTTGCCGTGTAAATGTGGGCGGCGAAGTAAAATTTGCCTGCGTTGACGGTCCCGATTTTGACGGACACAAGGTTGATTTTGACGAACTGATGCGTAGAAACAGTTTCTACCGTGGCGAGGAAGCACACGTTTGCAGATTGGGGGCAAAGGAAAATGGCTGATATGTCACCCGTTAAGGTAAAAATGCCCGAACAGGCTCCTACCGTTCGAAACAAAAACTTTGAAGAAGTGGCACTCGGTTACACGCCCGAAATGGCGGTTGCCGAGGCTAACCGTTGTTTAAACTGTAAAAATCCCGTTTGTGTATCGGGTTGTCCCGTTAATGTTCAAATTCCCGATTTCATAAAGAAAATTGCTGAGGGTGATTTTGAGGGAGCATACCTAAAAATTGCCGAAACCAGTGCTTTGCCTGCAGTTTGCGGCCGTGTTTGCCCTCAGGAAAGCCAATGCGAGGGTAAATGCGTTAGGGGAATTAAGGGTGAAAGCGTTGCCATAGGACGTCTTGAACGCTTTGCCGCAGATTATTACAGAGAAAACTGTGAAAAGAAAATTCCCGATATCACTCCCAACGGCAAAAAGGTTGCGGTTATCGGTGCGGGACCTTCCGGTCTTACCTGTGCCGGCGACCTTGCAAAACTCGGATACAGCGTGACTGTTTTTGAGGCTTTCCATACCGCCGGAGGTGTTTTGGTTTACGGTATTCCCGAATTCCGTCTTCCTAAGTCCATTGTTGCCGACGAAATCGAGGGATTAAAGAATTTAGGCGTTGAAATTAAAACCGATATGGTGATCGGCAAAACCCTTACTGTTGACGAGATTATAGATACGGGCTATGAGGCTGTGTTTATAGGCTCGGGTGCAGGTCTGCCTATGTTTATGGGAATTGAGGGTGAGGGAAGTGTCGGTGTGTATTCTGCCAACGAATTCTTAACCCGCATTAACCTTATGAAGGCATATTTGGACGATTATGACACACCCATTAAAAAGGTTAATTCCATTGCCATTGTCGGCGGCGGAAACGTTGCTATGGATGCTGCTCGATGTGCTAAGCGTTTGGGTGCCGAACACGTTTATGTTGTATACAGACGCGGCGAGGAAGAAATGCCCGCCCGTAAAGAAGAAATTCACCACGCAAAGGAAGAGGAAATCGAGTTTAAACTTCTTTGCAATCCCACCAAGGTTTTAACCGACGAAAACGGCGTGGTTAACGGTCTTGAATGTATTAAAATGGAACTGGGCGAGCCGGACCAAAGCGGCAGACGCCGTCCTGTTGAAATAAAGGGCAGTGAATTTATTTTGCCGGTGGAGTCGGTTATAATGGCACTGGGCACTTCACCCAATCCCTTAATCCGCTCAACAACCGAAGGCATTGAAGCCAATAAACGTGGCTGTTTAGTGGTTGACGAAAATATGCAGACCACAAAGACAGGTGTTTATGCAGGTGGTGACGCCGTAACCGGTGCCGCAACCGTAATTTTGGCTATGGGTGCCGGAAAAACCGCTGCAAAATCTATTGACGAATATCTCAAACAGAAAAGTTAATAATTTATTCAAAAAGTGCTTGACAAACGGAGATTTTATGATATAATTGTACCAACAATGAAGTAGACGCCTATGCGACTCACCCTCAGACTTTTTAAAAGGGTTAATAAGATTTCCGTCACAAGCGGGGTCTTTATGCGTGGGTGCAATAGCGTCCACGCTTTTTTTGTGCCGATTATTTTGGAGGTGTGTCAACATTAGCATTAAAGAACTTGCAATCAATGACGGAATCAAATTTAAAGAGGTTAGAACAATTTCCGCCGACGGCTCACAGTTGGGTATTATTCCTATTGAAAAAGCCCTTGAAGCCGCAGAAAGTGCCGATTTGGACTTGGTTTGTATCTCTCCCAACGCTGTGCCCCCTGTATGCAAAATTATGGATTACGGTAAATACCGTTTCGAGCAGGCAAAAAGGGAAAAAGATGCCAAGAAAAATCAAAAGGTTATTGACATTAAGGAAATTCGTTTAACCGGCGTGGGAATTGATACCCACGATTTTGAAACCAAAGCAAACCATGCAGTTCGTTTCCTTAAAAGCGGTGATAAGGTTAAATTCTCCATTCGTTTCAGAGGTAGAGAGTTAGGTCACCCCGATAAAGGATATGAAATTATGGAGCGTTTTGCTGAATATTGCAGTGAAGTTGCTGTTGTTGAAAAACCCGCCAAGATGGAAAGCCGTAATATGATTATGTTTATGGCTCCCAAAACCGGCAAGTAATATTGTAAATTATTTAGGGAGGAATTATAATGCCTAAGATTAAAACACACAGTGGTGCAAAGAAACGCTTTAAGCTCACCAAAACCGGCAAGGTTAAGCGTGCTCATGCTTTCAAGTCCCACATCTTAAACAAAAAAACAACAAAACGTAAGAGAAATCTTCGCAAGACTGTTACCGCTGATGTAACAAACGTAGCAAAGATTAAGAAAATGGTTCCTTATAAATAAGGAAATTTAGTGGAGGTAAAGTGAAATGGCACGAGTTAAAGGTGCGTTAGCAACACGCAAAAGAAGAAAAAAAGTCTTAAAACTTGCCAAGGGTTACTTTGGTGCAAAGTCTAAGTTATTTAAAACCGCGAAAGAAGCCGTAATGAAGTCCGGCAACTACGCTTATATCGGTCGTAGACTTAAAAAGCGTGATTTCCGCCGTCTTTGGATTACCAGAATTTCTGCTGCTGCAAAAATGAACGGTATGAACTATTCTACTTTTATGAACGGTCTTAATAAAGCCGGTATTGAAATCAACCGTAAAATGCTCGCTGACTTAGCAGTTAACGATATGAAGGGCTTTGAAACCCTCGTTAAGGCTTCCAAGAAAGCACTTGAAAAATAATTTCAACTCGCCCGAGTTTTATCTCTCGGGCGACTTTTTCATTTTTTGAGAAAGGAAAATCGGCTAATGACAGGCTTTAAAGAGATTACTTCAAAAGATAATTCACTTATCAAACTTGTTTGTGAATTGCAGCGTTCTTCTAAGGTAAGAGACGATTATTCACTCTTCGTTTTAGAGGGACTTCGTATTTGTAAAGATGCGTTCGATAACGGAATCAGGTTTGATAAGTTAATTGTATCACACACCGCTTTGGATAAATATTCCGAGGATATTGTTAAATTTTCCGAGATTTCAAATGAGAATATTTTAATTCCTGACAGTCTTTTTAAAAAAATCAGCGAAACCATGAGTCCTCAAGGCATTATTTCGGTGGCAAAAAAACCCGAAAGATGCGAAATCAATTTTAAAACGGGAAGATTTATCGGTCTTGAAAATTTGCAAAACCCCTCAAACTTAGGGGCAATAGCCCGAACTGCCGAGGCTCTCGGTGTCAGCGGAATTATTATGTCAAAAAACTGCTGTGACCCATATTCACCTAAATCCTTGAGGGCTTCCATGGGCACCCTTTTAAGACTACCCCTTATTATCACCGAAAATTTTGCCGCAGATATAAAAGATTTCGGTCTTGTTTCTTACGCCTGTGTTGTGAACAGCAGTGCTTTGTCAATAAATGATGCTAAATTCAGCAACGGATGCGTTGTAGTTATAGGTAACGAAGCAAACGGTTTGACCGAGGAAACGGTTAAAAGTTCAGATTTTGAGGTTACAATCCCGATGAAAGGCAAGGCAGAAAGCCTTAACGCATCGGTGGCGGCGTCCATTGCGGCTTGGGAAATGATGAAATGAAATATTTAGTTTGGTTAAATGAGGTTATGGGTGCGGGAAATCCCCGCTCGGTTAGGGCATTGGAACATTTCGGGTCTGCTCAAAAGATTTATAATGCCACCAAGACACAGAGGGAAACAAGTGGTATTTTTTCTAAAAAAGAGTTAGCAAAAATTAACAAAACCCCGCTTTCAATTGCCACCGATATTATTAGTGACTGCATAAACTTCGGTATTGATATTATCGGGGTTGGTGATAAAAGATATCCCACTTCTTTAAGGGTTATAGATAATCCGCCTTTGCTTTTATATGTTAAAGGAAAGTTCCCCGATTTTAACAACACGCCGACAATCGCAATTGTAGGTCCCAGAAAAGTTAGTGATTACGGTAAAAAGGCCGCATATTCCTTAAGTTTCCGTTTGGCAAGGTCCGGCTTTATAGTTGTCAGTGGCGGTGCCGTAGGCTGTGATACATACGCCCACGCAGGGGCTTTAAAAGCAGGCGGCATTACCGTTCTTGTTATGGGTTGCGGAATAAATGCTGATTATTTATCTCAAAATAAACCTTTAAGGGAAGAAGTCGCCAAAAACGGTTGCTTAATCAGCGAATATTCCCCTAAAACTATGGCAACGAAATATTCCTTTCCCATCAGAAACCGAATAATGGCGGCACTTTCTTTGGGAACGGTGCTTATTGAGGCACCTGCAACCAGCGGTGCACTTATTACCTCCCGCCTTGCTAATGAAATGGGCAGGGACTTGTTTGTAATTCCCGGTGCTCCAGATAAGCCGGAATACAAAGGCTCTAACCAACTGCTTCGTGACGGTGCCAGACCCTTGCTTGATTTATCTGACATTTTCGGTGAATACATACCCCGTTTTCCCGATAAAATCAATATTGAAAGGGCGTATGACACAAAGATTTTGGAGAAAGAAACCAAAAAAACTTCCGAAAATTCTCAAAAAACAAATAATATTTCAAAAAAATTTAATGAAAGTCTTTCCAAAGAGGCAAAAATAGTATATAATTGTATAGATAAGCAAAAATTTCTTCCTGAGGAAATTCTCAACACGGGACTTGAGTCCGGTGAAATTTTATCCGCTTTAGGGGAACTCCAAATGGAAATGCTCATAAGGGCGGTACCCGGCGGAATGTATGAGTTATGTAATTGATGAAACGGAGTAATATAATGCGTAAACTTCTAATTGTTGAGTCACCTACAAAGACTAAGAGTATAAAGAAATATTTAGGTAATGATTTTGATGTAATGGCGTCTAACGGTCATGTTAGGGACCTGCCGAAATCTAAACTGGGTATAGATATTGAAAACGGATTTGAACCGCAGTACACAAATATGCCCGACAAAAAGGACGTTATTAAAAAACTCAAAGATGCCGTAACCGATTACGATCAAGTTTATCTTGCAACCGACCCTGATAGAGAGGGTGAGGCAATCGCTTGGCATTTAGCACAAATTTTAGCACTTGATATGGAAGAGGCTAACCGTGTTACCTTTAACGAAATAACTAAATCAGGTGTGATAGCCGGCATAAACGCTCCGCGAAAACTCGACTTAGATTTAGTTGACGCTCAACAAGCCCGCAGAATTGTGGATAGAATTGTGGGTTATGAATTAAGCCCTTTCCTTTGGAAAAAGGTGAAATCAGGTCTTTCCGCGGGACGTGTTCAGTCGGTAGCCCTTAGACTTATTGTAGAACGTGAACGGGAAATTGAAAAATTTGTTCCGGAAGAGTATTGGTCGGTTGAGGCTAAACTTTTGAGTGACAGAAAATCTTTCGTTTCAAAACTTTACGGGTATAAAAACGGCGAAAAAATTGAACTTATTGCCAACGAACAGGAAGCCAATGATATCGTTGAAGCCCTTAAAAATGCAGAATATCAGGTTAGCAATATAAAAAAGGGCAAGCGTAACCGCCAGCCGGCACCTCCTTTTATCACCTCTACCTTGCAACAAGAGGCATCAAGAAAATTAGGCTTTACGGGTCAAAGAACCATGAGAATTGCTCAGCAACTTTATGAGGGTGTTGAAATTCCCGGTCAGGGCGTTACAGGTCTTATAACCTATATGCGTACCGACTCTCTTCGTATTTCCGAAGAGGCAAGAGCCTCGGCAAACAGTTATATTAAAAATAAATTCGGCGAAAGATATCTGCCCGAAAAGCCCAGATATTTTAAATCTAAAAATAACGCTCAGGATGCTCACGAGGCAATCCGTCCAACTGTTATCGATCTTGACCCCGCCTTAGTGCAGTCCGCCTTAACCGCAGAGCAGTTTAAGTTATATAAACTGATTTGGGAGCGTATTATTGCTTCGCTTATGGCAAATTGTGTTCAAAATACTGTCCAAGTAGACATAACCGCAGGGGATTATCTCTTTAAAGCAAGCGGTTATTCGGTTGATTTTGACGGTTTCACCGTTCTTTACGTTGAGGGTAAGGACGATGATAATGAAGACGAGGGTAAACTTCCCGATATGAAGAAGGGCGACATTCTGAAACTTAAGGAACTTAAACCCCTTCAGCATTTCACTCAACCCTTGCCACGATATACCGAGCCTACCTTGATTAAGGCTTTGGAAGAAAACGGTATCGGAAGACCTTCTACCTATGCCACAATTCTTGCCAATATTTTAAATCGAGATTATATCGAAAGGGAGAAAAAGGCCCTTAAACCAACTAATTTGGGTTGTGTTATTGTTGACCTGCTTGTTGAACATTTCAACAAGATTTTCGATATAAAGTTTACCGCTAATCTTGAAACTAAACTCGACAAAATTGCCGAGGGTGATTTGGAACTTATTAAAACCATTTCCGATTTCTATAGCGAGTTTGACAAACTTTATAAAAAAGCGGAAAAGGATATGGACGGTAAGCGTGTTAAGGTGCCAGTTACCGAAACCGATGTTGTTTGTGAAAAGTGCGGAAGCAAAATGGTTATCCGTTCGGGTCGTTTCGGTAAATTTTTGGCTTGTCCTAACTATCCTACCTGCAAAAACACAAAACCGTTGCCTGAGGATGAAGTTAGTGAGCCCTGTCCTAAGTGCGGTGCAAAACTTTTAAAGAAAGTATCTAAGAAAGGTAAAAAGTTTTACGGTTGTTCAAATTATCCCAACTGTGATTTTGCCTCCCCCGGTATTCCTACGGGTGAAAAATGCAGTGAGTGCGGCAGTTATATTATAAAGGGTATCAGAGGACGAAACTATTGTATGAATTCCGAATGTCCTACCCGACAAACCAAAAAGGCGAAAAATGATGAATAGTGCGGTTGTTTTAGGCGGGGGACTTGCAGGCTGTGAGGCGGCTTGGCAGTTGGCAAAACGAGGAATTTCGGTTACCCTTTATGAAATGAAGCCTATTAAAAAGACACCGGCACACAAAAGTGACTTGTTTGCGGAACTTGTCTGTTCAAACTCCCTAAAGGCAAACCGAGTTGATTCAGCTGCGGGACTTTTAAAGGAAGAAATGCGTCGCTTTGGTTCAATTTGCCTTGAAAGTGCCGATAAATGTTCCGTTCCCGCAGGGGGTGCCTTGGCGGTTGACAGAGTTTTATTTTCGGAGTTTATAACCGAAAAAATAAAGAACTGCCCCAACATAACGGTTGTGAATGAAGTTGTATGTGAAATACCGAAAGATACGGTTTGCATTGTTGCAACGGGACCTTTGACCGACGGTAAATTGGCTGAGGAAATCGCCAAAATAACCGGGGAAGAAAGCCTGAGTTTCTTTGATGCAGCGGCACCTATTGTGACGGCTGAAAGCATTGATATGAGCATTGCTTTTTCCGCCTCACGCTACGGCAAGGGAACGGATGATTACATTAACTGCCCGTTTAACAAAGAAGAATATGAAGAATTTCACAAAGCCCTTGTTACTGCAGAAACAGCCCCTTTAAAGGATTTTGACACACCCTTTAAGGTGTATGAGGGTTGTATGCCTATTGAGGTTTTAGCAAAACGGGGAGAGGACTCTATCCGTTTCGGTCCCTTAAAACCTGTGGGCCTCAAAGACCCGAGAACAGGTCACAGACCTTGGGCGGTTGTGCAACTGAGGAAAGAAAATGCAAAGGGAACACTTTATAATTTGGTGGGTTTCCAAACAAACCTTAAATTCCCCGAACAAAAACGGGTTTTTTCAAAAATACCCGGTCTTCAGAATGCGGAATTTATAAGATACGGTGTTATGCACCGAAATTCATTTATAAATTCTCCGAAACTGCTCAATAGAAATTTATCCTTAAAGAATAATCCAAACATTTTCTTTGCGGGTCAAATTTCGGGTGTTGAGGGTTATATGGAGTCGGCGGCAAGCGGAATTATTGCAGGAATAAATGCGGCGGCGAAAATTTTAGGTGACGAGACTTTGATTTTGCCCGATTACACTATGATCGGTGCGTTGCTTTACTATATGTGTGACGAAACAGTTACAGATTTTCAGCCTATGGGGGCGAATTTCGGTATTATTCCGCCGTTGGATACTAAAATCCGTGACAAAAAGGAAAGATACAGTAAATTGGCAGAGCGTTCCCTTAAGTGGTTTAAAAATATTAAGGAGTGTTAAAAATGCGTGTTGTTATAGATGCTTTCGGGGGTGACAACGCACCCTTGGAGATTGTTAAAGGTGCTGCATTGGCATCTTTGGAATACGGTTGCGAAATAACCCTTTGCGGAGATGAAACCGAAATAAACAGAGTGATTAACGAAAATGACCTTAAATTTTTCGGTGAACTTAAAATTGTACACTCTGATGATGTAATCTCAATGCACGATGACCCCACTTCTCTTTTAAAAACACATAAGGAAAGTTCTATGGCTTTGGCATTTAAAGAGTTAAGCGAGGATAGGGCTGACGCCTTTGTTTCTGCAGGCTCAACAGGTGCCGTTGTTGTGGGGGGAACACTCATTGTTAAAAGAATTAAGGGAATTAAACGTCCCGCACTGGGCGGTATGATACCTTCCCCAAAAGGCAAATATATGCTAATGGATATGGGTGCCAATTCCGAGTGCCGACCCGAAATGCTCTGGCAATTCGGTATAATGGCAAGTGCCTATTTGAAGGGTGTTGAGGGTATCCAAAACCCTAAAATCGGTCTTTTGAATATCGGCACCGAGGACACTAAGGGTACAGAACTTCAAAAAGAAGCCTATGAACTTCTTAAAAATGCTCCCATTAACTTTGTGGGAAATATTGAGTCGAGAGAAATGCCTAAGGGCGAGTGTGACGCTGTTATTACCGACGGATTTACAGGTAATATTGCCTTAAAACTTATTGAAGGCACCGCCTCCACGCTTTTTAAACTTATAAAACAGGCTCTGTATAAGAACATATTAAATAAATTAGCCGCTCTTGTAATAAAGAAGGACCTCTATTCACTTAAAAGTATGATGGACAGTACCGAAGTTGGCGGTGCACCTCTTTTGGGTGTTAAAAAACCCGTTATTAAGGCACACGGCAATTCCGATGCAAAGGCTTTGAAAAATGCCATTCGTCAGGCAATAACCTTTACCGAAACCAAGGTTATTGATGCCATTGCCGAAAATTTAGACTAAGGAACAAAATAATGAAACCGTTAGAAGAAAATCTCAGATATGAATTTAAAAACAAAAAATTGCTTATAAATGCTCTGACCCACTCGTCCTATGCCAATGAAGCAAGGGACGGTGTTTCCTCCAATGAAAGGTTGGAGTTTTTGGGTGATTCTGTTTTGTCAATTGTGGTTTCCGAATACATTTACAAGGAATTTAATAATCTGCCCGAGGGCGAACTCACAAAACTCAGAGCATCTTTGGTTTGCGAAAAATCTCTCTGTCAATTTTCCCGTGAACTTGACCTTGGTAAATATCTTCGCTTGGGCAAAGGCGAGGATAAAGGCGGCGGCAGAGAAAGGGATTCGATCTTAGCCGATGCCTTCGAGGCGGTTCTTGCCGCAATGTATCTTGACGGTGGCTTTAATGTGGCAAAAAACCACGTTATGAGGTTTATCAAAAACGAGTTAAAACACACCGACGATGAGGTGTTTAAGGATTATAAAACCGCACTTCAGGAGATAATACAGAAAAATCCTGAAGAATCCGTAACCTATATTTTAACAAAGGAAACGGGTCCCGACCACGATAAGGTGTTTGAGGTTGAGGTAAGACTTAATTCCAACACCATAGGAAAAGGTATGGGGAAAAATAAAAAGCAGGCAGAACAGTCTGCCGCTAAGGAAGCACTTCGTTTAATGGGTAAAGAAATATGAGTTTAAAACACTCAAATATTTCGGTTTTTGTGCCACACATTGGTTGTCCTAATAAATGCAGTTACTGTAACCAAAAGCATATAACAGGCACATTTAAGGCTCCAACCGTAAGGGATGTGGCTGTTGCGGTTAAAAACGCACAGAAAAACCCGAATTTCGATCCTAAAACCACCGAGATTGCCTATTTCGGCGGTAGTTTTACGGCAATTAACCGCAACTATATGCTAAGGCTTCTCCGTGTGGCACACAGATTTGTTAAAAGCGGAACCGTTTCGGGAATTAGAATTTCCACTCGCCCCGACGCTATTGACGAGGAGATTTTAACCCTTCTTAAGACCTATGGCGTTACCGCCATTGAACTGGGCGCCCAGAGCCTTAACGACAGGGTGTTAAGATATAATAACCGAGGTCACAATGCTTTGGCGGTTGTGAAGGCATCCCGCCTTATAAAAGAGTTCGGATTTGAATTAGGACTTCAAATGATGACGGGACTGTATGCCGACAGTAATGCTTCGGCTATAAAGACTGCCGAAAAAATTATTGAAATTAAACCCGATACTGTTAGAATTTATCCCACAATCGTTTTGAGGGACACCCATCTTGCCGCCCTTTATTCCGACGGAATTTATAAACCCCAAACTCTCACAGAGGCAGTAGACCTGGCGGCGGTTTTATATAAAATGTTTGTCGACAGGGGAATAAAGGTCATCCGTTTAGGTCTTCATTCCATTGAAAATGATGCCTATATAGCAGGACCTTGGCATCCCGCTTTCAGCGAACTTTGTCAGTCAAAGATAATGCTGAATGACGCATTGGAATATTTGCGTGAAAAGGGTAATTACAGTATATTTGTAGGTCGTAGTGACGTTTCAAAAATGATCGGTCAAAAGAAGAGTAATATACACTATTTGGAAGAGAATGGCTTTAACTGTAAAGTTAAGGTGGATGAAACTCTGAAAGATTTGAATTTAAGAATAGAAAGAGAAGTGTGAAATAATGCTGCTTTGTTCAATACAGGTACAGGGATTTAAGTCCTTTGCAGACAAAACATTGCTTAAATTCGGTAAGGGTATTACCGCAGTTGTGGGCCCTAACGGAAGCGGAAAAAGTAATATTTCCGATGCTGTTCGTTGGGTTTTGGGCGAGCAATCCACCAAAAGCCTTAGAGGTCAGTCCATGGAAGATGTTATCTTCGGCGGCACCGAAACCCGCAGACCTCACGGCTTTTGTGAAGTTACCCTGAATATTGACAATACCGACCGCACACTTAATTTCGACAATGATTATGTTAGCATTACCCGCCGTTATTACCGCTCCCACGAGAGCGAATATGCAATTAACGGCGTTTCGGTGCGTTTAAAGGATATTCACGAACTGTTTATGGATACAGGTCTTGGACGCGATGGTTATTCAATGATCGGTCAAGGTAAAATCGATAATATCATCAGTTCCAAATCAGGTGAACGCCGTGATATTTTCGAGGAGGCTTCGGGTATATCCAAATACCGCTACCGCAAGATTGAGGCCGAAAGAAAACTTGTTGCCGCTGAGGATAATCTTCTTCGTCTTCACGATATTTTAGACGAATTAAAGGGCAGAGTAGGTCCCTTAAAAGAGCAGAGTGCCAAAGCACAAAAATTTCTCGACCTATCCGAGGAAAAGAAAAAACTTGAAATCGGTCTTTGGCTTCACACCCTTAATAATTCTAAGGAAACCCTTAGAAATCAGGAAAGTAAAATTGCTTTGGCACAACTTTCTTATAATGAAATCGAAAAAGATTTAGCGGATTTTGACCGTAAAACCGAGGAAAATACCGCTTATTTTGCCCGACTTACTTCGGATATTGAGGGGGAAAGGCTGAATATCTCTTCCACCAACGAAGAAATTGTTAAAATCGGTAGTGAAATCACCGTTTTAGAGAATAATATAAACTTTAATAACGATAATATAACCCGCCTGAATGAAGAAAAGTTGACCCTTTCTAAGAGTGACAGCGAGGCACACAACGAAATTACTGCAAAGGAAAATGAAATTGCGGAAAAAATTGCTAAAAAGACCAATTTAGGCGAGAAACTCAGCAGTTTTGAAAAAGAACTTGCTGAACTTTTAAGTAACAGTGATTCAATTTCTCGCAAAATTGAGGGTCAAATCAGAGAACTTAACTTATTGTCTCAAAACAGTGCCGACCTTAGGGTGGAAATGGTTACCGCCAACACCACCGCCGAAGAGATAACTGCCAGAGCAACAGTTTTAAAAGAGCAAAAATCTGCGATTTCCGACAGTTTAAGTGAACTCAACAAAGAATTAGAAGAAAATGAAAATTTCTTTAAGAAGTTAGAAGAAAGTGAAAAATCCGCTCAAAATATTCTTAAAGGATACGAACTGAAGCTCACTGCAGTTAAGGAAAAAATTGATATACAAAAATCAGATTGCGACACCTTAAGCCTTGATATTGAGGCTAAAAAACGCCGTGTTCAAATTCTAAAGGATTTGGAAAACAATATGGAAGGCTTTGGCTTTGCGGTTAAAACCGTTGTCACGCAAAGCGAACTTGGTGTTTTAAGGGGAATTTGCGGTGTTGTTTCAAAACTTATTAAGGCCGATAAAGAATACAGTATTGCCATTGAAACCGCCTTGGGTAATGCTATTCAAAATGTTATAACCGAAACCGAGGCAGACGCGAAACACGCTATTAACTACCTTAAAAATAACAGGGGCGGCAGAGCAACATTTTTGCCTGTTGCCACAATAAGAGCCCGTGAATTTAAAGAAAGCGGTTTTGAAAATATGTTCGGCTTTGTCGGTATTGCCTCCGATTTAGTCGAGTGTGACAGTAAATATAAGGAAATTATTAAATATTTGCTGGGTGGTGCCGTTGTTGCCGAGGATATAGACTCTGCCGCAACCATTGCCAAAAAGTTCGGTTACCGCTTTAAGGTTGTTACCCTTGACGGGCAGATTATCAATGCCGGCGGATCTTTGACAGGCGGATCCCTTGGCAAACATTCGGGAATTTTAAGCCGTTCTTCGGATATTGAACGGAATGAGACCGAAATTCTTAAGATGACCGAAAAATTTAATTCTATGAATGAGGCTTTGGAAACTTCGCTTTCGGAACTTGCAAAACTTGATGCTGAAATAACATCCGTAAGGGCAGAACTTACCACAATAAATGAGGATAAAATCAGAAGTGTGGCTGAACTCAAACACCTTGAAGAGTTAATAAACAACTATAATAATAATAGTTTAAGTATTGAAAAAGAGGAAAAGGAAATTTCCGTTAAACTTTCGGAATTAAAGGAAAAATCCGCTGTTTCATTAGAAAGAATAGCCGAACTGGATGAGAAAAAATCTGCCCTTCAGTCTGAGATTGACAATATGACAGGCGGAAGAGAAAGTTTGACCGACCGCAGAGAAGCACTCAGCGAGGAAATAACCGCATTAAAACTCCGTATCATTGAAACCGAAAAGGATATTGAATCAATAACCAATGCAAAAGACAGTATTGTCGGTTTGATTTCCTCCCGTGAAAAGCGTTCTTTGGAAATTGAAAAAGAAATTGCTGATTTAAACAGTAAAAACTCTTGTATTAAGGAAACTATCGCTACCGCAACCGCCAAGGCAGAGGAATTGAAGCAAAGCGTTTTGAGAATTGAAAAGAATATTGCCGATATGCTTGAAAAAAGAAACCTTACCGAGCGCTCGGGTGTGGAACTTCGTGCAAATGAAAGAGAAAAGACTGCAAAACGTGAGCAAATCGGCGGTGAGTTGGCTCGTCTCATTGAACGCAAAGAGGTTATGATGCGGGAATACGACGAGGTAATTGCCCGTTTGTTTGACGAATATCAGTTGACCCGCAATGAGGCTGAAAATTTAGGATATGAGATTGAAAAGCCTGCCGAGGCTAAGAAAAATCTTGCCGAAATCAAGGGTAAAATCAGAAATCTCGGTAATGTTAATGTTTCTGCTATTGAGGAGTACAAAGAAGTTAGCGAAAGGTATGAATTTTTGTCGGCTCAGGTTGAGGATGTTGAAAAGACAAGAAGTGAACTTCATAAACTTATTAACCAATTAACCTCTCAAATGAAAGAAATCTTTACCGTTGGATTCCAAAAAATCAGCAACAATTTTTCCAAAACCTTTGTGGAACTTTTCGGGGGCGGAAGTGCAAATCTTTCCCTTTCCGACCCTGAAAATATTTTGGAAAGCGGAATTGACATTAACGTTAAACTTCCGGGTAAGAACGTGCCCAGTCTTGACGGTTTGTCGGGCGGTGAAAAGGCGCTTATCGCCCTTTCTATCTATTTTGCAATTATGCGTGTTAACGCACCGCCTTTCTGTTTCCTTGACGAGGTTGACACCGCCCTTGACGATATCAACGTTGAGCGTTTTGCCAACTATATGAAAAGTTCCGATTTTGCCACCCAATTTATCTGTGTTACCCACCGCAGAGGCACCATGGAGGCCGCCGATATGTTATACGGTGTTACAATGCAGGAAAAGGGCGTTACGAAACTTTTGGAACTTAACGTCACAGAACTTGAAAAGAAATTGGAGTTAACCGAAACCGCATAAATTTTTAGGAGAATTATATGGGATTATTCAGTAAAATCAAAGCAGGTTTGCAAAAAACCCGCAACACTATTGCTCAAAATGTTAACAGTATTATAAATTCCTTTACCAAAATTGACGAGGAATTTTTCGAGGAATTGGAAGAAATTCTTGTTATGTCTGATATTGGTGTTGCAACCTCCACCGAGATTTGCGACAGAATGAGGGCAAAAATCAAAGAGACGGGAGAAACGGATCCTAACAACATTAAATCAGCAATGAAAGAAATTATTACCGATATGTTGGGTGAAGACGAGGGATTAAAACTTGACACTAAACCCTCGGTAATCCTTGTTATCGGTGTTAACGGCGTTGGTAAAACAACCTCAATCGGTAAAATTGCCTCTCAGTTAAAACAGAGTGGCAAAAATGTTGTGTTAGGTGCTGCGGACACTTTCCGTGCCGCCGCCATTGACCAGTTAGCGGTTTGGGCTCAGCGTGCCGGAGTTCAAATGGTTAGAAGTGTTGAGGGCACCGACCCTGCATCGGTTGTGTTTGATACCATTGCATCCGCTAAGGCTCATAATGCCGATGTTATTATTTGCGATACTGCCGGAAGACTGCACAATAAGAAAAACCTTATGGATGAACTTGCAAAAATCAACCGTGTTGTAAAGCGTGAACTACCCGACGCTTCGGTGGAAACTCTGTTGGTACTTGACGCCGCAACCGGTCAAAACGCAGTCAATCAGGCAAGGGAATTTAAAAATGTTACCGATATCACAGGCATAGTGCTCACTAAACTCGACGGTACCGCAAAGGGCGGAATTATTATTCCGATTAGAAATGAATTGAATATTCCCGTTAAGTTTATCGGCGTGGGCGAGGGTATTGACGATCTGCAACCCTTTAACGCACGGGAGTTTGCAGACGGAATTTTTGAGGATTAAAAATGAAGGTATTTATTGCAACTAAAAATAAGAAAAAACTTATAGAACTTGAGAGAATTTTGACCCCCTTAGGGTTCGAGGTTCTAAGCGAAAAGGATTTGGACAGTCCCTTAGAGGATATTGAAGAAACCGGCACCACATTTCGTGAAAACGCCCTTTTAAAGGCAAAGGCAGGACTTGAGAGAACAGGATACATTTCTGTTGCCGACGATTCGGGAATTTGCGTCGATTTCTTGAGGGGTGCTCCGGGAATTTTTTCCGCAAGATATTCAGGCGGAAACGATGATGATAACAACAATAAACTTTTAAGGGAGTTAGAGGGTGTGCCTTACGAAAAAAGAGGTGCCCACTACACCGCCGCCATTGCCTGCGTTTTCCCCGACGGCAGAGAGTTCACCGTTCAAGGTGAATGTTACGGTCATATTGCTTTAGAGCCTCAGTCGGGTAACGGTGGATTCGGTTACGACCCCTTGTTTATAAGTGAAAACGGTCCTTTCAGCCAACTTACTGCCGAGGAAAAGGATGCAATCAGCCACCGAGGCAAAGCCCTAAGGCTATTTAGAGAAGAACTACAGAAATATATATAGGTGAAAAAATTATGTTAAACAGCAGACAACGAGCCATGCTTCGAGCCATGGCAAACGAATATGAAACCATTTTGCAGATCGGAAAATCGGGCATATTGGATACTACCGTTAAGCAGGCAAATGATGCCTTAGAAGCAAGGGAACTGATCAAGGTGAAAATCCTTGAAACCTGCCCCACAAATGTTAAAGACACTGCCGCTAATTTAGCCGAGGCTACAGACAGCGACGTTGTTCAGGTTATCGGCAGTAAATTTATATTATATAAAGAAAGCAAAAACAACAAAACCATTAAGTTGGTGAAATAAATGTATACTGTGATTTTCGGCGGTACATTTAATCCCTTTCACATCGGTCACTACGAAATTTTAAAGGCACTTGATTCCGACCCACGGGTAGAAAAAATACTGTTGATGCCCGACCGCTTACCGCCTCACAAAACATCGGAATTTTTAATTGACGATGAAACGAGAACCCAAATGTGCCGAATTGTCTCTGAAGATTTCCCAAAATGCCAACTTTGTTTAATCGAATTTGAGCGTGAGGGAAAAAGTTACACTGTTGACACGGTAAATCTTTTAAAAAAGCGTTATCCCGAACAAGATTTTGCCTTTGCAATGGGCGGGGATATGTTTGTGTATTTTAAAAAATGGAGAAAATATGAGGAACTTATTAAAATGCTCAGTTTCTTTGTTTTCAAACGTTCCGCCACCGATACCCGGGAATTTGATAAAGTCTTTGAAGAACTTATCGATGAGGGTATGAAGATAATTTTAAAGGATGACATTATTCCCGCAGTTTCTTCAACGGAACTAAGAAGAGATTTTGAAAAAAGCAAACATTTATTGCCTGAAAAGGTTTATTATTATTTAAAGGATAGGGGAGTTTACACGTGAATAATACTGATATTGAAAATTACAAGGAAATACTAAGAGAGAGACTGAACGATCATCGCTATTATCACTCCCTTTGCGTTGCAGATGAGGCTGAGCGTTTGGCACACCTCTACGGAGGAAATGCAGAAAAATGTTATCTTGCAGGTTTACTTCACGATATAACAAAAAATTCCGACAGACAGGAACACTTGCATTTTTTTGAAACCTTTGGTATAATGCTATCTGATGTTGAAAAAAATGCAGAAAAACTTTGGCACGCAATGTCTGGAAGCGGGTATTTGAAACACATTCTAAAAATTAACGACGAGGAAATTCTGGACGCTGTAAGGTATCACACAACCGCTAAGGCGAATATGTCCCTAACGGCTAAAATTCTATATCTTGCAGACTTCACATCTAAGGATAGAGATTACACGGACGTGAATGTTATCAGAGCCTTGGTAGACAAGTCTTTAGACGAAGCCTTTATATATGCACTTAAATATTCAATTATTGATTTAACCGAACATTCGAGGGCAATTCATCCCGATACCGTTGAGGCTTTTAACCAATCCGTTCTTAAATTGGAGGATATTTAATGGAAAGTTTAGAAATTATAAAAATTGCGGCAAACGCTCTTAACGAGAAAAAAGCAAGAGAAATTTCCGCTATAAAAATCGGAGAACTTACGGTTTTGGCGGATTATTTCCTATTATGCACAGCCAATTCCTCAACCCAAGTCAGGGCACTCTGCGATGAAGTTGAAGAAAAACTTGAAGAGGCGGGAGTGAAACCCCACCATATTGAGGGTAAGGCAACGGGCTGGGTTGCCCTTGATTACTGCTCGGTTATTATCCACGTTTTCGGCCGCAACGAGCGTGAGTTTTACGACCTTGATAAAATGTGGAGCGACGGCGAACAGTTAGATTTAGATGAAATTCTTGAAAACGAAAAAGAGGCATAAATAATGGAAAACTTTTATAATTTCAGCGAGATTGAGAAGAAATGGCAGAATATTTGGGACGAGAAGCAGACCTTTGCGGCAAAAGAAGATTACACCTTGCCAAAGTTTTACGGTTTGGTTGAATTTCCCTATCCTTCGGGACAGGGACTTCACGTCGGTCACCCCCGTTCATATACCGCTATTGATATAGTAAGCCGTAAAAAGAGACTTGAGGGATATAATGTACTTTATCCTATGGGTTGGGACGCTTTCGGTCTTCCCACCGAAAACTTTGCCATTAAAAACCATATTCATCCCTCTATTGTTACGGAAAATAATATTGCTAACTTTAAAAGACAGTTAAAATCCTTAGGTTTTTCCTTTGACTGGAGCCGTGAGATTAACACCACCGACCCCTCTTATTATAAGTGGACTCAGTGGATTTTCTTACAGCTTTTCAAAAAAGGACTTGCTTACAAAAAGGAAATGTCGGTTAACTGGTGTACATCCTGTAAGTGTGTGCTTGCTAATGAAGAGG
>JAZNOA010000023.1:0-2422 GCA_045580545.1 Acutalibacteraceae bacterium | reverse complement strand
GTTTTAATATCACTAACAAGCGGAGTGAAGGTTTTATATGCTTCTTCAATGCTTTGCAGTTCGTGGGAATCAATACTGCCTATATCACGAAATATGTGAAAAGATTTTCTTTTAAAAATCATCGAGTAAAGGTCTTTTTTCATAGCGTTTTCGCCTCCTAATGTTAGAAACATTTTATCAAATCAAATTTTAAATGTCAATGAAAGTTAATCTGAAAAATATAAAATTTAATGTCATACATTAAAAAACTATTGACATACATTAAAAACTGTGCTATACTTTCATCATCAAAAACCTTTGGAGGTAGGAATAATGAAAGGTATAAACAAACTTGGAAAAATCATTACAAAAATTTTAGAGGTATTCCATTGGGTAGGGACAATACTTATGGCAGCGGCAACCGTCTGCTCTGTGGCTGCTCCGAACTGGGTAAAATACTTTGTGGGATTTGATGCAAAAGAGTGCTGCGGTGCAAATCTTGAAGTATACGGATTTGAGGTAAATGCACCTGTTGTTAACGGTAATACCGATATGACATCCTTTATGCTTTTTGGCATTGGTGCAGTAATTATTTTGGCAGTTATGGCAATGGTGTTCCGCAATCTGCATTTGATTTTCAAAAAATCCGAAAACGGAACCCCGTTCCAAAAGGATAATATTCGTATGATGAAAGAGATCGGCATATTCGCTATTGCCGTACCTGTAATCGGTTTTATTATGAGTATAATCGTTCGTTTGGTGACCGGAGTAGAAACCGCTGAAATCAGCATTGATATGGGTGGCATCTTTATGGGAATCATCGTTCTTTGCTTGACTCAGTATTTCGTTCACGGTGCTGATCTTGAAAAAGACGTAGACGGACTTCTGTAAGGAGGCGGCTATGGGTAAAATCATTTTAAGACTTGACAGGATGATGGTTGAAAGAAAAATGTCCTTAAATGAGCTGGCCGAGCGTGTGGGCATTTCCAATGTCAATCTGTCCAAGATCAAAAACAATAAGGTTACGGCTATCCGTTTTGCTACCCTTGCAGCGATCTGTGATGTACTCGATTGCGAAGCAGGAGATATTTTGGAATATCAGAGGGACTAAGCTTTATAAAATGCAAAAAAAAATTATTTTAATTGTTCACAAAAAGTTTACAAACTGCAAAAAGCAGCACATTTTCGTCCTATAACAACCTATAACATTTAATAATCGCAAATAATCGCGTTTTTCGTAATTTGACAATTGAATAAACATATGCTAAAATAACAATGGTTTATTTAATAGGGTGAAACGAAAAGGTCATTCGTTTCTTTGTCAGCTAGTAACTGACAACGGATTTTCTGTATGAAAATCTGCCATAAGCAGGAGTGTTTTAAAAAGATAACGAAATTAGCAATGTACCGAAAGGGTTAGTTGCGCTTGTTTGTTATGCTGTGCTATACTCCTGTGTATAGGACTAAGGCAAAAGGACTGCAAGTGAGCACTTACCTTTCGGGGTAGGTGCTTTTTTGTTATCTTTTTGCCTTCTTTTTATGTTTTGTTCTCCGGTAAGTGACGGGTTCAAAATAAACGCTTAAAGGAAGGTGGTTCAAAATGATTGTATTTGACAACACGGGAAGTTAGTTGCGCCAAAGGTTTGGTGCCGAGTGCTACGGTCTGAGTTCTGCGACAGGCTACGAATCACTAGCAGAGACCCCTTTGAAGTTAAGGTATAACTTCATCAGTCGATGCTCTAAGGCTGATTATCCGTATAACCGAAGAAGTGGAAATACGGAACTAAAGAGCTATCACGGTTCTGGCAGCGGACAGGGTGATATATAGAAGATAGGCGACACATTTTTAATCGACCTATTACGTTGCCTAGGTTTATGATTTCCGCAAAAAAATCAAAACCCACTCTCACGCAGTGGTCTGAAGAGTGAAAGTAGGAGAAGTCGTGATATACAAAGCCCTTCATAAAGGCGATGTGAATTAAAGGTTGGTCACATAGAGCGTGTCAATCTATAGTGCGGATAGCAGAGCCGTTACGAAACGAGGATTGTTCGACTGCGAACCTGTTTTCACTTATAACAGTGTCTGTGAACGAAAATAAGTGCTTAACGGCGGCTCGGATTCGGCCTAAGTTATTGACGAAAATTTATAGAATCCACGACGTTTGGGAGTTCCGTCGGTAAATAAAACTGCTCAAGCGGTGGTGCTACCGTCCATTAAGGGAAAACTCCGTCCCTAATGGGAATTGCATACGAAGTTTCCGGGATTTAATCGGTAATGAAAATCCCCGCCGAACGAGTTGTTTAGTCTCGGCAGGCTGAAATGCCTTGCACTCGGCGTAGCGTCAGCAAGCAATACAAGGTTGTTTGCACTCTTGAACTACAAGAGAACACGCACGGAAAATCTATTAATCTTGCGTTGAAGTGAGAATAGATTAAGCCAAGT
>JAZNOA010000022.1:0-7128 GCA_045580545.1 Acutalibacteraceae bacterium | reverse complement strand
CTCTTAAACCTAAATGGTTATCTCGCATATCCATTATAACACCTATTTTAAATTCTGCCGAGTACTTTCTAAAGATTTGTCCTTTTTTTGCCATAAAAATATGCACCTCCAAAAGTGTCTAACTTTTGGGGTGCATATCAGAAAGGCGGTTTTTTTAGTTGAATTTGAATTCGCCGTCGGCAAATGTGCAGTTAACGGTGTCCCCGTTTTTGACAGTTCCCTCAAGGATTTTTTCGCTCAGGGGGTCTTCAATCTTGCTTTGAATTTCACGTCTTAATGGTCTTGCTCCGTAAACATCGTCAAAGCCCTTGTCGGCTAAAGCAGATTTAACCGTCTCGTCCCACAAAAGGGTTATATTAAGGTTTTCAAGCCTTGCTTTAAGATTTTCAAGCATTTTATCTGCAATTTCCTCAATTTCGGGTTTCGTGAGTTTGGAGAAAACTATAATATCATCAACTCGGTTTAAAAATTCGGGGCGGAAGGTTGCCTTAAGTTCCCCTAAAGCCTGTTCCTTAACATTATCCGCTTCGCCCTTTGACTCACCGAAACCGAAACTAACCTTTTTTTCGGTCAGTTTTCTGGCTCCCACATTGGAGGTCATTATTATAACCGTGTTTTTGAAATCCACTTTTCGTCCTTGAGAGTCGGTTAAAATGCCATCCTCCAATATTTGGAGAAGCATATTAAACACATCGGGGTGAGCCTTTTCTATTTCATCGAAAAGAACTACAGAATAAGGATTTCGTCTAACCTTTTCGGTGAGTTGACCGCCCTCTTCAAAGCCCACATAACCGGGAGGCGAACCTACAAGACGGGAAACGGTGTGCTTTTCCATATATTCGGACATATCAAGCCTTATCATAGCGTTTTCGCTTCCGAACATTGAAACCGACAGTGCCTTGCAAAGTTCGGTTTTGCCCACACCTGTGGGTCCCAAGAAAATAAAGGAACCTATGGGACGCTTAGGGTCTTTAAGCCCTACTCTGCCACGCCTGATTGCCTTTGCAACGGCGGTTACAGCCTCATCCTGACCGATAATTCTCTCGTGAAGTTCATCTTCAAGACGGAGAAGCCTTTCGCTTTCTGCCTCGGTGAGTTCGGAAACGGGAATACCTGTTGAAAGGGAGATTATATCGGCAATATCTTCGGCAGTTACCTTGCCCTCGGTATGACCCTTTTGTTCTTTCCATGAGTTTTTCTTTTCTTCCAAATCTTTACGGAGATTTGTTTCTTTATCCCTGAGAGATGCGGCACGCTCGAACTCCTCAGCACTTATTGCCTCCTCTTTTTCAGCCTCAGTGGAGGAAATCTGCTCTTCCAATTCCTTTAAATCATCGGGAGTGGAACTGCTGCTTAGCCTTACCTTAGCCGCCGCCTCGTCTATAAGGTCAATGGCCTTATCGGGCAGATATCTGTCGCTTATATACCGTGCCGATAATTTAACCGCGGTTTCCAGTGCCTCGTCGGTAATAACAACCTTATGATGTGCCTCATACTTGTCCCTCAGTCCCTTTAGTATAAGCAGGGCGTCGGATTCGCTGGGCTCACCTACGGTTACAGGCTGAAAACGGCGTTCTAAGGCAGAGTCCTTTTCAATATTTTTTCTGTATTCGCTTATGGTGGTGGCACCTATCAGTTGAAATTCACCACGTGCCAAGGCAGGTTTTAAAATATTTGCCGCATCGGTTGCACCCTCTGCGGAGCCGGCTCCTATAAGGGTATGAACCTCATCAATAAAGAGTATTACATCGTCACGGGAAGTTACCTCATCAATAACACCCTTAATGCGCTCTTCAAAATCGCCTCGGTATTTAGTGCCGGCAACCATACCCGTTAGATTTAAGGTTATAATTCTTTTATTTTGCAAAATATCGGGTACTTGACCGTCCACAATTTTCTGTGCCAACCCTTCTGCAATGGCGGTTTTGCCCACACCCGGCTCACCGATTAAGCAGGGATTATTTTTATTTCTACGGCACAGAATTTGAATAACACGCCCGATTTCGGTTTCCCTGCCAATAACAGGGTCAATTTTGCCCTTTCGTGCCTCTTCGGTCAGGTCAATTCCATATTTAGCAAGGATGCTGTCGCCCTTTTCGTTGGCGTTTCTGCCCTTTTCACCGTTTGGCATATCGGCACCCATTTCAATGCCCCCTGCCTTTAAAACCTCATTGATTATAAGGGAAACATCGGCACCTGTGCTGTTTATAAACCTAATGGCAAAATTATCGCCCTCGCTTAAGATACCGATGAGCAAATGCTCGGTTCCCGCATATTTTTTACCCATACTGTTGCATCCGCGCATAGCGGTTTCGATAGCCTTTTTGGCTCTCGGGGTGAAATAATCGGGGGAAAGCCTTGTGGGTGTTCCCGAGCCGATTTGTGTTCTAAACTGCTCCTCAATATCCTCTGCGGTAACCCCGTTTTTAGTAAGTACAGAATATGCCACACCGCTGCCCAGTTTTAAAAGCCCTAAAAGCAGATGTTCACTGCCTACGTATGTGTGTCCCATACTTTCAGCAAAACTGATGGACAGATTAAGTGCCTCATTAGCCTTAGAGGTAAATCCGTTAAAATTGTATTTCATATTATCACACCTTCAAATTTTCTCTGATATATTCCGCTCTTTTAATATCTCTCTCCTCAGGTGTTAGGTTTCCGTATTTTTTCATTAGCATATAGGGGGAAGTTTCAATAAACAATTTTATTACCGAAACCGTCTCTTTGATTATGCCCATCTCACAACCTAATTTAATCAAGGAAATCAAGTCCGTCATTTCCTTGCTTGTCAGAATTCTGCAGTTTGAAAGTATACCGTAAGCCCTATATACCTTATCTTCAATGGCAATTCGGTCAATCCCCTCACCTGCATTTTTCTCCTTTTCAATTATTTGAGAAGTAATCAGTGTTAAATTGTCAATGGCAGTTTTCTCGTCAATTCCTAAGGTTATTTGGTTTGAAATTTGATAGAGGCAAGCACCCGATTTGGAGCCTTCGCCATACAGCCCTCTAACCGCAAAACCGATTTTGTTAACAGTTTCGCTGAGAGTCGCCAATTGACCCGATTTTTCAAGCAGGGGTAAATGAAGCATAACCGATGCACGCATACCCGTTCCCAAATTTGTGGGACATTCGGTTAAGTATCCCAAATCCTTGTCGAAAGCAAAGTGAAGTTTCTCATTAAACATACCGTCAAGTTGCTCGGCAATACTGTAAGCCTTTGTAAGATTAAGTCCTGCCAAAATGACCTGAATTCTTAAATGGTCCTCTTCGCATATCATAACACTGATGCTTTCGTCATCACTCAAAACAATGGCTCTGCCCTCACGGGTTCTTGCAAATTCAGGGCTTATAATGTGTCTTTCAACCATAGCCATTATCTCATTTTCGGGAACGTCCGCCATATCAATATATTTTAAAGATTTGGCAATGGGATAACTGCTATTATTTATTACCGATTTAACCTTGACTTTTAAATCATTTTTCATTTCCTCGGTCATTCCTTTAGGAAAAGGAATACCCTTTAGATTTCTCGCAAAGCGAATACGGGTGCTCACAACATTGTCATTATCGGCACAGTTTAAATACCAACTACCCATTGTTTTGAGCCTCCATTTCCTTTATCTTGTCCCTTATAACCGCCGCCTGCTCGTAGTTTTCCTCGGCAATCAAACGGTTGAGTTCCTCCCTTAGTTCCGCAATACCGTCCCTTTGAGGTATTTCGGTAAACGAAACCTTATCGGGAATTTTACCGATATGCTTTGTACTTCCGTGAACACGCTTTAAATAGGGCAGAAGTTCGGTTTTGAATGTATTATAACACTCGGCACAGCCCGCTTTACCGCTATTGGCAACATCGCCAAAGGTTGCCCCGCAAACGGGACATCTTTTCTCATTCTGCGGTCTGTCATCTGTAAATCCCGTAAACATAGATGCCAACATATCGGAAAGTGAGTTTTTGGGGTATAAATTTACCCCCTGCTCCATAGCACACTGTTCACAAAGGTTTTTATCATATACATTACCGTTTATTACTGTGTGGATATGGGTGGTAGCCATACGTTTTCCGCATTTTTCACATAGCATAAAATCGCCTCTTTAAATTTGAGTTAAAAGCATTTGTTTTAAAATCGCCGCACGGACATTATCCTTTAACACAGGCGGAACTTCCTGCATTACCTTCTCGCTGACGGCAGATGCCATAATTCTCGCCACGTCACGGCTTATAAGTCCCGATTCCAGGCAGTTTTCCAAAACGATACGGGTGCTCAGTCCGTCAATTCTATCTCCGATTGAGTTAATTATGTGCATTAAAGCGGAACTGTGGTTAAGGACAACCCTCTTTATTTTAATATATCCTCCGCCTCCTCGACGGCTTTCGATTATATATCCGTGTTCAGGGGTAAAACGGGAGGAAAGCACATAGTTAATCTGACTGGGGGCACAACCCATAAGCCCTGCAAATTCGTTTCGCTGAATTTCGGCGGTATTTTCCTCCGACTCGCTTAACATTCTTAAGATTTCCTGTGTTATTATATCGCTCATTCTCATTTTACATCACCTTTTTTGACCTTTCCTGACTTTAATTATATGATAAAGGTCAGGAAAAGTCAATAGTTTTTTCCGACTTTTTTAATTTTTTGTTTTAGTATATATTTTTATTGAAAAAATATGGGTTTTGCGTTACACTAATAATATATATTAGACTTTGAGGTGTGTTATGGTTTCAGTTAAAGAGAAGTTAATTTTAAAATGCTACCGAGGTCACATCCGCAACCACGCTGAACTTTGCAAAATTTTGGATGTTGACCCCTCTCTACCCCGTGAACAAAAGGAAAAGGAAATACTTATAGGAGCCTTTAAAAAGTGGGGGTATGAATTTCCTAACCATATTTACGGTATGTTCAGCCTCGCTTTGTATAATGAGGAAACCGACGAAACCCTTTGTGTTCGTGACCAGTTCGGAACTAAACCTTTTTACTATTATTTAACAGATGATAATAATCTGCTATACGGCACAACCGTTAAGGAGATAATGGCACAAAAGGGATTTAAAAAAGAACTTAATGATAAACTTTTGCAGATTTATTTGACCATGACCTACACTACGGGTGAGGACACATTTTTTAAGGGCGTTAAGAAACTTTTACCCGGCAGATATCTGATTTTCAAAAATGGTGAAATTTCAATTAGTCGCTATTGGAAGCCTGAATTTAAACCCGATAACTCCAAAACTTTAGAAAATTGGGCTGATGAAATTCACTCCACACTATTGGAAATTTTGCCTCAGGTTAAGGAGGAAGAGGAATATGCCGAAAGTTTTTTGTCAGGCGGGGTTGATTCCTCTTATGTTTTAGCCGCTTCCGACATTAAGGTGAGTGCCTCCTGCGGATATGATGATAACCGCCTTGACGAATCCGGTCTTGCCAAAGAAACAGCGGATATTTTAAAGAGGGAAAACCGCCGCTTACTTGTAACCCCCGAGGATTATTTCGCTGCGGTTCCCTTTGTTATGTATAATATGGAGCAACCCTTAGGTGACGCTTCCGCAGTTGTTTTCGCATTGGGTTGCAAGGCTGCAGCCGAGCATACAAGCATCTGCTATTCAGGAGAGGGTGCTGACGAATTTTTCGGCGGATACAATATGTATCGCAATGCCGAGCGTTATGGGGACAACCTTAAGACATTTTACGTTGGCAACACCAACATTATGAAAGAGGATGAAAAAAAGAAAATCCTCAAAAATTATTACGAAGATTTTCTTCCCATTGACCTTGTAAAAAGTATTTATGAGGAAAACGAGGGGCTTGACCCCCTTTCAAAAATGTGCGATGTGGACATTAAGGTTTGGCTTGAGGGTGATATTTACCTTAATGTTGACAAAATGGGTTTGGCGACGGGTGTTGAGGTTAGAATGCCTTTAACCGATCTTAGAATTTTTGACATTGCCTCTCGCCTGCCTTCTGAATTCAAAGTAAACGAGGAGCAAAACAAGGTTGCTTTCAGAACTGCCGCCGCAAAACTCTTGCCCGATGAAATTGCCTTTAGAAAGAAGTTGGGCTTTGTTGTTCCAATCCGTATTTGGTTGGCAGACAGTAGATATAACGGCGATGTTGTGCGGCTTTTCAACAGTGAAATTGCCGAGCAATTCTTTAATGTTGATAAGATTAACGAAATATTTAATGATTACATCGGCGGAAATTCCGATAACTGGCGTAAAGTTTGGACGATTTACACCTTCCTTGTTTGGTATGAGGAATATTTTATTAAAAGATAAATACGCACATAACCGAAAAAATGAGTTTATCACAAATCGGTGTGATAAACTCATTTTAATTTTATAGGCATATAAAATGCCTACAAGGATATAATAGTTTATATTTGGGCGTTTTTATTCTTTCGAAACCATTTCATCATATAAACAATACCCAAGCATTCTTAATACGTTTGTCGGATTAAATTGAACTTCCTTTAATTTCGTAAATATTTTCAGTAAGAAACCACCAACTGCATCTTAAAACGCTCCTCACCGTAAACTGCATGAGGAATATCTTTAGGCATTATCAACGTCTCTCCTGATTCGAGATAAAATACGTCCCCTGTCTTCTTTTCCAATATGGTTTGCAAAAAGGCAACTGGAAAGTTGATGACCTATTAATAGTCAATGAAGCAATCATAAGTAACGAGTATTATCATAAAAATCAAAAAATCCTATTATATACAGATATTGATAAAAAAATATGTCCAGTATATAAACTTCAATGTTTTCCAAATGTCTACCAAAGTTCTATAAAACATCAAAAACAGTAATCTTACCAAACCATTGATAAAATCACCGCTTTAACTAAACACATATTTAGTTTTATGATGCCAAAGGCGTTTTAAAACTCTAACAGTTGACAAATCTATAAAATCTGCTATAATATGAACAGAGAGGCTACCGAATAAACGGTTAGCCTAATAATGGGTTAAAGAAATAACCGCACTTTTGAAGTGAACCCCAAAGTTTAGACAAAATTAAATATTAAATTGCTTGTGAATGAGTTCGGTATTGCACCGGACTCATTCCTTTTAGTTTTAAGGAAATTCTTTCGTTGTTGTAGTAATAAATATATTTCTTCAATTCAT
>JAZNOA010000021.1:0-51279 GCA_045580545.1 Acutalibacteraceae bacterium | reverse complement strand
CTTGGGAGGCTTTTGTTTCGGCATTATTTAAAAATTATTGATTATTTTTAATTTGTGTGTTATACTACTATTGCCAAACAAAGTTGAATAACGGAAACTCAAACAAAGGGATTATTATATTTATTTTAATTCACACATCATTGGAAAATAGGATTAGGCAAAAATGCACTCCTTTCCAATGATGATTAGGGTTTCCTTATTCTCTTTGGCTTTGTTTGGCGACAAATCGGAGTTGCGTTTTTCGGTGCGTGACTTCGGTTACGCACTTTTTTATTATCGGGTGATAAAATGGATTTAAGTAAAATGACGGTCAACCAAAGAATAAGACTATTGCGGAAACAAAAAAATTTAACCCAATACCAAATGGGAGAACTTTTCGGGCTTAAATCAAGCACCTACTCCCAAAAGGAAAGAGAAGGTTCTTTCTCGGCAGAGGATGTGAAAATAATTTGCGATACCTTCGGTGTCGACCCCTATCTGATTATTTTCGGCATACCAAACCCAAAAGAGGAAATTAACAATTTTATGAAACGGAAGTTAACATCGGAAATCGAGGAAGAATACCGCAAAAAATACGAAAATTACGAAAGCATTACCCGAAGAGACCTTAGACTGTTAAAGTTAATGAGTTATCTAAGCCGTAAAAAACAGGATATGATTTTTGAATATGCATACGCATTATTTAAAAAGAAAAAAACGACAACGGCACCATGTGATACGGAATAAAAAAGCCAACCTGAGATTTCATTGTCTCAAGTTGGTTTTTTATTTAAAAAGTATTTAATTTTATCCGCCTAAATATGCTTTTTTAACATCGTCGCTGGCGGCAAGTTCGGCACCTGTGCCCGAAAGCACAATACTTCCCGTTTCCAAAACATAGGCTCGGTCCGAAATTGCCAGAGATTTACCTGCATTTTGTTCAACAAGCAATATTGTTGTTCCGTCTTTATTGATGTCTTTAATTATATCAAAAACCTGGTCAACCAGCAAAGGCGACAGACCCATAGAGGGTTCGTCAAGCATTAAAAGTTTTGGCTTAGACATAAGAGCCCTACCCATAGCAAGCATTTGCTGTTCACCGCCCGAAAGGGTGCCGGCAATTTGATTTTTACGCTCGGCAAGGCGGGGAAAACGGGTATAAATTCTTTCAATATCTTCTTTAAAAGCCGCATCTTTCTTTTTGGTATATGCACCCATAACCAGATTTTCGTAAACGGTGAGTTCCTGGAAAACCCTTCTGCCCTCGGGCACTTGGGACATACCTAAGTGAACTATTTTGTGGCAGGGGGTTTTTGTGATATCCTGTCCGTCATAAAAAACGCTTCCGCTTTTTGCGGGGATTAGACCGATTACGCTTTGCATAGTTGTGGTTTTGCCCGCACCGTTAGCACCGATAAGGGTTACGATTTCCCCCTCGTTTACCTCAAAACTTATACCTTTGAGTGCTTGAATAACGCCGTAATAAACCGACAAATCTTTAACTTCCAAAAGTGCCATAATGCGTTATCCTCCTATATAAGCCTTAATAACTTCGGGGTCATTAAGTGCGACCTCGGGGGTTCCTTGAGACAGAACGGTGCCGAAATTAAGAACGGTGATTTCATCGCAAAGTCCCGATACAAACTTCATATCGTGTTCGATAAGTAAAATCGTCACATCATATTCATCACGAATACGTCTTACAATTTTCATAAGGTCTTCGGTTTCGTGGGGGTTCATACCTGCCGCCGGTTCGTCGAGACACAAAAGTTTCGGACTCGTGGCAAGAGCACGGGCAATTTCCAGTTTTCTCTGTTTACCGTAGGGCAGGTTGCAGGAAAGATTATTTCTTTCTTCCTCAAGACCTACTATCCGCAAAATCTCTTTGGCACGCTGACGCATAGCCTTTTCGGTTTTGAAGTATGAGGGCAACCTCAAAATGCTGGCAATTACACCGCATTTAAATTCCGGCTGATTATGAAGACCCACCAAAACATTCCGTATAACCGACATATTATTGAAAAGTCTTATATTTTGGAACGTTCTCGCAATTCCCCTGTGGTTAATGGTTTCCTGATTTTTGCCGGTAAGTTCCTCGCCGTCAAGCCAGAATTTACCGGTTGTGGGCTTATAAACGCCTGTTATCATATTGAAAACCGTGGTTTTACCCGCACCGTTAGGACCTACAAGTCCGTAAAGTTGACCTTTTTTAATTTCAAAGTTAAGGTCTTGTACCGCTTTAAGTCCGCCGAAGGAAATGCCTAAATTTTCGGTTTTTAAAACTATATCAGACATTATTTTTCCTCCCTTTCCGGCTTATCGGGTGTGTTCTGTGAAGAAATCTTCACATCCACCGACAAAACCTCGTCCATTTTAATCTTTGTGGGTACGCGGTCCCACTTAGCCTCGTCATCCTTTATATTTGACGGATTTTGCTTCTTAAATTTTTCAAACAAACTTTTAAGGTTATACTTTTCTCTGAAACCTTTAAGGGAGGGAGCGTTACGGTAAATTACAAGCACTATAAGTATGAGTGCATAGAACAAATCCTGCAAAACGGCGAGATTGCCTGTGAGAATTGTCTGCAACTTAACATCGAGGAATGTTATCAGCGTTGCGGCAATTATTGAACCGTTAATGCTGCCCATACCGCCGAGAACAACCATTACAAGTATCTCTATTGAGTAGGTATAACTGAACTTTGAACTTTGAACGGTAAAGTTGGAGTAACTGTAAAGCACACCGGCAATACCTGCAAAAAAGGATGAAACGGTAAAGACGATAAGTTTATATTTGGTAACATTTATACCCGTGGCCTTAGCCGCAATTTCATTATCTCTGATTGAAGTTATGGCTCTGCCGTGTTTGGAGCGGATAAGGTTTTGTGTGACCGCCAGACAGGCAAGCACCAAAACAAGTGCTATTACGAATAGCGTGTTTTTGTCAAAACGGGGGGTGTTAAGACCGAGGGAACCGCCGAAAGATTCACTGCTTGAGTTCATAAATACAGAACGGACTATCTCACCGAAAGCGAGGGTTACGATTGCCAAATAGTCTCCTCTGAGCCGCAGTGCCGGCAAGCCGATTATAACGCCGAATAATGCCGCTACAATGCCGCCCACAATAAGGGACACCAAAAGCGTGGGGTATTCCCCCAAAACCGGTTCAAGTATAACGGCAGTTTTTCCTCCGAGGTAGGCACCTACGCACATAAAACCTGCGTGACCTAAAGACAACTCACCGAGGAAACCTACAACCATACTAAGGGAAACCGCCAGCATTATGGCGATTGCAATTTTTTCAAGCAGATATACATCGGAACTTTTAAGGGCACCCGAAAAGGAGAGCAGAGTGAAAACCACCGTAAAAACAGCGATTACAACATAGTTAATATAATGTTTCCATTTAATATTCTTTAAACCTGCCATTATACCTTCTCCCTCCTCTTTTTACCCAAAATTCCCGTAGGACGAACTAAAAGTATGATAATAAGGATTAAAAACTCAATAGCGTCGGTATAGGGAGCAATGGCGGGAATTGTGAGAGAAACAGCCTCAACAACGCCGATAAGCAAACCGCCTGCCATGGCACCGGGTATTGAACCGATACCGCCGATAACCGCCGCCGTAAACGCCTTTATGCCGGGCATAGCACCGAGGGTGTTGGTAAGGCTGGGAGATTTCATCAGCATAAACAGACCTGCAAATGCGGCAAGACCGGAACCGATTGCAAAGGTAATCATAATTATTTTATTAACGTTTATGCCCATAAGTTGAGCGGCACCCTTATCTTCCGATACGGCAATCATGGCACGGCCTGTTTTGGTGTATTTAACAAACAGACTTAAAACTATCATTATTACCACCGAACAGGCAAGGGTAACCAAGGTGTAGACCGGAACGCTGAGTCCGGCGAACTTCACATTCCCCAGATCCGCAACATTTACCATTTTAGGAGCAGAGCCGAATATTATCTGAGCGGTTGACTGCAAAAGATAACTAACGCCTATGGCGGTTATAAGCACCGCCAAGGGCGACGCACCACGCAGAGGCTTATAGGCTATTTTTTCGATAGTAATACCAAGGGCCACGCAGAAAATAACAGCCGCAATCAAACCTAAAACAGGACTGCCCGACAGCGTCATAGTGACGAATATTGTATATCCGCCCACCATAATAATATCGCCGTGGGCAAAGTTCAGCATTTTTGCAATACCGTAAACCATTGTGTAGCCGAGGGCTATCATAGCGTATGTACTGCCCACGCTAAGCCCGTTAATTAAAGTTTCAATAAATTTCATAATAAAATTCCTAATGTTTATTATGACAATTTGCCGCCGCAGAAAATCTGCGCCGGCAAACATATCATTTTAATTATAACAAATATCAATTACTGTGCTGAATTTGCAGTTTTAAGGGTGTATTTAACAGCCTCTTTTGCAACATAACCGTTATCTTCCCATTTGATGTTGTTGCCGGTTACACCGCTGTATGAGAAATCACCGGTGAACTGTGCTTTAAGTATTTCGCAAAGATCTTCGGCAGAAATTGTTACATCAATTTTTTCGCCTGCGTCTTTGGCTGCTTTCATAGCATTGTAAATTGCATATACGCAGTCATAAGCAGATGCACCGAACTGGTTAAGTGTGTCGGCACCGAACTTTTCGGTATATTTCTTAATGAACTCGGCAGCGGCACCCTCGGTTGCATTTGAATCGAAGTGTGAAAGCATTGAAACTTCCTGAGGAATAACGCTGAAGTCTTCGAACTGACCTGCAAGACCGTCAAAACCGTCACATCCGTAGTAAACGACGTCTGCAGCGACGGTGTCTTTAGCCTGTGTCATAAAGATTGAAGCAGGTGTGTAGTAGATAGGCATAAAGATAAACTTGCAATCTTTAAGGGTTGAAATCTGTGCCGAGAAGTCGGTTGCGTTTGCATCGGTGAATACTGCTTCCACGGTTTCGATTGAAGAATCAAGATTTTCCTTGAACTGCTTGTAGATACCGTTTGAATAAGCATCGTCCGACTTGTAGAATATACCGATTTTCTTGAAGTCGGTGGAGTTTACATAGTCGGCAGCAACCTTACCCTGGTTACCGTCGGCAAAGCACATCTGGAAACCGTTGTCATTCTTCGGAATATCGTCACCCGAAGCAGAAGGAGTGATGAAGAATACGTTATCTTCTACGGAAAGATTGGTGAACTCAAGACCGGGAGCGGTGGTAACAGTACCTAAAGATACCTGCATACCGCCTTCAATCATTGAAGCGTAGTTGGCGGCAACCTTGGTGGCATCGTGTGTGTCGTCGGTTGCGAGCAACTTGAATTTAACACCGTCTAAACCGCCGGCGGCGTTGATTTCGTCAACAGCCATTTGAGCAGAGTTTTGAACTGCAACACCGTAAACAGCGGCAGGACCTGTTAAAGGACCTGAAAAACCGATTACATATTCTGTGTTTTTAGCAGTGTAGTTTTTTCCGCCGCAAGCGGTAAGACCGAGTATCATAGCCAAAGCCATTACTGCGGCGAAGGTCTTTTTGAAGATTGATTTCATAATAAAGTCCCCTTTTTTAAAATAATTGCTTTACTATTCTATCACAATAAAGTGCATTTGTAAATAAAAAATTTACAAAAATTTTAAAAAAATACCTATTTTCCTTTATTCAGTTAAAACGTCAGTTATTTTCGGATTTTCCGAAACACAGTTTTCAGTATCTTTTCGGCAAATCCCCAAAGGAATTTGAAATTGAGAAGAACCATAGCTGCCAAGCATAAAACTTCAATCAGTATTTGGTATTTAAGGTTAAAAATAAGTGCGGCGGAGCCTAAAAATAAAATGGCGGTATTTAAAATCAAATGCAAACCCTCCAATTTAAAGGGAATATACCGCTTAACGCTTACGCACCTTACAACAAACACCAGCATATAACTTGCAACCGTTGCGATTGCCGCTCCCTGAACACCGATAGTCGGAATAAGCAAAAGGTTTAAAGCAATGTTACTTCCTGCACCTATAAATGCAGTTAAAAACGACATCATGCTGTTTTTGTTAAGGGTGTAAACCGTGCCCATAAAGGAAGTAAACGCGGTGAAAACCATAGCAACCGACAAAAGAGGTACATATTTCCAAGCATCGTAAAATTCGGGGGTGGTTAACACCTTCATCATAGGCTTTGTGAGTGCTATGATACCCGCTCCGCAGAGAAACATAACCGCCTGAAAAGACCGCCAAACCGTTTCAAAGAACTTGGCGTGTTCGGCTTTGTTCCCCTTTTCTTCCACAACGGCGGAATACTGCCAAGCCTGCATAAACATAGTGGAAACCAGGGTTAAAACGGTGGGCAGTTTATAAGACACGGCATAAAGACCGTTGGCGTCGCTTCCGATTATTTCATTAACCATATATCGGTCGGAAACGCTGGTTATCCACCAAAAAACCGTGGTGGGAATAAGGGGAATACTGTATTTAAGCATGGGTTTTAAAAGTCCCTTTTGGGGGTGGGGTGTAAAGGCATTCCACAGTTTTTCCTTAACCGCCAAAAAGGCGGTGCTTAAGGTATCCGCCAACACAACCGACAGCACATACCCCGTAATTCCCAACCTTAAAAACGCCAAAAAGACAATGTTAAACCCGATAACCAAAGCGGTGTTGATTATTCCCTGCAATGCGAAAAGTCCCGTTTTGCCCACACCTCTTAAATAATTGACACAAAGAGAATGGTAGCAGGCGGCAAGGGTATAAACCACAATAAGCCAAACATAGCCTTTAAAATCCTCCACCAGTCCCAAAAGGGGGGCGATAACAAAAAAGGCAAAGGCTCCTGCGGTTATGCATAAAAAACCCAAAGTGAAAACACTTCTTTTATCGCTGTTTTCGTCCATAACAAAACGGAAAACACCGTCCGCAATTCCCACCGAAATCAATGGGAAAAGCAGATTGGCGGTTTGGGTTATAAGGTCAGCGGTGGAATAGTCCGACGGGGTAAGGTATCCTGTGTAAAACCTCACCATTAAAAAGACTAATATTTTAGAGCCGAAGGTACCCATACTTATAAGCAGGGTATTGGACATTAGGGTGTTATATTTATTTTTACTCATTAAAACACATCTTTCCCTTTAGTCATTACATTTTACTACCATAATTTTAAAGTGTCAAGTAGGGTAGAATTAAAGACTCCTTTCCCACATATATTTTATTACTAACATTAAAGGGAGTTTTATTATGAGGAGAGTTCTGTCCTTGACTTTAAGTTTGTGTTTTATATTTATTTTTTCGCTTTCGGTGTCGGCTGCAGAAAAAACCGTTTCCAGCGAATGTGATATTACCGATTTAGAGGTGCCTTTAAGCGAAACCGCCGAGACCTCGGCGGTGGGAACGGTGCTTGATATTAAGGCAAAATCGGCGGTTTTGCTGGAACCGAACACCGGCAAAATCTTATACGAGCAAAATGCCGACGAGCCGCTTCCTCCCGCATCCATCACAAAAATTATGTCCCTGCTCCTTGTTATGGAGGCTCTGGACCGTGGGGATTTTACCCTTGAAACCGTGGTTAATGCCAGCGAGCACGCCTGCAGTATGGGCGGCAGTCAAATTTGGCTGGAGCCGGGAGAGGGTATGACGGTGCACGACCTTTTAAAGGCAACGGTTATAGCCTCGGCAAATGACGCTTGCGTGGCTTTAGGGGAACTGGTGGCAGGAAGCGAAGAGGGCTTTGTGGAACTTATGAACTCCCGCGCCAAAGAACTGGGTATGAACTCCACCACCTTTAAAAACTGCACCGGTCTTGACGCCGAGGGTCACATCACCACAGCCAATGATGTGGCGATAATGTCGGGAGAACTTATAAAACACGACCTTATCAAAGACTATTCCACCGTTTGGATGGACACTCTAAGAGACGGCAAAAGCGAACTTGTCAACACCAACAAATTAGTCCGATTTTATAAGGGAACAACGGGTCTTAAAACGGGTACAACCTCGGTTGCGAAATACTGTCTTTCCGCCACCGCCGAACGGGAAGGTCTTAGCCTTGTAGCGGTTGTTATGGCGGGGGAAAGCAGCGCCGACCGATTTGAGGGGGCAAAAAAACTTTTAGACTTCGGTTTTGCAAACTTTTCCTTTAGGCAAATCGGTGCAGAACTTAAGGAAACCGAAATTCCCATTTTAAAGGCTGAAAAGAAAACCCTTAAAGTTAAAGCCACAGAAGAACTCAGTCTCTTGGCACAAAAATCCGCAAAAAATGACATAAAACAGGAAACCGAATGGAATAAGAATATTACCGCTCCCATTAAAAAGGGGCAAACCGTGGGGTATGTTAACATTTATAACGGGGAGGAAAACATCGGCAAAATCCCCATTAAGGCAACGGAAAGCATTAAACAGAGAACGTTTGGTTTGAGTTTCGGAAAAATTTTAAAGGGATTGTTTAAAATATAAAAACTTTTAGTGAATTTTTGTATTTACTCTTGCAAAGTTCACAACTTTATTGTAAAATGGAAACATCGAAAGTGAGGAATTAAAATGGCAATTAGTTTTAGTTGTGATTTTGCCGCTGATTTTATCAGGGAAAACGACCTTGAGGGTCTTAAAGGCCAGGTTCTTTCCGCACATGACGCCGTTAATAACAAATCGGGTCTCGGAAACGACTTTTTAGGCTGGGTAACACTTCCCGAGGATTATGACAAGGAAGAATTTTCCCGCATTAAAAAAGCGGCTGAAAAAATAAAAAATGATACAGACGTGCTCATAGTTATCGGTATCGGCGGTTCCTATTTAGGTGCCCGTGCCGCTATTGAGTTTTTAAAGGGACCTTATTACAATTCTTTGAGAAAAGACGTTCCCGAAATTTATTTCACGGGAAACAGCATTTCGGGTTCCGATTTGGCAGATGTTCTGGCTCTCTGCGAGGGCAAACGTGTTTCGGTTAACATTATTTCAAAATCAGGTACCACCACCGAACCCGCCATCGCTTTCAGAGTTTTCCGTAAACTTCTTGAGGAAAGATACGGCGAGGAAGAGGCAGCAAAGAGAATTTACTGCACCACCGACAAGGCAAGAGGCACCCTTAAAGCCTTGGCCGACGAAAAAGGTTATGAGTGCTTTGTGGTTCCCGACGATGTGGGCGGAAGATTTTCTGTTCTTACTGCCGTTGGTCTTTTACCCATTGCCGCCGCAGGTGCCGATATTGATAAACTGATGAACGGTGCTAAGGCAGGTATGGTTAAATATAATAATGCGGATATGTCCTGTAACCCCTGCTACACCTATGCGGCTTTAAGAAACGCTTTCTACCGCAAGGGTAAATCCATTGAGTTGTTGGTTTCCTACGAGCCTCGTTTTACTATGATGGCAGAGTGGTTTAAACAACTCTTCGGCGAGAGTGAGGGCAAGGATAACAAGGGTCTTTTCCCCGCTTCGGTTACCTTCTCCACCGATTTGCACTCCATGGGTCAGTTCGTTCAGGACGGCAGCCGTTTGATGTTCGAAACCGTTGTAACCATCGGCGAGAGCGATAAGGATGTTGTTATTGAGGAAGAGGCAAACAACGGTGACGGTCTTAACTTCTTAGCCGGTAAGAATATGTCCTTTGTTAACCGCAAGGCTTTCGAGGGTACAGTGCTTGCCCACACCGACGGCGGAGTTCCCAATCTTATTATAAATGTTGACAGGGCTGACGAAGAAAACTTAGGCGAACTTATCTACTTCTTCGAAAAGGCTTGTGCAATTTCGGGATATATGCTGGGAGTTAACCCCTTTGACCAACCCGGAGTTGAAAGTTATAAAAAGAATATGTTTGCTCTTCTCGGCAAGCCCGGTTACGAGGCACAAAAGGCTGAGTTAGAGGCAAGACTTAAGTAAATAATTTAAGGACGCTACTGCCGAAAGGCAGAATATATATATAAAGGAGTCGTTTTTAATGATTAAAATCATTATCGGAAAAAAAGGTTCGGGCAAAACCAAAAAATTGGTAGACTTGGTAAATAATGCCGCCAATGAAAGTTTGGGCAACGTTGTTTGCATCGAAAAAGGTGACACTTTGACATACTCGGTTACCCATAAAGCCCGTCTCATAGACGCAGATTCTTATAAAATCGCAGGCTACGGCGAGTATTTCGGTATGTTGGCAGGTATTAAAGCCGGAAATAATGACATTACCCACATTTTCGGCGACGCTACCTTAAGAATCGGCAGCCGCGATTATGACGAATTGGTTGCTTTCTTTGAAAGACTCAGCGACATTGAGGATGTTGAATTCCTCTTCACCGTTTCGGCTGACAGGGAAGAGTTACCTAAGAAACTTTTCGACATTGCCGAGGTTTGCTGAATTTAAATGCATAAATAAAGCGGAGGATTTTCTCCGCTTTATTTTTTTAGCCTCTATAATAAATGTTGGGGTTTAGCAAGTTTTGTTACACTTGCATAAAGCAGTTAGTTGTAACTTTTAACTTTCCAAACCTCCTTGCTTGCAAATGACAGCCGATCTGTATTTCACAACCCCTCCGCCTCGTTCCTCGGCACCTCCCCTGCAAGCATGGGAGGTATTAATAACTGCTACTTACTTTACCTCCACTGTTTACAGGGGTGCGGGCCCGCAGTGGCAACCTCTAAACGAAGTTTAGAAGCACCGACCGAGGCGGGAGCCGAGACGGGGGACCGCTTGCGGTGGTGGGGTTGACAATATTTAATTCGTAATTCGTAATGCGAGATTCTTCGCTTACGCTCAGAATGACAACTGTTTTCCCATGTCATTCTGAGGAACGCAGTGACGAAGAATCTAATTCATTTTTTGAGATTCTTACGCTCCGCTCAGAATGACATTTGAACTGTCACCCTGAGTGAAGCGATGGCTCTGGTTGCAATTTAGAACTTTGAGATTCTTACGCTCCGCTCAGAATAACATTGTAGGGGTCGGCGGTTTCCGACGACCCGTTATCTGCCATCTGCTATCTGCCGTCTGATTCGCATTAAGTCAGGTCGGTTTTTACCTCAACATTGTCACCATTGCGTTTAAGTTCAACGGAAATTTTACCCTTTGCGGTGGTTATAAAGCCTTTGGCATAGTTCATATTTTTAGGCAAATTCGGCTTAATTTCATAGGTTTCAAAGTTGGGACCTGTTGCCTTTATGCCGAGGATACCCGTGAAAAGTTGACGTGCCGGGCCGCCGAACATGGGGTGACAACGGGACGCCCCATTCCAAGACTCCCAAATGGTGGTTGCGTTGTTGCGTTTCATATAAAGATATGAGCCGACCTTATCGTTTTCCATCAGTTTTCCGAATACATCGGCATAACCGTTTTCAAAAAGGAGTTCGCAAAGAATATCGGTGCCGAAAATTCCGGTGTCGAAATGACCGAGTTCATCATAATACCTTGCACATTCCTCCACGCTGACAATGCCTAAATCGGCTCCGTAAACCAATCTTCCCTGAGTTTTATCAAAATCGCCTGTGAAATAGGTTTGCTTTATGGCATTTAAGGTATCGGTCTCAAGTTTTTCGAAACCTAAAGTTTCAAACTCTTCCAATTCGCCCAATTCCTCAGCGATTTCACGCATCATTCTAAGGGTTACAACCAAGTAATAACTGTTAACAAGGGGTTCGGGAATGGTACATTTTTCAAGGGTTGACCAGTCACCCAAACACCAACCGCCCTCCTCTTCACGGACAACCAGATTGTTTTCGCTGTGATTTATGAGGTAGCCAATCCACTTTTTCATGGCGGGATAACTTTCTTTCAAGACTTCTCTCTCACCGTAAACCTTCCAGAACTGGTAAGGAACGATTATAACGGCAGAACCCCAACCTCCGGGACCTCCGCCTCCGCCGTTAAAGGGTGCGGTGTGCTGAATGTGACCGCTTTTTATATCTTGACAGTCAAGAATATCCCTGATCCACTTTCTGTAAAACTCCCGAGCGTCCATGAGAAGCATAACGGTTTGTGCTGTTACCTGACCGTCACCCGTGTAGCCGAGACGCTCTCTGTGGGGACAGTCGGAGGGGAAACTGCCGTGCATATTATCAAGTTCTGTTCGGATAAATGCGTCATAAAGGAAATTGCAACCCTCACTATCCGACTCAAAGCCGGAGGTTACCGCCACATCGGAGTGAACGACAACCGCTTCGGCACTTTCAAATTCACCCTCAACATCAAAATATCTGAAACAGTGCCAAACAAATTTGGGTTGGAAAACTCTCTCACTACCGTCGCAGATGAATTTATCGGTCATAATCTGCTGTTTTCCCGAAGATGTAACTTGGATGTGACCCGTAGAGCCGAAATCAAGTTCGCCCTCCTTGATTTCCTCGCTGAAACGAAGGGTTACGGTTCCTTTATATCCTGCCTTGGTTTTAATCCTGACATAACCGCTGATATTTTCCCCCACATCGTACACATTGCCGATTTTTTGCGGTTTTACGGTGCGGATTTCACGGTCGGCAGGACCGATTTCGGGGCAAAGTTGGGATTTTGGATTATCTAAAACAATAACCTTGCGTTCTTCCGATTGAATCGTGGGGTCAATAATTTCGCCGATGAAAATATTGGAAAAAACAATTTCGCTTTGCCGCCAACTCTCGCTGCCGTCTGAGTTTACCGTTCTATCATCAAAAGCGATGGAATAGATGCATTTAACCCTGTCACCATACTGCATTTCACCCTCGGCAATGCGTTCGTCCTGAACATACCAACCGCCGCCTAAGTGAATTTCCAGTTTGTTTTGAGCGCTGAGTTCATCAAGTTCAAAGGTTTTATAATAAATTCTGTGGGTGAAGGTGTCTTTGCAGGGATATAAAATGTTTGTGAATTCCCGTTTTTCATAGTCAGTAGGGTTGGGGGACAGCACATCGCAACCCAGTTTTTTTCCGTTTAAAAAAACCTCGAAATATCCGAGACCCGTTATGGTGAGTGTTGCGTTTTCTCCCTTTGTTGCCGAGAAATTTCGCGTGATTATAGGGGACGCGGTTTTTTTGTCCGGTGCAATCCATTTTGCATTGTCAAGTGGTGTGTTCATTCTAAACTTCCTTTCGTGTGGCAAACTGTAATTAAAACGCCGATTTAATTATACTATATCCCGGTTTAGAACGCAACACATTTATGACCGAAAAAAATAAAAATTTTTAGGCAAAATTTTAAAAAAATTTAATGACTTTTGTCCCTTTTTGTGGTATAATACATTGGAATATAATTTTTTTCGGAAGTGATATTTTGAAACTGCTTTGTATTGACGGAAACAGCATTATAAACCGTGCTTTTTACGGCATTAAACTGCTCACCACCAAGGATGGGCTTTATACCAATGCAGTTTACGGGTTTATAAACATTTTAAACCGTCTTATAGAAACCGAAAAACCCGAGGGTGTGGCGGTTGCCTTTGACCTTAAAAAGCCCACCTTCCGCCATTTGAAATACGCAGAATACAAAGCGGGCAGAAAGGGAATGCCCGAAGAACTGGCACTTCAAATGCCCATTTTAAAGGAATGGCTGAACCTTGCGGGATATACCTGTATTGAGTGCGAGGGTTATGAGGCGGACGATATTTTAGGCACTCTTTCCCGCCTTTGCGAAGAAAAGGGGGAGGAATGTGTTATCTCCACCGGCGACCGTGACTCTCTGCAACTCATATCCGACAATACAAGGGTTGTTTTGGTGGGCAACCGAGAAAATGTGAACTTCAATAGGCAAGTTTTGTTTGAGAAATACGGACTTACACCCGAGGAAATGATAGAACTGAAAGCCCTTATGGGGGATTCTTCCGACAATATCCCGGGCGTTGCGGGAATAGGCGAAAAAACCGCCACCGATTTGATTTCCCGCTATCATTCGGTGGATTATATCTACGAAAATTTAGACACTTTAGACATTAAGGAAGGGGTTAGGAACAAATTAACCGCCGGAAAAGACAGTGCCTATTTAAGCCGGGACTTAGGTACCATCTGCAAAACCGCCCCCATAAACGAAAATCTTTCCGATTATAGTGTTAAGCCCCGAAACGAGGGGGATTTGGCTCGGCTTATGACAAGGCTGGAATTCTTCAAACTTATGGAAAAAATGGGTCTTACCCCCGATAACCGCCAAGTTTCGGCGGAAACGGAAACCGAGGAAAAAACCTATACCGAGAGCCGTCCCGCAAGTTTCGACAAAATCACCCTTTATAACGAGGGGGAAAACTTCGCAGGGGTGGTAGGCGATAATGTTTTCCCCGTAACCAAAACCGAATTTAAAGAAATTTTAGAAAACGGCAATATAGAAAAAACCCTCCACAACGCAAAGGCTATATGGAAAACCTATCCGAATGCAGAAAATATTGTTTTTGACCCCATGCTCGGAGCATATCTTTGCAACCCCTCTGCCTCTTCCTATGAAGCCGACCGCCTTATGGGTGAATACTGTACCGAAAAGGTAAACTTTGAGGGTGAAGAATACCTTAAAAATGCCTGCCGTTTAAACGAGGCATCAAAAAATATTTTTGCCGAACTTAATAAAACGAACCAGTTAAAACTGTTAGAGGAAATCGAACTGCCCTTGTCCCGAGTTTTGGCGGATATGGAAACCGTGGGCTTTAAGGCGGACAAAAGGGCACTGCAAAATATGTCCGCAGAATTAGAAACAAGAATTTCCCATATAGAAAAGGAAATTTACGGTCTGGCAGGTGAGGAATTTAACATCAATTCCCCCAAACAGTTAGGAAGTATCCTCTTTGATAAGTTAAATCTTCCCGCAAAGAAAAAAACCAAAAGCGGATACAGCACAAATGCCGAGGTTTTGGAGGAACTTAAAAATATTCACCCCATTATTCCTCTGATTTTGGAGTATAGGCAGTTATCCAAACTTAAATCCACCTATACCGACGGTTTGCAAGGATGCATAGAGGGGGACGGCAGAATTCACACCACCTTTAACCAAACGGAAGCCCGAACAGGACGAATCAGTTCTTTGGAACCTAATCTTCAAAATATTCCCGTTAGGACAAACGAGGGCAAAAGACTTCGTGAGTTCTTTGTGGCAGAAGAGGGCAAGGTGCTTTGTGACGCCGACTATTCCCAGATTGAACTAAGGGTTTTGGCGGACATTTCGGGGGACGAAAATATGATAAACGCCTTTGAAAGCGGCACCGATATTCACACCGTTACCGCCTCTCAGGTGTTCGGTGTTCCCTTAGAGTTTGTGACCCCCCTTATGCGAAGCCGTGCAAAGGCGGTTAACTTCGGTATTGTTTACGGTATCGGTGCCTTTTCCCTTTCTAAGGATATAGGTGTTACCCGCAAGGAGGCGGACAGTTATATAAAGAATTACCTTGCCACCTATAAAGGTGTTGCGGAATATATGGAACGTGCCATTAAAGAGGCAAAACTAAACGGCTTTGTTTCCACCGTTTTCGGCAGACGCAGATATCTGCCCGAACTTCAAAATTCCAACCGAATGTTGGTGGCTTTTGGTGAACGGGTGGCACGCAACGCACCCATTCAAGGCTCTGCCGCCGATATTATCAAACTTGCAATGATTAAGGTGTGGAAAAGGCTTAAAACCGACTTCCCCACCGCCAAACTCATTTTACAGGTCCACGATGAACTTATTGTTGAGTGTGATGCAGACTGCGGCGAGGCGGTTTGCAAACTATTGTCCGAAGAAATGGAAAACGCAGTTAAGTTAAAGGTGAAACTCACCGCCGACGCTCACTTCGGCAAAAACTGGTTAGAGGCAAAGGGATGAATATACTTTTTATTTGCACGGGAAATACCTGCCGCAGCCCCATGGCAGAAAGGTATTTGGACGGTTTAAATCTCCCGAATGTTACGGCAGAAAGCAGGGGTCTTTCCGCAGAGGGCGGAGGTGTCAGCCCAAATGCCGTTAAGGTTATGGGAGAATTGGGCATTGATTTAAGCCATGACGTTTCGGTTCAGTTGACCGCTAAAGACCTTATTTGGGCGGACAAAATTTTATATATGTCCCCCTCTCATTTAACGGTTCTTTCCCTATATGCACCTAAAGAAAAACTCTTTATGTTGGGCGGCGGCATTTTCGACCCCTATGGGGGAGACGCCGAAAGATACAGAAAATGCCGAGACGAAATCATTTTGGCAATAGACCGTCTTGCGGCTGAAGATTTTTTCACCGAAACCTTGATTTTTAGGGCTGAGGAAAAGGATATAGAGGATATCGAAAACTTAGAAAAGGAATGTTTCAGTACTCCTTGGAGCCAAACAGCACTTCGGGACGCAATGCTCTCAAACACCGCTTTCTTTATTGCAAAAAAAGGGGAAAAAACCGTCGGTTATATCGGAATTTCCGCCGTTTTGGACGAGGGATATATCACCAACGTTGCCGTCAGCCAAAAGGAAAGAAGAAAAGGCATCGGCACCGCCCTTTTAAACCGTGTTTTCTCTTTTGCTCGGGATAACAACCTTTCTTTTGTTTCCCTTGAAGTCAGGGTTAGCAACCAAAATGCTATCTCCCTTTACACCGCCTTAGGTTTTAAGGAAGAGGGAAAACGGAAAAATTTCTATGATAAACCAAAAGAAGATGCTCTTATTTTAACAAAGAGGTTTTAAGAATGATAATTTTAAGTATTGAAAGTTCCTGTGACGAAACAAGCGTTGCCGTCTGCCGAGGCCGAGAGGTGCTTTCAAATATTGTTGCAACCCAAATTGAAGAACATAAAAAATACGGGGGAGTTGTCCCCGAAATTGCTTCACGCAGACATACCGAGGCTATAAGTCAGGTGTGTGACGAGGCTCTTTGTACCGCCGGAATTACATACGGCGACATTGAGGCGGTGGCAGTAACCTTTGCACCGGGACTTATTGGGGCATTGCTTGTGGGGGTCAACTTCGCAAAGGGGCTGGCTCTTTCTTTGGGAGTTCCGCTCATTCCCGTTCACCATCTCAGGTCCCACATTGCCGCCAATTACATTGCCCACCCCGATTTAAAACCGCCCTTTTTGTGCCTTTTGGTGTCGGGCGGAAACACGGTTATTGCCGAAGTTTTGGACTATACCCACTTTAATATATTGGGGGCTACTATGGACGATGCGGCGGGGGAATGTTTTGACAAGGCAGCCCGTTTTATGGGGCTATCATATCCTGGGGGAGTGACTTTAGACAAAATCGCCACCGTTGCCGACAGGGAAAAATACCCTCTGCCCACACCGAAAACAGGGGAAAACGATTTAAATTTCAGTTTTTCGGGGCTTAAAACCGCCGTTATCAACCTAATTCACAAATCAAACCAAAGAAACGAAGAGGTGGACATTCCCGTTTTATGTGCAACCCTTCGCCAAAAGGTTTGCGATATTCTTATAACCGCCACCCTGAAGGCGGCAGAGAGAAAGGGTTACACTAAGATTGCCCTTGCGGGGGGAGTTTCCGCCAACAGCGAACTTCGCTCCCGTTTTGAGGAGGAGTGCAAGGAAAGAAACCTTGAACTTTATTTTCCGCCCCTTAAATACTGCGGTGACAATGCCGCAATGGTGGGGGTTCAGGGCTTTTATGAATATGAAAGCGGAAACACTGCGGGTCAGGACCTTAATGCCACCGCAACCCTGCCCATAAATTATAATGCGTAATGCGTAATTAAAACCCCTCCGTCACGACTTCGTCGTGCCACCTCCCCTGTAAACAGTGGAGGTAAGTCTGATTGAAACCCTACCTCCCATGCTTGCAGGGGTGCGGGCCCGCAGTGGCAACCTCTAAACGAAGTTTAGAAGCACCGACCGAAGCGGGAGCCGAGACGGTGCCGAGGTACGAGGCGGAGGGATTGACAATTCATAATTCGTAATGCATAATTCTTAAATCAGAGATTCTTCACAATGCTTAGAATGACAATTAAACCGTCACCCTGAGTGAAAGGAAGGGTCTGTTAGAGATTCTTCACAACGCTTAGAATGACAATTCAGAGGGCAGATTACAGATACCAGATGGCAGATATCGGGTCGTCGGAAACCGCCGACCCCTACAGTGTCATTCTGAGGAGCAAAGCGACGAAGAATCTCAATGCGGAAGGCATAATTCATAATTTATAAAATGTGACGGAGTCACACCGAAATTATTCATTATTCACTATTCATTATTCATTTTTTGAGAGGTTAGCCTTATGAAAAATTTACTTCTTATCGTCAACCCCCATTCGGGAAAAGCCAAGATGAGAACCGCACTTTTAGGCGTGGTTGAGATTTTTTCAAAAGCAGACTATAACGTTACCGTTTACCCCACAAAGGCGAGAAGCGACGCCACAAGAAAGATAGAAACCCTTAAAACGGGGGACTATGATATTATCGTTGTCTGCGGAGGAGACGGCACCCTTAACGAGGTTATAACAGGGCTTATGCGTGCTAAAATAGACACGCCTATCGGCTATATTCCCGCCGGCACCCTTAACGAGTGGTCCTCGGGGCTGGGAATTTCCAGAACCATCCGCAGTGCCGCCAAGGATATTGTGAACGGTAAAGAAATCACCTTAGATATCGGTCGGTTCGGAAATGATTATTTCACCTATACTGCGTCTTTCGGTGCATTTACTTCTGCATCTTATTCCGCAAACCAAGAGGTTAAAAACGTTTTGGGTCAGGCGGCATATTTCTTTGAGGGTGTTAAGGCGTTGGGCAACATTAAACCCATACCCCTTAAATTCGAGGCAAACGGCAAGGTTTATGAGGATGAATACCTTTTCGGTGCCGTTTCCAACTCTATGAGCGTTGGGGGAATTGTTAAATTCAGCGAGAAGATTGTTAAACTGAATGACGGACTTTTTGAGGTTTTGCTCATTAAAAACCCCTCAAACATTTTGAAACTCCAGCCATTGGTTGACGGAATTTTAAAACACGATTTAGACCGAGAGGGTATGGAATTTTTCCATACGGACAAACTTATAGTTTCGGGTTGCGGCGGGCTTGACTGGACCCTTGACGGGGAACACGCCGCTTCCGACCAAAGGGTTGTTATTCAAAATATCAAAGAGGCAGTCAGATTTATCGTACCAAATAAAGGAGAGGCTTAAAAGTTATGTTTACAAGAGATATCGGGGTTGACCTTGGAACCGCAAACACCTTGGTTTGCCTTAAAGGAAAAGGAATTATAATGAGAGAGCCGTCGGTTGTGGCTTATGATATCAGAAACGATGCCGTGCGTGCCGTGGGTCATGAGGCCAAGGAAATGATTGGCAGAACACCCGGCTCCATTGTGGCGGTTCGCCCTTTGAAGGACGGCGTTATTGCCGACTTTGATGTTACTGCCGCTATGCTTAAGCGTTTTGTTAATATCGCCCTTAAAGGCTCCTTTTTCTCCCGTGTGAGAATGGTTATCTGCATTCCCTCGGGGGTTACTGAGGTTGAAAGCCGTGCCGTTGTGGATGCGGCAAAAATGGCAGGTGCATCGGAAATAGATTTGGTGGAAGAGCCTATGGCGGCGGCAGTCGGTGCAGGTCTTCCTGTAGGTGACGCCACCGGCAATATGATTGTTGACGTGGGCGGCGGCACCAGCGAAGTTGCGGTTATATCTTTAGGAGATATCGTTACCGCCCAATCCATCCGTGTTGCTGGGGACGATTTTGACGAGGCGATTATTAACTATATCCGCCGTAAACACAACCTCATTATCGGCAACCGAACCGCAGAGCAGATTAAGATTGAAATAGGCTCGGCAAAACCCTATGAAAACGAGGGAAGCGTTGAAATTAAGGGACGAAATCAGGTTGACGGACTTCCTGCCAACGTGGTTATCACCTCTGCCGAAGTCCGCAAGGCAATTTTGGATCCCATTAACCAGATTATTGACACTATTCGTGTGACGTTGGAAAAAACTCCCCCCGAACTTTCCGCCGATATTATCGACAGGGGTATTACCTTCACGGGCGGCGGAGCATTGCTCAGAGGTTTTGCGGAACTTATTGCCGAGGAAACGGGTATTCCCGTGACCGTTGCACAAAACCCTCTTGACTGTGTTGTTTTGGGAACGGCAAAACGCCTTGAAAACGACAGCGGTTTTGAAAACTATGTTTTCCGCAGAGGAAAGAGATACAGATAATACTATGCCAACCGAAATTTGTCGGTTGTGCTTTTACGGAGTGTGAAAAATGCGTTTTTTCTTTCGAAGCCGACAGTTTAAAATAATCCTCGGCGTTACCCTTTGTCTGTTGGTTATTGGCATTGTATCCGCCCTTTTCGGGAGCAGACTTTCTCCCCAGTCGGACCTAATCGGTACGGTTACCGCCCCCTTTAGAACGGCTTTTGTGAAAATCTCCCAAGGGGTTGAGGATTTTTTCTCCTCATTTACCGAGGGAAACGAAGCACTTATAAGAAATTCGGAACTTGAAAGCGAAATGGCGGAACTGCGTGCCCAAATCACCGATTACGAGAAACTGAAAAAGGAAAATGAATTTTATAAAAACTACCTTGAAATCAAGGAAAACAACCCCGACTTTAAGTTTACCGAGGCAACCCTTATTTTTAAGGAGGAAAAGGACCCCTTTAAAAGTTTCACCCTTAACAAGGGAAGCGTTCACGGTGTGGAAAAATACGACCCTGTTATAACCGAGGCAGGTCTTGTGGGATATATTTCTCAGGTGGGGCTTTCCACCTCTAAGGTGACAACCATTCTCCACCCCGACATTACCTTAGGTGCGCTTGACAACCGAACAAGCGACTCGGGTGTGCTTTACGGCGATGTTTCCACCGCAGAAGAGGGACTGACAGGACTTTACAATCTTTCCCGTTCCTGCAATGTTTCGGTGGGAGATTACATTGTGACTTCGGGCGAGGGTATTTTCCCGAAGGGACTTAACATCGGGACGGTTCGTTCCATTGGAAGCGAAAAGTATAATACCTCAATTTTCGCAACGGTTGAACCCTTTGTGGATTTCGGCAGTTTGCGTGATGTTATGATTATTACCGAATTTGAGGGTCAGGGCGGATTGGTTCCCGGGAAATAAATTTGCAACAAGTCCCGACCCTATGCTCAGGGTGACAATTCAGACGGCAGATTACAGATAGCAAATGGCAGACATAGGGTCGTCGGAAACCGCCGACCCCTACAATGTCATTCTGAACGAAGTGAAGAATCTTTAATTACAAAAATTTCCCATTTAGATTCTTCGTCGCTTCGTTCCTCAGAATGACATTGGAAATCAACCCCCGTGTCATTCTGAGCGTCAGCGAAGAATCTCAATTACGAATTACGAATTAAGCATTACGAATTAGAAAGGCAGGTGCCGAAATGACCAAAAAAAGACACTACGGAATTTCCGCCGTTATATTTCTTATGTTTTTTCTTTCTCTCACCCTGTTTTCGGGGTCGGGAATAAATCTCAGCATTTTCGGTGCCTATCCTCTTTTATATTTAAGTCTGCTCACCGCCTTTTCGGGATATTCCTCCCTTTCCCGTTCAGCGGCGGCAGGTCTTGTTTGCGGAATTGTTTTGGACAGCGTAACACTTGGCAGTTACTGTTTTAACACTGTTTGCCTTATGCTTTTGGCGGTGCTCGGCAATCTTTTGGCGGAGAGGGTTTTCAACCGCAATTTAAAGGCTACCGTTTTTCTCTGCCTTTTAATCTCGGTTATCTATTATTTGTTTTATTGGCTAATTTTTATCGCCTTTGGGCTGTCTTTTGGCAGTAATTTGGAATATTTATTAAAATATTCCCTGCCTTCAAGCATTTATACTGCCTTTACGGTTATTCCTTTTTACTTTATTTTTAAACATTTTACCAAAATTAAATCGGAATTCTAAAAGAAAAGAGGTGTGAAGTTTGCCCTTTAAGAAGAAAAATCAAGGAGGAATTACCGCTTTATCGGTGATTCTCGTTATTGCTATGTTGGCGTTTACATTCAGAACATATTATCTAAATGCCGACAATAAGGAGTTTGACAGTAAAAACGACGGTGCAACACAGGTGTTAAGAACGGTTATAAAGGCACCTCGCGGCGAAATTCTTGACCGCTACGGCAGGCAGATTGCCGTTAACCGAGACGGTTACAACATTGTTTTCAACAAAGCATACGTTAAAGACAATCTAAATGACGTTATTTTAACCCTTGTTAACCTCTTAGAGCAAGCGGACACCGAGTGGAATGACGAATTGCCCATTTCTAAAACCGAGCCTTACACCTTCACAGAGGACGGGGACACCGGCCAACTTGTTAAAAAACTAAAGTTAGCCCACTATGCAACGCCCCAAAACTGCATAGACGAAATGGTGGAAAAATATGAATTAGAGAACTATTCCGGCGACGCTCTCCGCAAAATTATGGGTGTTAGATACAGTATGGACATTAAGGATTTCTCCGTTTCCTACCCCTACACCTTTGCGGAGGACATACCGAGCGAACTTATGCTTAAAATATCCGAATCCGCCTTTCTTCTGTCGGGTGTTACGGTTGAGGTTGTTCCTTTCAGGCAGTATACCGACACCTCTCTTGCCGTTAACCTTATCGGTTCGGTGGGTCCCATTTTCAAGGAAGAATGGGAGGAATACCGCAAAAAAGGCTATTCCTATAACGATAAAGTGGGAAAAAGCGGAATTGAAGCCTGGGGTGAAGAATACCTAAGGGGTACCGACGGCGAAATGACCTACCGTTTGGATAAGGACGGAAACATCATTTCAAAGGAAGTGACCGTTGAGCCGAAGGCGGGCAAAACAATTATGCTTACCCTTGACAAGAATATGCAAAAAATTGCCCAAAATTCCCTTGAAGAAACCGTTCGGGACCTTCAAAGTAAAGGCGGCACCGCAAGGGCGGGCAGTGCGGTTGTTGTGGATATAAAAAACGGCGGTGTTTTAACGGCGGCAAACTACCCCACATATGATTCCGCCACCTTAGGCGAAAACTATACCGCTTTGTCCCAAAACCCCGATAAACCTTTGACCGACAGGGCATTTCAGGGTGTTTATCCCATTGGCTCCACCATTAAACCCATTGTGGCAATCGCCGCTATGGATAACGGACTATACACTACCGACGAGCATATTTTCTGCAGTAAAAAATATACTCTGTTCGGCGATTATCAACCCAGTTGTATGGGATATCACCGAAGTATCGGACTTACCACCGCCCTTTCAAAAAGTTGCAACTACTTCTTTTTTGAGTTAGGCAGACGTGTGGGTGCCATTACCCTTACCGACTATTTCAAGCAGTTCGGTTTAGGTGTTAAAACAGGGGTCGAGGTGGACGATGCCTCGGGAATTATTTTAGAGCCGAAATCCAACGGCGTGGGGGGCGACACTCTCCAAGTTTCCATCGGTCAGTTGAACGCCTTCACTCCGCTTCAGTTAGCAAACTATGCCGCCACCTTGGCAAACGGCGGAAACCACTATAAAGCAAGCCTTATAAACCGAATTGTTTCGTACGATATGTCCGAAACATATAAGGAATTTAAACCCGAAGTTAAAAATAAGGTAAACATCAGCGAAAAAAGCCTCAGTGCGGTTAAAGAAGGTATGCTTTCCGTAACTGTGGACGGTACAGGTCAGGCAACCCTCGGAAATTACCCCATTAAGGTGGGTGGTAAAACGGGTACCAGTCAGGTTACCGGCAAGGCGGACCACAGCGTGTTTATTGCCTTTGCTCCCTTTGACAATCCCGAAATTGCAATTTCGGTTGTTTTGGAACACGGTGCTTCGGGCTTCGCCGCAGGTACTGTTGTTAAAAATTTGTTGGATGCCTACTTCTTTACCGAGTCCGACTACGGTGGTGAAAATATGCCCTTTGTTGTGCTCGACTAAAATAATTTGACAACGGTATTATAATATGGTAAAATTATATATTGAAATGAGGGGGAAAATATGGGTCTTGTTTTAGCCACCACCTCCGGAAAGGGCGGTGTCGGAAAATCCAGTGTTTCGGTATCCTTAGGAATTACTTTTGCCGGTATGGGTGAAAGGGTTCTGCTTGTGGATATGGATGAGGGACTGGGAAGCCTTGACCTGTTGCTCAGTCTTGAAGGCTCTGCGGTTTCCGACCTTTGCGATGCATTGGTTTCGAAGGACATTGCCGATTCGGCTTATGAAACCCATATTAAGAATTTAAGCCTTATTCCCGCTCCCAAGGTTGTGGGTCAGATTGACGTTGAATTATTTAAAAGGTTTGTCAGAAGAGCAGACGCCTCTTTTGATGTTGTGATTTTTGATTTCCCTGCGGGGCTTGATTTTTCTCTTTATTCCTTAATGCCCCAAAAAACCCGATTTTTATGTGTTGCCACGCCGGACCCTGTTTGTGTTCGGGCGGCATCTGCGGTGGGACGGGGTTTGGCGGAAATGGGACTTAACTCCCGCCTTATTATCAACCGCTTTAATCTGAAAGAGCATAAAAAACTGAAATACCGAAGCATTGACGGAATTATTGACACGGCTTCCATCCGTCTTTTGGGAATTGTTCCCGAAAGCGAGGAAGTAAATAACCTATCCGTAAAGCACACGCTGAAAAAAAGGGGTAAACCTGCACAGGCGTTTTTGCGAATAGCAGAGAGACTCCGGTATAAAAACATACCACTGAAAAATTTAAAAAATATTTGAGGTTTTGAAAATGACGATTGCCCTTATTGCACATGACGCCAAAAAAGAACTTATGGTTCAGTTTTGTATTGCCTATTGCGGTATTCTAAGCCGATACAGTCTTGTTGCCACCGGTGCTACAGGCAAACTGGTTTCCGAAGCGACAGGTCTTGATATTGTAACCTTTTTAGGTGGGTCACAAGGCGGTTCTCAGCAGATTGCAAGCCGTATCGGTTGTGACGAAATCGACCTTCTTCTTATGTTCCGTGACCCCATAACCGCAAAACCCAGCGAGCCTGACGAGCAGATGCTCCTGCGTCTTTGCGATATTCATAATATCCCCGTTGCCACCAATATTGCCACCGCCGAAATGATTATTCACGGTTTGGAGAGAGGCGACCTCGACTGGCGTGAGGTTTTAAAGGAAAACAAATAAGATTATCACTTGGAGTTTTAATATGTCTGAAATTAACCGTGCCATTAAAGGCACTAATGATATTCTCCCTGAGGAGAGTAATAAATGGCAGTTTGTGGAAAGCAAAATGCTGGAAACTGCCCTGCAATTCGGTTTTAAGGAAATCCGTGTGCCGGTTTTTGAGCACACGGAGGTCTTTTTGCGTAGCGTGGGGGATACTACCGACGTTGTTCAAAAGGAAATGTATACCTTTGACGATAAGGGGGGTCGTTCCATTACCCTTAGACCCGAACTGACCGCCGGTGTTATCCGCTCTGCCATTGAAAAAGGTCTTGTAAACGGTGCCCTGCCCCAAAAACTTTGTTATATCGGCGGTTGCTACCGATATGAAAAGCCTCAGGCAGGAAGACTGAGAGAATTCCACCAATTCGGTGTGGAGTGTGTGGGTGCTGCCGCTCCCAATGCCGACGCCGAGGTGATTTCCCTTGCAAAATCCGTTTTGGATAATATCGGAATTAAAAATATTTCCCTTGAAATAAATTCCATCGGCTGTCCCGAATGCCGCAAGGAATACCACAAGGCACTGAAAGAGTATTTCTCCGCCAATGCGGAAAACCTTTGTGACACCTGTAAGGACAGGCTCGACCGCAACCCCATGAGAATTCTTGACTGCAAGAGTCCTGTTTGTAAGAAAATAGCGGAAAATGCCCCCGTGGTTATCGACTTCCTTTGTGACGACTGCCGTGACCATTTCGAAAAGGTTAAGGCAAACCTTGAGGCTATGCAAATTGAATATAAGGTTAATCCCAAAATCGTTCGGGGGCTTGATTATTACACCCGCACGGTTTTCGAGTTTGTGTCGGGGGATATCGGTGCCCAGTCCACCGTTTGCGGAGGAGGACGTTATGACGGTCTTATAGGTCAAATGGGAGGACCCAAAACCCCCTCTTTAGGCTTTGCCATGGGAATTGAACGTCTTATGATGGTTCTTTCCGCCCAAAATGCGGAACTGCCAAAGGCTCCCACCTGCGATTTATTTATCGCCACTTTGGGAGAAAATGCCATTTTAAAAGCAAGTGCTTTGTGCCGTGAACTTCGTGACGAGGGTTATAAGGTTCAAACCGATATTTGCGGCAGAGGACTTAAGGCTCAGATGAAATATGCCGACAAAATCGGGGCTAAATTTACCCTTGTTTTGGGCGACAATGAAGTGGAAAGCGGAAAAGCAACATTGAAAAATATGTCGAATTCCGCCGAAAAAGAAATTGCCTTAGCCGAAATAGTGGAAGAATTGGGCGAGGAACTAAGAAAAATACTGTTTGAAAGTATAGCGGAAGTTTTCTAATAAAATGTCATTCTAAGCGTTGCCGAAGTCAGTTGTCATTCTGAGAGAAGCGAAGAATCTCAAATAATCTAGAATACAACCAGACCCTTCGCTTCACTCAGGGTGACAATTCAGACGGCAGATTACAGATAGCAGACGACAGATATCGGGTCGTCGGAAACCGCCGACCCCTACAAGGTCATTCTGAGCGGAGCGAAGAATCTCAAAGTTTTAAATTGCAACCAGACCCTTCGCTTCACTCAGGGTGACAAAAGCAATGTCATTCTGAGCGTAAGCGAAGAATCTCGCATTACGCATTACGCATTACGCATTACGAATTACGAATTACGCATTAAGCATTGTTACGAGGTGATTTTTATGTTAGATAGATTAGAGGGTCAAAAACGCAGTCACTACTGCGGTGTTTTGAGAAAAGAAAATGCCGGCGAAACCGTTACCGTTTGCGGTTGGATACAAAGAAACCGAGATTTGGGCGGTTTGATTTTCGCCGATTTGAGGGACAGAACGGGTATTGTTCAGTTAGCCTTTGACGAAACCACCGAGAAAGGTCTTTTTGAAAAGGCGTCCACCCTCAGAAGTGAATTTGTTGTTATGGCTGAGGGCGTTGTGCGTGTCCGTTCCTCAATTAACCCCGAAATTCCAACGGGCGACATTGAAATTGAGGTGAAAAACCTTAAAATTTTGGGCAAAAGCGAAACCCCGCCCTTTGAAATTTTGGAAAACAGCAACGCAGGGGAAGATTTAAGACTTAAATACAGATATTTGGATCTGCGTCGCCCCGATATTCAGAAAAATATTTTGCTTCGCCATAAAATCACCAAGGTGACAAGAGACTATTTTGACGAAAACGGTTTTATCGAGATTGAAACCCCCACCCTTATTAAGTCCACCCCCGAGGGTGCAAGGGATTATCTCGTTCCCTCCCGTATTCACAAGGGCAGTTTCTTTGCTCTGCCCCAGTCGCCCCAGTTATATAAGCAACTTTTAATGCTTTCGGGGTTTGACAGATATATGCAAATAGCCCGTTGCTACCGTGACGAGGATTTGCGTGCCGACAGACAGCCTGAATTTACACAGATTGACCTTGAAATGTCCTTTGTGGAGCCTGAAGATGTATATTCCATTGCCGAAGGGTATATAAAACGTCTTTTCAAAGAGGTTTTGGATGTGGATATCCCCACTCCTCTGCCAAGGCTTAAATATGTTGACGCTATGAATGACTACGGCTCCGACAAGCCCGACACCCGCTTTGATATGAAAATCAAGGATTTGTCGGATATTGTAGGAAACTGCGGTTTCTCGGTTTTTGCCGATACCGTTAAGAACGGCGGAACCGTAAGGGCAATTTGTGCCAAAGGTGCCGCCCAAACCTACACCCGCAAGGAAATTGACAAACTAACCGAAACCGCCAAGGGAATAGGTGCCAAAGGTCTTGCCTTTATCCGCTGGGTTGAGGACACTCCCGCCTGCTCTTTCTCAAAATTTATGACCGAGGAAGAAATGCAGAAAATTATCGACAGAACAGGTGCCGAAAAGGGGGATTTGGTGCTTATGGTGGCAGACAAAAAGAACCTTTGCCTTTCTGTTCTCGGTGCACTTCGTTTAACGGTTGCAAAACGGCTTGACATTATTCCCGATACCTATAATTTCCTCTGGATTACCGAATTCCCCTTCTTTGAATACAACGAGGAAACAGGAAATTGGGATGCTATGCACCACCCCTTTACCGCTCCTTTGGACGAAAGTATTCCGTATCTTGACAGTGACCCCGAAAAGGTTTTTGCCAAGGCTTATGATCTGGTGCTTAACGGAGTGGAACTTTCCAGCGGTTCTATCCGCATAACCGACCCCGCTTTGCAGTCTAAAATGTTTAAGGCGTTGGGGCTTTCCGACGAGGAGGCTCACGAAAAATTCGGTTTCTTAACCGACGCTTTTAAATACGGTGCTCCTCCCCACGGAGGAATGGGAATAGGTCTTGACCGCCTTGTTATGCTTATGTGCGGATGCGACAGTTTGCGTGATGTTATCGCATTCCCCAAGGTTTCCAACTCCAGCGAGCCAATGTCGGGGGCTCCCGCTAAGGTTGACGATGTTCAACTGAGAGACCTTAACATTAAAACCTTAGAGTAAAATCAAATATTTTAATACCGCCCTCGTCAATTTCTATTGCACTGCGGTATTCACCGAAGCCTGTGAGACGTATTCCCTCATAGGCTTTCATTATGCCGAAAATTCCGAGTATCAAACAAAATGCCACAATACCGGAAATATAAAAACTTCTGAAAAATATCCTTGTGCTTCGTTTCATAGCCTGTCCTTTCAAAAAGTAAGAGATAAAAATTATCAAGATTCTTCGTCACTTCGTTCCTCAGAATGACAATTCAGACGGCAGATATCGGGTCGTCGGAAACCGCCGACCCCTACAATGTAATTCTGAGCGAAGCAAAGAATCTCAAATTATTCATTACGAATTGCAAAAGAATAACCCCTCCACCGCAAGCGGTCCCCCTCCCCTATAAATATGGGAGGTAGGGGGTTGCTTCTAAACTTACCTCCCATGCTTGCAGGGGAGGTGCTGAGGAACGAGGCGGAGGGGTTGTCAAAATGTGTGGTTGTCATTCTGAGCGTTGCCGAAGAATCTCAAGGCAAAATCTAAATTGCAACGAGACCCTTCGCATTGCTCAGGGTGACAAAAGCAATGTCATTCTGAGCGGAGCGAAGAATCTCAATTACGCATTACGCATTAAGCATTATGAATTATTGATTATGGATTATTGCAGTGAGGATAAGAGTTCTGCTATGCTTTCTCCCACCATTTCCGCCGAATAATGAACCTCTTCTAATGTGTTAACATCGGTGCCTAATTCAATAAGCAAGGAGCCGGTGGTAAGGCTTTGGTTATAGTTTTTAGACATTAACATTAACGGACGTGCCAAGGTTGGGTATTTTTGCTCTATTTTTTGCTGAAGTTTTACTGCCAGTTTAAAGTTTTCCTCCCAATTTGGAAAATTGGTAACTCCCCCGCTTTGGGAACCCATAACCAGCATTACCTGTGCCGCCTTTTTGCCCCCGATTTCGGTTTGTAGTTTAACCTTATCCCCGTTTTCCTTTGAAACGGCGTCTCGGTGCAAATCCAGCACCACCTTTATAGATGGGTATTTTTTAAGATATTCATTTATGGTTGCCGCTGCACGGGAGTAACTTTTAGAGTAACTGGGAGAGTCGTGAAGGGTTGTGTCGTGGAGGGTTTTAATTCCCGCTTCATTTAATTTTTCCGCCACAATCTTTCCCACCGACACCATATTTTTGGAATTATCCTGACTTCGGGAGGAAAAATCTTCGGTGAAATAGGGATTATCGTCGGTTTTAAAGGTTTCGGTGGCGTGGGTATGGAGGATTAGCACCTGAGGTTCTTCTGATTTTTCAATTCTAAAACTAATTTTGCCCTCCAAATACTTTTTTATGCTTATATCCAAATCCGTATTATTCTTCATATAAACCGAATCGTAACTTAAAGGTGCCGAATAGGGAGAATTATATTGGGTTATGATTTCACCCTTTTTCGCCGAGGCTCCGGTCTCAACGGCTTGCTGTTCTTCTTTATTTTCGGTTTCTTTTGAAGAAGTTTCTTCCGGTTTTGAAGTAATACTCTCGGTTTCTTCATTATTTTCAATTTCCCCGTTTACATTTTCGGTTGTTTCTTCTTTCTTATTAACGGTCAGGCTTTCAGCGGGGTTAAAAATACTGAAAGAAAAATAAAAAACACATAAAATGCAGATTAGATTTATTACTGTAATTCTGAAAATACCCCGTTTCATTTTTATTTTTTTCAACTCCTTAAAAGTGCAAAAAAAAGTATAAAAAATTATGCAGTTTTTCCTTAATTTAAGTTGAAAAAATCTGCGTTTTGTGTTATAATTTTAAAGAATGGAGAAGTATTGAATTTTATGTTAATTTATGAAGGGAAGAAATACAAAATGGCAGTTACTTCGGTGTCTGATATCTGGCAACTTATCTGTGAAGAATGTAAGAAAATCATTACTCAGGTTGCCTTTGATTGTTTTATTGAAGAACTTAAACCCGTATCCTTTCAAAACGGCGAAATGACGATTGCCTGCAAAGAGGATTACGAGCGGGATATTTTAGAGCAAAACTATACCGAAATTCTCGAAAAAAGCGGAAAAGCCGCCATGGGGTTTGACGTTAAAATAACCTTTGTTGTTGAAGCAGAGGAAGAGGATATTATTTTAGCGGAAAAATACAGCGAAGGTCTTTCTTTTGAAGACTTTTTCACCTTTGAAAATTTCGTTGTGGGGTCCAACAATCATTTTGCTTATGCCGCATCTTTAGCGGTTGCGGAATCTCCCGCCGTTATTTCAAGTTATAATCCGCTTGTTATTTACGGTCCGTCGGGAGTGGGCAAAACCCACCTTATGTTGGCAATTAAAAATCTTATGAAGAAAAACTGCCCATATAAAAGAATAGAATATATCCGCAGCGAAGATTTCACAAATCAACTCATCACCGCTTTGCAGGACGGAAAACTCGGTATCGGCACCATTGAGGATTTCAGAAACCGCTTTAGAAATGCAGATGTTCTCTTAATAGATGATATTCATTTTATTGCGGGAAAAGAACAAACCCAGGAAGAATTCTTTAACACCTTTAACACACTTATTCAACACAATAAGCAGATTGTGGTTACGGTGGACAGACCTCCTAAGGATATAAAAACGTTGGACGATAGAATTCGTTCCCGTTTAGAGGGCGGTCTTTTTGCCGATATTCTCGCACCCGATTTTGAAACACGTGTTGGTATTATTCTTAAAAAGGCACAGCAGGGCGGGTTTGAAATTCCCGAAAACATTGCCTTTTATATAGCCGAAAACATCAAATCAAATACCCGTCAATTAAACGGTGTTGTTTCAAAACTGCAGGCTTATATTTCAATTCAAAAGAAAACCCCTACCGTTTCCACGGTTCAAAGCATTATTAAGGACATTATAAGTGACACTAAGCCCGAACCCATTAAGGTGGAAAAGATTATTTCCGAAGTGGCTCACACCTATAATGTTTCCGAAAGTGATATTCTTTCCAACCGCAGAACGGCGGAACTGGTGCTTGCCCGTCAGGTGGCTATGTATATAGCACGTGAAACCACCGATATGTCTTACAAGGCAATAGGAGAAAGTTTCGGCAAAGACCACACTACAGTTCTTTACAATGTTAATAAGATTGAAGAATTTTTAAAGGATAAACCCTATCAAAAAGAATTGGTTGACGATTTGATTGCAAATTTAAGAAGTCAAAGCGAAGGCGGATTATAATTTTTTTCGACTTATTAACCTTAATTAACAGGAAAGTTATAAATAAGGGTGTTAATAAAAAAATTTATACGAGTTAATAAAAAATTATCCTTTTTTTATCAACCGCCTGAAATATAGATTTTCAGTTGGGTTTCAGCACTTTTCCCCACTATTAACACCCCTTATTACTACTACTGATTTTACTTATCTCTTTTAGGAGGAAATTTTATGTTTGTTACAGTTGAGAGGGCTTCCCTTTTAGAAGCGGTTACAAAACTTCAAAGGGTTGTCGGAAGCAAAACTTCAATGCCTGTTTTAGAGGGAATTTTACTTTCTGCCGAGAAGGGCAAGGTAACCCTTGTGGCATATAACCTGGAAATGGGAATGAGAAAGGAAATATACGCAAATTGTGAAAAGGCGGGAGATATTGTTATAAATGCCCGTTTATTAGCCGATATTTTAAGAAGACTTAACGGTTTGCAGGTTGAAATCGAAACTGATGACAGACTGAATTGCCACATTAAAAGCGGTGAGGCTAATTTTGATATTATAGGTATGAATGCCACCGATTTTCCCGAAATGCCCTCTGTGGGTGACGGAAACTCAATCTCTATTGAGGCGAATATAATGGCTGATATGATTAAAACAACCATTTTTGCCGCCGCTACAAATGAGGGAGCAAAGCCTATTTTAACGGGAATTAACTTCTGTGTTGAGGATTCTCTTTTAAGGCTTGTGGGTATTGATGGTTACCGTTTAGCAGTTAGAACCGAAAAGGTTAAGGAAACTAAAAATATAGAGTTCACAGTTTCAAACAAGGCAGTTTCCGAGGTTTTAAAACTTATCGGGGAAGATAGTGAAACGGTTGAAATTAAGGTTTCAAACCGCCTCATTTCCTTTAATATTGACGGATATGATTTTATTTCCCGACTTATTGAAGGCGAATTTGTTAATTACAAAAAGACCCTGCCCGAAGAACATAAACAAAGGGTTGTTGTTAACACAAGGGATTTAATAAATACCGTTGAGCGTGTTTCTTTGCTTATAAGTGAAAGTTTTTCAACACCTATCAGATGTTATTTTAACGAACTTAATGTTGTTTTTACCTGTGCTACCACTATGGGTAGGGCTACCGAAACCTTTAATTCAAAATTAGAGGGCGAAAGTTTTGAAATCGGTCTTAACAGCAGATATTTGCTGGATGCATTGCGTGCTATTGAAGATGAGCAAATTCAAATTCTTTTTAACGGACCTAATGCCGGTATTTTGTTAATGCCTCTTGAGGGTGAAAACTTCAAATATATGATAATGCCAATGAGGTTAAAATAGTGGAATATAAAAAAATAGAAATTAAAGAAGATTTTATAAAACTTGACTCCGCTTTAAAATTTGCCGGACTTCTTCCAACAGGCGGAATAGCAAAAATGGTAATTTTGGAGGGAGAGGTAAAGGTTAACGGCGAAGTTTGTCTGCAAAGAGGAAAAAAACTGAGAAGCAAAGACAAGGTGGAATTTAACGGTCAAGGGTTTGAAATTGTATGAGGATTAAATCCTTAAAAATCGAAAATTTCAGGAATATTAAAGAAATTAAAATTTTCCCCAGTGATGAAATGAATGTTATTTACGGTGAAAATGCCCAAGGAAAAACAAATATAATAGAAGCAATTTGGCTTTTCACGGGGGCTAAAAGTTTCAGAGGTGCCAAAGACGAGGAACTTAAAAGGTTTTCTTGCGAAAAGGCAAGGTTAAAAATAGAATTTGAGGCAGAAAAAATAGAAAAATCGGCTCAGATTGAAATAAATGATAAAAGAATTGCCTGTTTAAACGAGAAACCCCTAAAATCCGTTTCTCACCTGGCGGGAAAATTTAATGCAATTATTTTTTCGCCAACAGATTTAAGGCTTTTAAGCGACGGACCAAAAGTCAGAAGAAAATTTTTAGATATGGCTATTTGCCAACTTTACCCTACATATATCGAAATTTTAAGGGGATACACCAAGGCAGTAACCCAAAGAAACAAAATTTTAAAGGATTTTAAAAATAATTCTTCCGTTTTGCCGCTCCTTGATGTTTTTGAAAATGAAATAGCCCTAAGCGGAGAAAAAATTATTAAATACAGACTTCGTTACATTGAAATTCTAAAGGAATTTATACCTGAAATTTATAAAGGAATTTCAAACGGTCAGGAAAATTTGGAAATAGAATATATTTCCTCAAACAGAGACGAAAATCTTTTAACCGACCTTAAAAATTCCCGAAAAGAGGATATGTTCACCTATAAAACCTCTGTGGGTCCCCACAGGGACGATTTGGAATTTAAAATAAACGGAATTTCGGCTAAGAATTTCGGTTCTCAGGGACAAAAGCGAAGTGTTGCATTGAGTTTAAAACTTGCAGAGGCTGAGATTTTAAAGAAAACCACAGGGGAATACCCGATTTGTTTGCTTGACGATATTATGAGCGAATTAGACCCAAAACGGCAAAATTTTATTTTAAATCATATTAAGGAAATGCAAACTTTTTTAAGTTGTTGTGACCCGGAAACCCTTAAAAATTTGAAAGAGGGAAAAAGATTTCAAATTAAAAGCGGAGAGGTTTTATAATGTATGTCCATTTAGGTGTTGATCAGGTGGTAAATGAAGATGATATAATCGGTATTTTCGATTTGGACAGTACCACCGTTTCAAAACACACAAGAAAATTTTTAAACGAGGCAGAAAAGCAAAAAAAGGTTATAAATGTTTCTTTTGAACTTCCAAAATCCTTTGTTTTATGCGGAAAAAAGAAAAACACTTTGGTTTATATTTCCCAACTTTCTTCCTCCACGCTTTACAAGCGGTCTAAGATTTTATAAAAATTTTTACTCAAAGAAAGGAAACGAATTTTAATGAGTAATGAAACAAAAATCCCTGTTGAGGGAAATTATGACGAAAGTTCCATTCAGGTTTTAGAAGGACTTGAGGCGGTTAGAACACGCCCCGGTATGTATATCGGCTCCACAGGTGAACGTGGACTTCACCACTTGGTTTACGAAATTGTGGATAATGCCATTGACGAGGCTTTGGCAGGATATTGCGATAAAATCACCGTTGAAATTCTTGATGACGGTGTTATTCGTGTTACCGATAACGGACGAGGTATTCCGGTTGGTATTAACCCTCAAAAGGGCATTCCCACCGTTACGGTTGTTTTCACAATTCTTCACGCCGGCGGTAAGTTCGGCGGAAACGGATATAAGGTGTCCGGCGGTCTTCACGGTGTTGGAGCGTCGGTTGTTAATGCGCTTTCCTCTTGGTTAGAGGTTGAAGTTTGTGACGGTGAAAAGGTTTACAAAGAGCGTTACGAAAAGGGAAATGTTGTAGATCCCCTTAAGGTTATAGGCTCCGCAAAGGAAAAGGGAACGGTGGTTACCTTTAAGCCCGACCCCACAATTTTCACCGATACCATCAGATATGACTATGATACTCTACTTAAAAGACTTCGTGAGCAGGCATTTCTTAATGCGGGAATAAGGGTTATTTTAAAGGATTTAAGAAGTGACGCCGATTTACCCGACCGTTCGGACGATTTTAAGTATGACGGCGGTATTAAATCTTATGTTGAATTTATTCTTGAAGGAATGAAAAAGGATAAAATCAATAAGGACGTTATCTATTTCAGCGACAGTGACGCTGACTCCACCGCTGAGGTAGCCTTAATTTGGTCCACTTCTTACGATACTAAGATTATGTCCTTCGCCAACACGCTCCACACCATTGACGGCGGAACCCACGAACAAGGTTTCAGACAGAGTTTAGCCAATGTGGTTAATAAATATGCTTTCGATTTCAAAAAACTTAAAGAGGGCAATGCCCGTCTTAAGGGAGACGATATCTTAGAGGGCGTTGTGGCGGTTGTTTCGGTTAAACTTGCCGATGCTCAGTTTGAAAGCCAAACTAAGGCAAAGTTAGGTAATACTTCCATCGGTAAATTGGTGCGTGACCTTGTTAATAATAAACTTTATCAGTATTTAGAGGAAAACCCCGACGATGCAAAGATTATAATTGACAAGGCAATTGCCGCATCCAATGCCCGAGAAGCCGCACAAAAAGCAAGAGACCTGCAGAGAAGTAAATCGGGAATTGCAGGAAAAACCCGAATGCCCGAAAAACTTAAGGACTGCATTTCCAACGACCCCACAAAGACCGAAATCTTTATTGTTGAGGGAGACAGTGCAGGCGGTTCGGCAGTTGAGGGAAGAAATTCCACCTATCAGGCAATTTTGCCTTTATGGGGTAAAATGCTTAACGTTGAAAAGGCCCGTGTTGACAAGGTTTACGGAAATGACAAGTTGACCCCTGTTGTGGTTGCCTTGGGAACGGGAATTGCCGAGAATTTTGATATTGAAAAACTCCGTTACGATAAAATTGTTATTATGGCGGATGCGGATGTTGACGGAAGCCACATAAGAACCCTGCTTCTCACATTTTTCTTCCGTTATATGCCGAAACTCATTGAAACGGGTCACGTTTATTTGGCACAGCCTCCCCTTTACAGGATATCAAAGGGCAAGAGATATTTTGACGCTTTTACCGACGAGGAGCGAGACCGTTATACAGAGGAGTTAGGCGGAGCCGACAAGGTTGACGTTCAGCGTTATAAGGGTCTTGGTGAAATGAACCCCGAACAACTTTGGGAAACCACCCTTGACCCCGAAAAGAGAACTATGCTGAAAGTTACCATGGCAGATGCACAGATTGCCGACGAAACCTTCTCTATGCTTATGGGTGACGAGGTTGAGCCCAGAAGAAGATTTATTGAAGAAAATGCGGTATTTGCTACCGATTTGGATATTTAAGGAAAGGAGATAGCAGAAAATGGCAAAGAATGAAAATGTATATTGGCCAAGTGATGAAGAAACCAATATTAAACCCGTAGAAATTGTTGACGAAGTTAAACAAAGTATGCTGCAATATTCTATGTCGGTGCTGGTTGGCCGTGCTATCCCCGACGTGCGTGACGGATTAAAACCCGTTCACCGCAGAATACTTTACACTATGTATGACAAGGGGCTTACCCCTGACAAGGCATACAGAAAATGTGCCGACACGGTGGGTGCGGTGCTTGGTAGTTACCACCCCCACGGCGACGCCAGTGTTTATGACGCTATGGTGCGTATGGCTCAGGATTTCTCTTTACGATATCCTTTGGTAGACGGTCACGGAAACTTCGGTAATATTGACGGTTATCCCGCCGCCGCATACCGTTATACCGAGGCTAAAATGAACAGGCTTTCCCTTAGTATGCTGGACGATATTGAAAAGGAAACCGTTGATTTTGCCTGGAACTACGATAACCGATTGAAGGAGCCCACCGTTTTACCCGTTCGTTTTCCCCAACTTTTAGTTAACGGTTCCAGCGGTATTGCCGTTGGTATGGCAACCGAAATTCCTCCCCACAATTTGGGTGAGGTTATTGACGGTATGTGTTGTTTAATAGACAATCCCGATGCCGAACTTTCGGATATTTGCGAATATATTAAGGGTCCCGACTTCCCCACCGGCGGAATTATTATGGGAAGAAGCGGAATTCGTGCCGCTTATGCCACGGGTAAGGGCAAAATTGTCCTTAGAGGTAAAGCCGAAATTGAGGAATATAAAAACGGACGTTTCCGCATTGTTATAACCGAAATTCCTTATAAGGTTAAAAAGCAGGAACTTGTTAAAAATATTTATGATTTGGCGGCTGAAAAGCGAATTGAGGGTATTGACGATGTTGTTGACTACTCCTCAAAGCGTGACGGCGGTATCAGAATTATAGTTGACCTTAAAAAGGACGCTAATCCTCAGGTTGTGCTTAATAAAATTTACCGTTATACCTCTTTGCAGACCACGGTAGGTGCCATACTTCTGGCTATTGTTAACGGCAAACCGCAGGTTTTAACCCTTAAGGAAATGCTGCAGCATTGCATTGACTTCCAGTATGACATTGTTTACAGAAGAACGGCTTTTGACAAACGCAAAGCAGAGGAAAGAGCCCACATTTTAGAGGGTCTGAAAGTTGCCCTTGACTTTATTGACGAGGTTATTGCAATTATCCGCAGGTCTAAGACCATACCTGAAAGTAAAGAGGCTTTAAGTGAGCGTTTCGGACTTGACGATTTGCAGACAACTGCCATTGTTCAAATGCAGTTAGGTAAACTTTCGGGTCTTGAAAAACAGAAAATTCTTGACGAATTGCAGGAAAAGTTGGACTTTATTAAGGAATGTGCCGAAATTCTTGCCAGCCGTGACAGAATTCTTGATATTGTTAAGACCGAGGCATTAAATTTAAGGGACAAATATTCCGACGACCGCAGAACAGAGATTACCGACGTTGCAGGCGAGGTTGACATTGAGGACCTTATTCCCGAAGAGGACTGTGTTCTCACTAAAACCGTTAACGGATATATTAAACGTCTGCCGGCGGACACTTATAATGTTCAAAACAGAGGCGGCAGAGGAATTACGGGTATGACCACAAGAGAAGAGGACGCAGTGGAAAATATGTTTGTCTGCTCCTCCCACGATTATATTATGCTTTTCTCAAATCTCGGTAGAATGTACCGCATTAAGGCTTACGAAATTCCCGAGGGAAGCAGAACAAGTAAGGGTATGAATCTTATCAATATTCTGCCCCTTTTGCCCGACGAGAAGATTACCATAATTTTGCCTGCAAGTGAGTTAGACGAGGATAATTACATTGCAATGGTAACCAAAAAAGGTATCATTAAGAGAACTAAGGTATCCGAGTTCAGAAACACCCGAAAGAGCGGTATTATCGCCATTAACATTGACGATGACGATGAGTTGGGCTTTGTCAGAATGACAAACGGAGTGCAGAATATCTTCATCGCCACCCGAGATGGACTTGCAATTCAGTTTAAAGAAGAGGGAGTTCGTGCAATGGGCAGAAACGCCCGAGGAGTTAAGGCTATCAATATGCGTGAGGGCGACCGAGTTATTGATATGGCAATTGTTGACAAAGACAGTCGAATTTTGACCGTTACCGAAACCGGTTACGGCAGAATTTCCTCCATTGCGGATTACAGAATTCAGTCCCGAGGCGGAAAGGGCCTTACCAACTACCGTACCGATAAATACGGCAAGGTGGCGGCTACCATTCCCGTTACGGAAAATGACGATATTATTATGATTGCCTCAAACGGCATTGTTATCAGAATTTTTGCGGGAGATATCTCTCAGTTTAACCGCCCTGCTAAAGGTGTTAGGGTAATGCGTGTGGCAGAGGGTGAAAAAATTCTTTCTGTGGCACTTACCGAACACAACGAGGAAGAGGTAACCGAGAAGCCCGAAGATGCAGAAGCAGATGCCGGCGATTCAGAGGAGACCGCCGAAGAAATTGCTTTGTCTAATGAGGCACCCTTAGAGGATAACGAGGAATAAAGCGGTAATTTTTGAAAAAGGAAGAAAATAATGTCCGATAATTTCCAAAATTACAATGAAAATTTAAAAGACATCGAAACTAAGGGAGCAGAAGAAAATTTTGTTCCCTTAAGGGGTTTTGCACCCGAAATTCCGCCTTTATATATGGCGAGAATAACAACAACCAAAGAACTTAGAAAGAATGCAAACATTGCGGGAATAAGTCTTTATTTAATAAGCGTTGTTTCATTTTTGATGATTTTCCTGCTGAAAATTGGGGCTGCAGTTACGGGAAATTCCGAAACCTTAGAGGATTTATTAAACGAACCCGCAGTTATGCAGGTTTACCAAATAATTTTTTCCGTTTTGGTTTTCACTCTGCCTTTTATTGTTTGTTATAAAATAGGCGGATACAAAATAGGGGAGTTTATTTCCTTTAAACGGGCGGATAGAAACACAGAACTTGCCCTGTTTTTTGGAGGCGGAGTATTTTGTCTCTTTGCTAACATTGCCGCCGCTTATGTGGACAGTATTTTCACCTCTTTCGGCATTGATTACAGTATCGGTGAAACCGACATTCCAAAAGGAATATTCGGTTTCTTGCTTTATACCCTTTCCACCGCTATAGTACCGGCGGTGTTGGAGGAATTTGCCCTTAGAGGTATTGTTTTAGGCTCACTTAGAAAATTTGGGGACACTTTTGCCCTTATCACCACTTCCATTTGTTTCGGACTTATGCACGGCAACTTCGAGCAGATACCCTTTGCTTTTATGGCAGGGTTGATTTTGGGTTTTGTCACCATTAAAACCGGCTCTTTAAGAACAGCAATGTTTATCCATTTCCTGAATAACTTTATTTCGGTTGTCTTTTCTTATATGAAAAACGGTGTTTTGGCGGATTATCAAAATCTTATCTATGTGATTTTGTTGGCAGTTTTCCTGATTTTATTTATTTACTTCATTAACCGCACCAACTGGAAAGATATTTTGAAAATTGAATATGGAGTTTGTATTTTACCTGAAAAAGAAAAGTATAAGGTGTTTTTCCTAAGTCTAGGTATTATTTTGTTTGGTGTGGCAAATCTCGTTCAGGCAGTTTTGCTCTGTTTTGAATAGGAGAAAACGGGTGAACGGCGAGTTTATGAGAGAAGCCTTGGCTGAGGCGAAAAAGGCTGAGGCTAAAGGCGAAGTTCCGGTTGGTGCGGTTATTGTTAAAGAGGGTAAAATCATAGCCCGTGGGCACAATCAGCGGGAGGAAAAACAAAATGCACTCTCCCACGCAGAGATAGAGTGCATAAATATGGCTTGCAATGTTTTAGGGACGTGGCGGCTGGAGGGTTGCAAAATGTATGTGACCTTAGAGCCTTGTCCTATGTGCACTGGGGCGATTATTAACTCCCGAATTTCCACCCTTGTTTTCGGCGCTTTTGACAGCAAGGCGGGGTGTATTGACAGCGTTATAAATCTTTGCGACTATCCTTTTAACCACAAAGTAGAAATCTACGGCGGTATTATGGAGGATGAGTGTAAAAAAATATTAACTGAATTTTTTGATAAAATTCGTAATGCTGAAATATAGATTCTTCGTCGCTTTGCTCCTCAGAATGACATTGTAGGGGTCGGCGGTTTCCGACGACCTGATATCTGTAATCTACCGTCTGAATTGTCACCCTGAGCATAGCGAAGGGTCCGGTAGCAAGTTTTATCTTCTTGAGATTCTTCGCTACGCTCAGAATGACAATAAAATGATGTCATTCTGAGGAACGAAGTGACGAAGAATCTAAAAACGAAATAAAGTATCAAAACCCTTGCCTGTAATCCAACAGAAATTTATTTTGTGACCTATTGATGATAAAAAATATTTCTATTGGCTGAGAAACAGTTTCGACAAAAATTGCGTAATTCCGACACAAAAAATGTCAAATTACCTTTTAAAAATCTGCAATATTTCTGTTTTTTTAACAATTTTCAGCACAAATAAAAGTGTGATATAAATACCTGCCGAAAGCGATGAGAAAATCACAACATACCATAAATTTGAAAGTATTGGGAAAAAGGACAGACCCATAAAAACCGAAAAGCAGATTGCAACCGCTAACATTAAGGGCAACAGAATTTCCCCGAAAAATTTGAGAGAGGCTCGGCTGACCGATAGAAGTCTTTTGACATTTAAAAGGCAGGTCAGGAAATTCGAAAAATACATTATGGCGATAAAACCCTTAAGTCCCGTTAGGGGAAGTGCTATAAGAATTAAAATTATTCTGATTACCGAGTCGCTGATGGCGGTGCGGAAAGTGAAGGTTTGCTGGTCAAGTCCCTTTAGTATTCCGTCCGAAACACTGTCAAGATACATAAAAGGAACTATGGGCGACAGGGCGACTAAAAGGGTGCCGACGTCACTCGAATTGTAAATCAGCAGACCGATTTTTTCTCCTGCGAAGAGGAAAATTGCCCCGAAAACAAAGGAAATAAAGGCAGTTAGCCTCAGAACCTGACGGGTAAGAGACCTAACGGTGGCAGGTCGGTTTTTAGCCACCGCCTCGCTCATTTCGGGAATCAGCAGGGTGGAAACCGCATTTAAAAGGGTTGAGGGGAAAAACAAAATAGGTAATGCCATTCCCTTTATCATACCGAACTGGGATAATGCGTTGGCTCCTGATAAGGGGTATCGGCTCAAATTTTTAGGAACCAAGACATTTTCGGCAGTTCTAAGGGCGGTATTTAAGTATCTTCCCGATGTTATGGGGAGTGCTATGCGGGTTAATTCCTTAATAACCCCAAAGGGCGGGTTTTCTCTGCCTTTTAAATTATTAAGCCGTTTTTTACTGCTTAAATAACATAAATAAAGCACTAAACAGGAGAGAAACTCGGCTATAGTGTCCCCCAAAAGCACCGCACCGCAAGCCACTGCCGGACTTTTGCCGGCGAAATTTTTAAATAACAGCAAAACCGCACAAATTCTAACCGCCTGCTCGAAAATTTGGGTCAGAGCGTTGGGGGTCACCCTTCTCAGTGCTATGAAATATCCCCTGACACAGGAGGAAACCCCCATAAAGGGCAGAGAAAATGCCATTATTCTAAGGGCAGGCAGTGCTCTTATATCCCCGATTATCTTAAGGGAAATAAACTCAGCACCGAAAAACACAAGACAAAGGGAAACTATTGCCACAATCAGGGTTAATTCCACCGAACGGCGGAAGATTCGGACAGTTCCCTTTTTGGAGCCTAAGGTAAGTTCTTCGGTGACAAGGCGGGTAACGGCGGTGCTGATACCGGCGGTGGCAAAGGTGGAAGCCAGCATATAAAAACTGAAAATCAGTTGATAAAGTCCCACACCCTCGCTCCCGATCAGTCGGGTTATATAAACCTTAAAAATTATACCCGCAAAGCGAAGAACAAGGGAAGAAATTGTTAAAATAACAGCGTTTTTAATAAAAACAGTCTTTTTCAATGCAAACACCCGAAAAATATATATGAAAAAGAAACTCAAATAATGATTGGCGGTGAAGAAATGTCCCCATTGGCAGATAAATTGCGACCTAAAAATATAGAAGAAGTTGCCGGTCAAAAGCATCTTTTGGCCGAGGGAAAGGTTTTAAGACGGATAATTGACGGGGGAACCCTGCCAAATTTGATTTTCTACGGTCCCTCAGGGGTGGGCAAAACCACCGTTGCCAACATAATTGCCGAAAATTGCGGTATGAAACTTCACTATCTCAATGCCACCACCGCCTCAACGGCGGATATTAAGGAAATTGTGGGGTCTATAGGCACTATTGACACCCAAAACGGAATTTTACTTTATTTGGACGAGATACAGTATTTCAACAAAAAACAACAACAGATTTTGTTATCATATATAGAGAACGGCGACATTACCCTCATTGCCTCCACCACCGAAAACCCCTATTTTTATGTTTACAATGCAATACTCAGCCGTTCCACGGTTTTCGAGTTTAAAACCCTCTCAAAAGAGGATATCAAAGGGGTTTTAAAAAGGGCTATCGGCATACTAAAAGAGGAAAAGGGCAAGGAAATTATTATCAGCGACGAGGCAATTTCCAAAATGGCATCTGCCTCTGCGGGTGACGTTCGCCGAAGCCTTAATATGCTGGAACTTTGCGTTATCACAAGTGAGGGCGAGGAAATCAACATCTCCGACCAAACCGTTGAAGAAATTTTGGCGGGCAATGGGGTGCGTTATGACCGAGAGGGCGACCAGCATTATGACATTATTTCCGCTTATCAAAAATCCATGCGGGGAAGTGACCCCGACGCCGCCATATATTATTTAGGCAGACTTTTGGCGGCGGGAGACCTGCCCAGTGCCTGCAGAAGACTGCTTGTTTGTGCTAATGAGGATGTGGGGCTTGCCTACCCTCAGATTATTCCTATCGTTAAGGCGGCGGTGGACACTGCAATGACTGTGGGTCTGCCGGAGGCTCGTCTGCCCTTGGCAAATGCGGTGATTTTGGTGGCAACTTCCCCAAAATCCGCCTCGGCACACGACGCTATAAATGCCGCAATGGAGGATATAAACAGGGGACTTATCGGCGATATTCCCCGCAGTCTTCAAAACAAGCATTTTGACGGTGAGGACGCTGAACAAAAGGGTCAGCACTATAAATATCCTCACGAATACCCAAACCATTATGTTAAACAACAGTATTTGCCTGATATACTCGCAAATAAAAAGTATTATAAGTTTGGTGATAATAAAACCGAACAGGCATATAAAGAATATTGGAAGAAGATTAAAGGAGAGTAGGTGGCTTGCAAATGGAACTGAAACTGCCAAAGAAGACCCTCGACCTTTGGAAGATTAGGCTCACAATAGGGGTGCTTTTGTTTTTCGGTTTGTTTTCCTATTTTTGTCACGGTTACGGTTGGTTTTTAATCGCAACCCTCGTTATAATCTGCCTTTATGAATTAGCGTTTTTCTGGTATTTGCCCGCTCTTTTTAAAACATATCAAATCAAGTATATAAACGGTGCGGTTGTTATAGAAAGCGGTGTTTTCATCAAAATAACCCACATTATGCCCTATTCAAAAATGATATACACCCAAACACTGACCTCTCCCTTGGCTCGGTTTTTCGGGCTTAAAGCGGTGACCCTTAAAGCGGCACGAAGCCGACTTTTAATTCCCGAAGTCCCCGAAGAAGAGGCAGAGAAGTTTACCACGGTGTTGGCGGAGAAAGAACAATGAAACGGGAGTTTAAGGCACATCCTTTGATGATATTCTCCATAATAAAACCCTTTTTATTTATTCTTTTGATACCCGTTTTAAGGGGAATTGTGAAGTATATCGAAAACGGAAAAGTAACAACCATTTTAGGGCAGGAAATTGCGGTTCTGCTGGTAATACTGATATACGGCGTTTTAAGGTGGCGGCTTTTCAGGCTTACCTTGGATGACGATACGGTGACGGTGCGAGACGGTTTGTTTATGGAGCGTAAAGCGGTTATTCCCATAAGCGGACTTTCCTCTGTTCAGTCGGAGCAAACCCCCTTGGACTATATTTTGGGAAGCGTAACCTTTAGAATTAACACCGAGGCGGGAAGCCGACAAAAAACGGATTACAGTTTTAAACTCAGCCGTAAGGATGCCCGAACGGTGGCAGATTTGCTATACGGTCACAAAAGCGGTGAGCCGGTTAGGTTCTCCCCCTTTAAAATTGCCCTTTTGGCGGCGGCGACATCTTCCGCATTTACGGGAATGTTGGTGGGGGTTCCCATTCTCAACAACACCGCAAAACTGGCAGGTGTGGGTGTTAACGAGATTTTGGAACAACTCAACAGCGTTTCAAACAAGTTCCAAACCTATTTTCCGCCCATTGTCAACACGGTGACGCTGATTCTCTTGGGCAGTTTCCTCGTTTCCTTTATATATTCGTTTTTTAAGTACCTTAGATTCCGTATTTTCCTTAATGAGGACAGGGTTGAGGTGCGTTCGGGTCTTTTTGTTGTGCAGAGAACCTCCTTTAAAAAGCGTTCAATCAACAATGTAATAATCGAGCAATCCCCTTTGATGATTTTGCTTAAAAGATACGCAATGAAGGTAAACGTTGGGGGATACGGCGAGGCAAAGGCAGAGTCACAGGTGCTGGTGCCCTGCGGAAAATACAGGGAACTGAAAAATATGTTTTCCGATTATTTTCCCTTTTTGACCCTATCGGGCAATCCCCTTAAATCAAAGGTGGGATTTGTCCATCTTAACCGATACTATTTTTGGGGAGAAATTTTCGCAGGAATTTTGTTGCTTATCTCCGTTTATTTCGGTCTCGGGTTTAGAGAATTCAGCCGACTGGTTGTGTTTATCACCTTTATTTTGGGCTGTCTCATAATTTATTATATGTATCTTTGCTACTGCGAATATAAGGTTTGCACGGCAAGGTTCGGCAACACAGTATATGCCAGGGGCAAACGGGGACTCAGAAAAGTTCGGATTTACTGCCCAAAGGAGAAGATAGGCGAAATTAAAATTTATCGGTACCCTGTTGACCCCATATACAAAACCTGCAACATAAAAATCACAATTCGTTCCGAAACGGCGGATAGTATGGTTGTTCGCCATTTGGATTATGAGGAAACCAAAAAAGAAATTTTCAACTGCTACGGAATAAAAGAATAAACTTAGGAAAAAACAGTAATGTTTCACGTGAAACATTGCTGTTTTTTTAGGTGTTAACAAACTTAGAGGTAATGTCACCCTGAGTGAAAGGTCGGAGCCGGTTGTAATTTTAATTTTTGAGATTCTTCGCTCCGCTCAGAATGACATTCAAACTGTCACCCTGAGCAATGCGAAGGGTCTGGCGGCAATTTAAATTTTCGAGATTCTCACGCTTTCGCTCAGAATGACATTGTAGGGGTCGGCGTTTCCGACGACCCGATATCTGTCGTCTGCTATCTGTAATCTGCCGTCTGAATTGTCACCCTGAGTGAAAGGTCGGGTCTGGTGGTAATTAGATTTTTCCTTGAGATTCTTCGCTACGCTCAGAATGACACATTTAATAAAAGGAGAAAAATATGGAAATACTACTTAACTGTTTAAAAGCCTTTTTTGTGGGGGGTTTTATTTGTTTAATAGGACAAATTCTTATCGACTACACTAAACTTACCCCTGCAAGGATACTTGTATCCTTTGTCGTGGCAGGAGTGGTGCTGACCGCTATCGGTTGCTATGACCCCATTGTGGAATTTGCCGGTGCAGGGGCAACGGTTCCCCTAACCGGTTTCGGCTACAGTATTGCCAAGGGCGTTAAAGAGGGAATAATGCAATACGGACTTTTAGGTGCCCTTTCGGGGGGACTTACCGCCACCGCCGCCGGCATTACCGCATCGGTTTTCTTCGGACTTTTAATGTCGCTAATCTTTAAACCCGGGGACAAAACCTGAATAATTTGTAATACGTAATTATTACCCCACCACCGCAAGCGGTCCCCCGTCTCGGCTCCCGCCTCGGTCGGTGCTTCTAAACTTCGTTTAGAGGTTGCCACTGCGGGCCCGCACCCCTATAAAAATGGGAGGCATTGATTAGTGCAAATTTTTACCTCCACTGCTTGCAGGGGAGGTGGCAAAACGAAGTTTTGACGGAGGGGTTGTCAAAATGCAGTGTATGTCATTATGAGCGAAGCGAAGAATCTCAAGGAAAAATCTAATTACCACCAGACCCGACCTTTCACTCAGGGTGATAATTCAGACGGCAGACAACAGATATCGGGTCGTCGAAAACCGCCGACCCCTACAATGTCATTCTGAGCAAAAGCGTAAGAATCTCAAGGCAAAATCTAAATTACAACCAGACCCTTCGCATTGCTCAGGGAGACAAAAGCAATGTCATTCTGAGCGTAGCGAAGAATCTCTAATTATACATTACAAATGACGCACTTAGATTCTTCATCACTTCGTTCCTCAGAATGACAGGGAAAACAGATGTAATTCTGAGCAAAAGCGTAAGAATCTCCGATTACAAATTAAAAAGTGTTTACTTTGCTCTTGAGAAATGATATAATAATAGCAATCAGTAAATTAAAATTGTTTCACGTGAAACAAAGGAGCAAATAATGGGTAAAATCATTTCCATAGTTAATCAAAAGGGCGGTGTCGGAAAGACCACAACTGCCGTAAATTTGGCATCTGCCGTTGGAATTGCGGGCAAAAAGGTGCTGCTTGTGGACGCCGATCCTCAGGGTAACACCACCAGCGGATACGGAATTAACCGAAAAAAGGTGGGGGTCACCTCTTATGACCTGCTAATCGGTAATGCCGCCGCCGACAAGGCATTGGTTAAAACCGAATACAAAAATGTGGATATCGTCCCCGCCTCCATTGATTTGGCGGCGGCAGAGGTTGATTTAATTGAAATTGACCACCGAGAGGCACAACTCAAAATGGCTCTCGCCACGGTAAGAGAGGCTTATGATTACATATTTATTGACTGTCCGCCCTCTCTGGGGCTTATTACCGTTAATGCCCTCAACGCCAGCGACACAGTTTTAGTGCCTATTCAGTGCGAATATTTTGCGCTTGAGGGGCTGTCTCAACTTATGGCAACCGTCCGTCAAGTGAAAAGGCTTTACAATCCCACCTTGGAAATCGAGGGAATAGTGCTGACTATGTTTGACGGCAGACTTAACCTTACCCATCAGGTTGTGGCGGAGATTAAAAAGTATTTTGCAAACAAACTTTATAAAACCGCCATACCGAGGGCTGTCCGTCTTTCCGAGGCACCAAGTTACGGTATGCCAATTCAGTATTATGATAAACGCTCCAAAGGGGCAGAAGCCTATAACGATTTGGCAAAAGAATTTTTGAAGAAAAACAGGAGAGTTTAATATGGCAGTTAAAAACAGGGGACTGGGCAGAGGAATTGAGAGCATTTTTGACGAAAATTCCACATACAGCGACAAGATAGTGACCCTTAACATCAACGAAATCGAGCCTAACCGCAATCAGCCACGAAAGGATTTCGACGAGGAGGCTCTCGGCAGCCTTGCTGAAAGCATCGGTCAGCACGGACTTATTCAGCCGATTATCGTCCGTCCTACCATCGGCGGGGGATACACCATTATTGCGGGTGAACGCAGATGGCGGGCTTGCCGTATGGCAGGGCTTACCGAAATTCCCGTTGTTATTAAGGATACCGACGAGCAAAATCTAATGGAAATGGCACTTGTGGAAAATCTTCAGCGAGAGGACCTAAACCCCGTTGAAGAGGCTCTCGGGTATAGGTCGCTTATGGACAATTTCGGACTAACCCAAGAAGAGGTTGCCGCTAAAATGGCAAAATCCAGAAGCGGGGTCGCCAATGCACTCCGCCTTTTAAACCTTAATGCAGATGAGTTGGAGGCATTAAGAAACGGAAAAATCACCGCCGGTCACGCAAGGGCACTGCTTTCGGCAGAAAACAGCGAAATCCGAGCCAAAATGTTTGAAAGTGCTTTAAACGGCGAGAATGTGCGAGTTCTCGAAAAAATGGCAAAGGAAAAGAAAAAGGCAACCAAGAAAGAAACCAAACCCACCTTTTATAATGAGGTGGAACTGTCCATAAAAAACGAACTTCACCGCAAGGCGGCGGTTAAACCCACAGGCAAAGGCAAGGGGACATTGACAATCGAATTCTTCAGCGATGAGGAACTTGCAGAATTTGCCAAAAAACTCTGTAAATAAGAATTAAAAGGAAGTTTTAATGACTAAGAGACTCAGAAATATTGTTGCCAACAGGCATTTCCGACGGCGACCGCCCCCGTCCTTATAATATTATAAAACAATATTCTAAGGAGAGTTAAAAATGTTATATTATATTCTTTCAATTTTAGCCCTGCTTTGTTGGAGCGGTTCCGACCTTTTTTCAAAAATCGGCACAAGAGAGCAGGATAAAAACAGCCATTGGAAGGTGTGTTTCGCCGTAGGCTCCATAATGGGTCTGCATTTCCTGATAACCCTTATCGGCGGTGCTATTATAGACAGCACGGTGGGGGTGGACGCACTTCCAAAGGTATTGGCAAGTTTACTTTATACCGACTTCAAACCCATAGATTTCATAAATTATTTTCCCGTTGCCGCACTCTACATATTGGCGATGATTTTGGGATATATCGGACTTCGTTACATAGAATTGTCCATTTCTTCGCCTATATGCAACTCCTCAGGTGCCTTAGCATTTCTTCTGTGCGTGGTTTTCGGCATATTCTCGGTGGAGGATATAACCCCAATAATTATTATCGGCGTTTTAATGATAACCGTGGGTATTGTGGCACTTGGCTTCGTTGAGCAAAGAGAAGACGAGGAAATCAAAAAGGCAAGACGTGAAAAAGCAAACCGCAAATACACTAAAAGCATATTGGCGTTTTTGCTTCCCATATCCTACCTTATAATTGACGCTTTGGGTACTGTGGGAGACGAGTTTATTTTTGCCAATTCCGACATTACAGACTATGCCGCCAATTCCGCCTTTGAACTTACCTTTTTGCTTTTAGCCGTATTTGCCTTTATATGGCTGAAATTTGTGAAAAAGGATACAATTTTCAAAGGAAACAAAAGTTTGTATTTAGGCGGACTTTGCGAAACCGTGGGACAGGTTTTTTATATGGCGGTTATGTTCAGTGATTTTTCCGTGGGAATGGTAATCATTTCGGCATACTGTGCCATTTCGGTTCTTTGGAGCAGAATTTTCCTGCGGGAGAAAATGTCCTGGAAACATTATGCGGCTATAGCAACGGTAATTGCAGGTATTGTGATTTTAGGGTAGTTGAAAAATAAGATTCTTCGTCACTGACGTTCCTCAGAATGACAGCGAAGATTAAACCCCGTGTCATTCTGAGCGGAGCGAAGAATCTAAAAAACAAGTTGCAACGAGACCCTTCGTTGCACTCAGGGTGACAAAAACAATGTCATTCTGAGTAAAAGCGTAAGAATCTCAAAAATCTAAATTGCCGCCAGACCCTTCGTTGTACTCAGGGTGACAAAAACAATGTCATTCTGAGCGGAGCGAAGAATCTCAAAAAATGAATTAGATTCTTCGTCACTTCGTTCCTCGGAATGACAGGGAAAACAGATGTAATTCTGAGCAAAAGCGTAAGAAACTCACGAGGTAAAAGTGTTTATGAAGTATTATGTGTATATGCTGACGAATAAAACAAACAAGGTTTTATACACAGGCGTTACGAACAATTTGAAACGCAGAATATATGAACACAAGAACTGTCTTGTGGACGGTTTCACGAAAAAATATAATGTTCATAAACTGGTTTATTTTGATTATACAACCGACGTGCATTCAGCGATTTCACGAGAAAAACAAATTAAGGGATGGACAAGAGCGAAAAAGGATGCACTTATAAATGAGTTTAATCCGAACTGGCAAGATTTGTATGACAATATAATCTCATAACAAAAGAGATTCTTCGTTGCTAACGTTCCTCAGAATGACAGTGAAGATTAACCCCCCGTGTCATTCTGAGCGTAGCGAAGAATCTAAAAAACAAGTTGCAACGAGACCCTTCGTTGCACTCAGGGTGACAATTCAGACGGCAGATTGCAGATAGCAGACGACCCCTACAATGTCATTCTGAGCAAAAGCGTAAGAATCTCAAAAATCAAACGGAGCCGAGAGGCTCCGTTTTGTCTGTTTATTCAATTTCTATATTCTCAATACCGTGGCTTAGAATTAAATTTATAATTTCGTTTCGGGAATGATTGCTTTGGGCGGCAATTTTGTCGAGAGCATCTAATGTGGACTCCTTAATTCTAACCGAAATGACCCGATTACCGTCCTCACCGCGTTTCTTAATTTTTAAAGAACTGCCATTCATATAATACACCTCACCTTGTAATACAAGTATATGTTGACATACCACATATTTATATATTACAATTTGAATGCAAATAAGATACAAATATCATATAGTTTGAGGTGTGCAAGGTGTATTTAATATGTAAAGCGTGTTACGAGAAGAAGTACGGTCCTATTTTAAGATATAAAGAATGTGAGGAAGAAGGGATTTGCTTTATTTGCAGAAAGAAAAAGAAAATGTTAGACGATGTATTTCACCCCAGCAAGGACAGTTATCTAATATTTGACGACCGCTGAATAACCCCTTTTATTTTGTGCATTATATATATGTATACCCTCTAAAATAGTTGTTTAATAACAAGGAAAACCCAATATATTGTGGGTTGAAAAACTTTTTAAAATTTTTTGAAAAAAGTTGAAAAAAAGTGTTGACAAAAGGAAAAGGGTGTGGTATTATAATCGGGCGCCCTTGAGAGGGAGCGAAAAACGGACCTTGAAAATTAAACAACGACAAGTAATAAGGACCCGACGATTCTTATGAGAAATCATATAAATC
>JAZNOA010000020.1:0-5659 GCA_045580545.1 Acutalibacteraceae bacterium | reverse complement strand
TAAATCAATTCGTATTGCGTGAAATTCTGCTTCAACTGTAAAAGAAAAGGTTTCATATCCTCATCCAACCGGATTTTAATAATGCCACTCTTTTTATTTACATAGGGCTTTTCAATCCAACGCAACAAAGTTTCTTCGTCCTCATCGAGGTTTATCCATAGGCTTTTATCTGCTATATCTTTGATAGCCTGTTTTAAGTCCTGGTAGTTCTTTCCGCTCGTCATATCAATCCCGCAGACCCGGCAAAACTCTGGAATAGAAAACTCGTATAACTTAAAATCTTCATCATAGGGGGTTATCTGGCTGATAAGATACAGGACTATTTTTTGCTGTTGTAAGGAAAGATTAAATCGGCTCTGCTGGATCAATTCGTTAGCCTTAACAACAGTCCTGTTTCTGGCTTCTAAATACTTCGGTTCGGTCATCTTCATCCCCTCCAACCGTAGTATATCATTTAGGGACATAAAGCACAAGTCTGCCACCATACCTCGCACTATTTGCCACAATGGTTCGCACTGTTTGCCACATTACCTCGCACCATTTGCCACCATACCTCGCACCATTTGCCACAATAAAACCCCGCTTACCTAATAAGAAATAAAAGAAATATATATAAACTCTCCTATAAAGCGGTGGCTCCCGCCACCTGCTCCCGGCGAGCGGATATATATTTTCTTTATCTTCGAGCGGAACCTTCATGTCCGGCCCAAAGGGGCTATTTTGTGCCCCTCTGGGTTTCTCCATAGATCCTCGGCTCTGTTTATCCCTGGCCCCTTAAAATGCGTTCTGGGCCATTCTACGGGCTTCTGCGACAGTAGCCAAAAGTCAAACGAGGTCTTTCAATAAATCATCTAACACAGCATTGAGCACCGGCTCCATCTGGGTTTCTATTTGATGGGATAGGTTCTATTTTGCTTTCATCTGGTTCAACCATTCGGCGTGTTGCTTTTTCTTTATAGCAACGTAATTTTCCTACGCATTTTTTCCATTGAGTTGATAATAGGCCCAATCTGGCATTCTTCCGGTATCGTGTAAGTATTCAATTTCTTTTAGATCCATCCTGGATCCTCCTCTCTTTGAAAAATTGGGTATTGGTTTTTGCTTTTTTCGGGTATTGGTTTTTATGAAAAAATGGGTATGTCTTATAAAGTTAGTCTGAAAAGGTCTATTCTTTAATCCTGGCAGATTAAAGAATAGACGTTGCGAGTGTGGCCCTGATTGTCTCTATACGTTTCTATCCGAATAAAGCCCTTCTCTCGTAATAGCGTGTTATACTGGCTTATTTTGCTGATATAGTCGTTTGATGCTATTGAGTATCCGCAGGCAGATAAAAACTATTTTGCGGTGAAATCTGTTTTCTTGCTCTTACTGTATCCGCAATAGTATTTTAGATAAATCCAATAGCGACAGAATAAGTTAGGGGTTTCTTTGACTGTCCGCAATAGTGCGACCTCCTGGTATGTCAGTTTTACAAAGGCTTGTTTTTTGCTGTTCGAGAAATTGTTTTTTAGAACTATCTCTTTTTTGGCTTTATCAGCAATCAGGAAATCAGCATAGATTTTATCTTTCATCATCTTTGAAATGGCATAGTTAGATAGTCCTGTTTTTTCTGCGAGTTTTGCGACAGATGAATAATGGATAGTATCAAATGCTTTTGTTTTCGTATTGTATTCAGCGAGTTCATACAGGGAAAAAAGCGCAAGATAATCTATATTTGCTTTTGGATCAAAGCGGACATAGTAGTTTTTAAGGGGCGTTTTCATTGCTGGCATCTCTCAAAGTATCATAGTATGCCTGGGTGTTTTCTTGATGGGTCGCCCACATAAGATTATCTACGACATTGTTTTTCTTGTTTCCATCTCTATGATGAACCACTCTTTTTCCTTCTGGATTAGGAATAAAAGCCTTTGCTACTAATCTATGTATTCTTCTATCCTTCCCTCCAATAGAAACACTGTGATAGCCCTAACCACTCACAAAGGGCTTTAATAGTTTGGGGGTATTATTACAAAGGCTTAATACTCTTCCCTTTGAGGAAATGAAATAGTTGCTATCAATCCAGGATACTTCTCGCCACGTTTCAGAAAGGTCAAATTCCTATGACAACATAAAGGAAAGTAATTTGTCAATTCGAGCGGAACACGGATAATATTGTTTAGGTTCTTTCACGGGTTAGTCCTCCTTGATGGTTGAGATAATATCAAATAGGCGTTGTTGCTTCTCTTTGCCTAAATCATATTGTCCGTTTAGCCAATTATAGAAACTGTCCTGTCTGATTTCGAGATATTCGGAAATCTCTTTATAACTAATCCCCTGTAATGCTTTCATCATTTTTACTTCTTTTCTTAAAATCTAATTCAATGGTAATCCTCCAATCTAAATTACATCGGAAATCTACTGTATTAAGATAAAAATAAATAGACCACGACAAAAGGGGCGGTCTATTTATAGGGTCTTTCCTAAACAATATCTTTCCGTGATATACTACATCTTTTTTGTGATGTATAAATTATCCTGTTTTGTCCTATGTCTCTATTGGATCCAGCAGACCCGGGGGGTGGTATCCAGGATAAAATACTTTTGTTATCTAAAAGCCGGGTATAGGTGGCCTACATTCTCGTGAATGGCTTTTTTCGTTTCCGGCTTCGGTTTATTTACGTTCCCAGTCCTTACAGCACTCCCCAGGTTTTGCGGATAAACAGGAATGGTAATATTTACAGGTTTCACAAGTCTGCTTTTCTGCTTCGCTCATAAAGATGAAAAAGCCCAAATCATTCATATCCATAGTTATCTCCATTTCAATCCGTCCATAATGGATATCCAACTTTCCGTTGCTATTATGTCCTCTTCAAACTCAATGTTTCCATACAGCCAATAAAGCAATATTAGATCCTGTTCCTTTTTGCTTAATGCTTCGACCTGCTCCACGCTAATGGGTGTCGTTCCATTGTTTGTTAATCGAGAATATAAAAGACGCCCTTCTTCCATATTCAAAAAAATTTTGTCATCCATTAACTCTCTCATAAATTATTACCCTTTGAATATATTTTATAAAAAATTTTTAGAAAAAACAAATCAGGCAGAAAGGGGGGTTAATCCCCCCTCTCTTCCTGCTGGGCTTCAAGTTCTGCCAGTAGTTCTTTTTTGTATTTGTAGTAGGTATTTCGAGCAACTCCCGCAAGTTTCATTGTTTCAGCATCCGGCAAGGATCCCTCAAAGTCCTTCGAGTATTTCTTAATAATCTCCTTTGCTTCGACACTCTTTTTTACATTCAATTTGGATCCAGGCTTTTGGCCGATTTGTTTCCCATTCAACCGAGCGGTTTCAATGCCCTCTTTGGTTCTTTGATGTAGGTCTAACACTTCTTTCTCGCTCTGCTCGAATGCTAATCTAATCTGTTCTTTTGCGAGTGCCATCAAGTATTTATTGACCCCTTCAAGAATGTAATCAACTGTGCCACCAGTTAATGTAATATTATTCTCTAATGCTTTTCTGTAAGTCTCCGTATTGATATGGGGTTCTTTCAGGAAAACAAGGGAAACACCACGAGAATACAAATTCTCATAAGTCATAAAGCCTTCTTCTGCGTTTCCGCTTAAACGGCTCACACTGTCGAAAACGATAGTATCACCGGCTTTCACAGCCTTTTCTAATTTAGGCCACTCTTTCCGATCCATTCGAGTTCTTGTAAAAACCTCCTGGATGATGACGGCTTCGGGAAAGGCTTCCTTGATATTTCTAATCTGTCTTTCTATCGACTGCTTGGCTCTACTAATTCGGCAGTATCCGTAAATCATTATAATCCCTATCCCTTCGTAGTATCAAATTTAACCTTCGTTTCTTTTGCTACTATGAATATACTATACTTTTTCCCTTTTGTCAATAGGTTTTGATACTGTTTTTCTATACGTCAAATTTGATACTACAATAAAAAACTGCCTGACCTGGTTTGATACAGGTTAGGCAGTTTTCGTTATTACTTCTTCTCAAAGACTTTCTTCCAATAAAAATCTTTGGTGTATTCGTCCTTTGTCATAGCATCCACGGTCTTGCCTTCGGCGTTGGCCTTCTCGGCTTTCTTCTCGTATTCCTTGAATGCTTTTTCTAATACCTTGGTCTTTCCTGCTCCCTCGATAGCCTCAATCGCTTCATTTACATCGAGCGGATAGGTTCGGGCAAACCAATTTCGTCCGGCATTAAATCCCTGACGTTTGACCTTGCCGGTAGATGTAGTTTTAACCTGCCCGTCCTTATCTACTGCCGGGCGGGCTTTTGCTTCTTCATACTTCTTTAATGCGTCCTGGTTGTCCTTCAACTGCTCCAAAATATACGCTTCATCTAACCGGGAAATGGAAACTTTCTTTTCTACTTTATTCTCGACAACATAGCCATACTTCTGGAACTTGGCAACTTCTGCTTCTTCTTTCTCCGTCAGTGCCATAATGTCAGCATAGATGATTTTCTTTTCATTATCAATTTTATAATGTTTTGCCATAACCGTTTGCCCCTCCATTTCTTTTTCTCTTTGGGATCCTGCTAAAATTAGTATAGCATTGGCTTGCCAACAGTTCAACAAACAAATTCACCGGAACAAACGAGAAAAGAAACCTGGCTTCTTTTGTGGTTCAACCTTTTCAACTCGTTCAACCTGTGATTGTTTAACTGTTGTTTCAACCGTTTCAACTGCTGTCTCTTGGGATCCTGCTTGTAATTGCTGTTGTTGCTGTCCCAATAGGATTTGAAAATTCTCCTGTAATTGACTTTGCTTTTTGAGAATTTCCGTGGTTTCGGTTGCCTGGGAAATAATGTGGTCTTGTAGTTTTTTTATCTGCTCGGCCTGGTCTTTAATAGTCTGCTGTTGCTCCTGTATCAATCTATCTTTTTCTTTGAGTTGTTCCAAAAGATAGGTTGTTTCTTGATCCTGGTTTAATTCAACCTTTTCAACCCGTTCAATCTTTGGTTGTTTAACCCTGGGTTGAACGGTTGAATGGTTGAAAAGGGCTGTCGCTTCTTCTGCTATGTATTTAACCCTGCCCTCTTCCTTCAAATAAGGGGCCAAATCTTTACTTGCTCTTTTATAGATAGCCTGCTTTGAAACACCAACCCGCTCGGCAAACTCTGCTATTGTGATATAGTTTTCCATCGGTTGCTCCTTATCTATCAGTCATCCCATAACGAAAGTTGAGATAGCCCCATTTCTTGTTCTATCTGCTCCCGGATCCTCATCCGGTTCAATGCGTCCTTTGTCCTTACAGTAAATTCAATCCCTATTACTTTTCGCCCCTGCTTAATTTCTTCATAGGATAATTCTTTATCGCTGTATTCTCCAATTTCATTTATTGCCGGTTCTAAAACCCGTCTTTTGAAATCCCGGTATTCCTGATAGTTCTCGGCCCCCAGGATCCGTCTCAATTCCTCCAAACGGTATCTACGTTTATACTCTTCTAACTCTTTGAAATGGATGCTTTTGATTAACTCATAAAGGCGTATGGTGTATTTGCTCCGAAAGTGTAGGGTATAAATCAATTCGTATTGCGTGAAATTCTGCTTCAACTGTAAAAGAAAAGGTTTCATATCCTCATCCAACCGGATTTTAATAATGCCACTCTTTTTATTTACATAGGGCTTTTCAATCCAACGCAACAAAGTTTCTTCGTCC
>JAZNOA010000019.1:0-12573 GCA_045580545.1 Acutalibacteraceae bacterium | reverse complement strand
CGGTTATCTATGCTGCATAGTTATATAGAGCCTACAATCAAGCACAGAAAACAGACCGCCACAAAGAAGAAAGCAAAGCCAGAACCGCCACAGGTGCAAAGCGATATTACAGACGATTTCAGCATAGCAGCATTAGCCGCCACAGCAAAAGCCGACAACAGCGATATTATAACCTTGTTAAAGGCGCATATAGCCATAGAGGAGGTGCGGGTATGATTTCCTATCTACCGGAGATATACCCGGATGAATTGGCGTATAGTTGGTTTTGTCGCTATTATGTGCATACAGGATGTTTGACCCACAAAGCCGCTCTGAATGATATTTTATCCAACCGCCACGATAACCCCAGCAAAGAATTTTTAGGGCATCTTAACCCCGATATGCTAACATCAATACAGAGAATGTACGCCATTAGTGATGTAATACTATGCCATACGATGTACCCGCAATATGCAAGATTCATCCCGCAGAAGCAGAAGAAAAAGGCGTTATATCATATAGGGTTTGACTTCTGCGACGTTCACCATCTGTTTGCCATACTCCCCAGGTGCGAAAGCGATTTATACCTGAAATACTGTCCCATATGCGCCGATGAGGACAGGCGGCAATATGGGGAGGCATATTGGCATAGAGTACACCAAATCCGCAATATGCAGATATGCACGAAGCATAATTGCAGGTTGGTTAATTCCGCTGTGGTTGCAAAGAGTGAGCAGACATTTACCCTCTGTCCGGCAGAATCTTATATAGGAGATAAAAAGCCAATAATAGAGGCTGACCCGCTCAAAATTGCCTTTGCTCAATATATGGTGGATGCGTTCAATGCACCGATTGACTTTGAAAAAGATATTCCCATTAGTGCGGTGCTGTATCACGGAATGCAGAACACACAGTATATTAAATCCACCGGTAAAACACGATATACAAAGCAACTTGCAGAGGATATAAATGCCTATTATACAAGGCTGAATATATGCGATATAGCCAGTATGTCACAAATCCAGCGGGTATTACTCGGAGGAGACCGTTTCGATTTTTCGGTCATATGTCAGATTGCTTTTTACCTTGGTATGGATATTAAGACTTTGACAAATCCAATGTTGACAGCGGCGCAGATAGAACAGGAGCAAAGCACACATTATATGGCTAACAGACCCGTTATAGATTGGGCGGCATATGATGCTGAAACCGCTCCCATATTGGAACGGATTGCAAAGTCAATTTATGATGGGACAGCCAGCGAAACAGGCAGACCCGAAAGAGTATCAGAAAAGGTTATATATCGGGAGATGGGATTTCCCGGTCATAGGCTTGAAAATCTCCCGCTTTGTAGAGCCGTATTTGATAGATATTCAGAATCATATGAGGAAAATTGGGCGAGGCGTATTGTCTGGGGGTATAGTAAACTGAAGGCAAATAATGCACCGTTCTACTGGTCTGACATTCGGGCAATTACCGGCGTTAAGAAGAAAAACATTGAAAAGGTTATTCCACATATACGCAAATACACCAACAAAAAAACCGCCGAGGCTATAATAAACCTTGTCGGCGGTACGTAAAAAATATGCTCCCTGCTTTTCACGGCAGAGAGCATTTTTAATTATTCAATGGGTGAACATTCAAAGGAATATTCCATTACGCCTACATAGTCGCCCGCTTTACTCAAATCATCCATAAGATGCAAACCAAAATATTTTGTAATAGCACCTTGCGAAAAATCAGCCTGAACGAATGTTGCAAGTGGTGTTTCGCTGGTATATTGTATGGTATTATCAACATCTGTTAATACACAAGTGATACCAATATTAGACTCTACCGTATGATATAGCCTAATACCATTTTCAAAAATATTTGTGCAATATACATTGACTTCATAACCTTCTTCAATATTGGCATCGGTCAGCGTAATTTCTCCCTGTTCGCCATTTCTTAAATCAATAGTAGCGGGGATGGAGATGGAATAGGAACTATAGATATGTGCATATACTTCCGTTTCTCCACTTCCGGCTGATTCGTCCCACATTTCTGCTGCAAAGGCAGTTGTTGAAAGCGACAATAACATAACAACTGATAAACAAAGTGCAAGAATTTTTTTCATTTGGTTCTACCGTCCTTTTTTAATATGAATTGATTTCAATTTTTACATTACCGCTGTTTAGGGTTGCTTTACTATCCAGCGTATAACAATTATAAACAATGCGGCAATTTTTGTATGTGCCTTTTTGGAGTGTTTGCAATAGGTTAATTTCCGTTATTGTTTCCGCTGGTGCAAGATAATCAGATTTATAAATCAATGTATCATTGGAAAGATATATTGAAATTATAAAATAACAGTGGTTTTCTTTCGGATTATAGAAATCAACCTTTTGTTGTAATTGTCCGGATTTCAAATTTAATCCCGTTACACCGGGAATAGTGATTGAATCCGATGGAGCATCCACAGCCGGTATAAAATCAAGTGGTTTTGTTGTGCTGGTGGTCTGGTTTGTATCACCTGAAGGCGGTGTTGTTGGTTTTCCGCAGAACTTCAAAACCAACAGTAAGACAAGAATAATCACTATCAGCAACAGAATATAAATCACGGCTTTGTATTTCCTTTCCAAAACGAATTTAAAAATACCCCCCACCTCCTTCGACTATACAGAATCATAGCACAAAGAAAATGAGGGTAAAAGGAAAAACGGGTGTGTTTTAATCATTTTTCCACAGATATATTGTTTTGTTGTCGGCGGCGCAACATTCGATTTCCCCGCTGCGCACTCCCGCTATAGTTGCCCTGAAATAGTGTTTATTGGGTTCTATGCAATCCGGTATTTCAAGGTGGATTTGACGGCATATAGGGCAATACAACCGCCTCAGTTTAAAAGAGTATTCCTGCCCGCTTGAATCCTTTACAAGCCGTTTTCGGCTATCTCTGACCGCCACAGACCCGCCACAATCAGGACATACCGGCTTATGCTCCGTCTTTATAAAGTAGCAATTTTTTTAAATGTCACTTTGTAATTTTTAATGATAATCATATGTACCTCCCACAGAAAATAAAAAATAGACTCTCGCATTTTAAATCTTGCAAGAGTCTATTCATCCGTTGCCTTTTCTTTTCAATGCCTCGATAACTGTCGTAACCGCTGCAACATCTTCTTCCGATAGACTGGAAACGTCAATCATTCTTTTGTCATCAACGCCGAGCAAGTAATCAGTTGTCACATTAAATGTTTCCGCAATTTTAATCAAAACATCATATGACGGACAACGGGCATCGCTCTCATAGAAAGAAATAACAGATTTTGCGATTTTCAATTTTTCCGCTAAATCCTTCTGGCTCATCTTCTTTGAAAGACGCAACGCTTTTAATCTTTCTCCGACTAAAATCAAAATATCCCTCCTCTATCAGAATTGTGTATTCATCATTTTATTATAAACCTTATATGGTTATCTGTAGGATATTATTTAATATCTATCTGTAGACTTTTAAGAAAATACGTGATATAATAAGACAATAAATGTGATTTGGAATGAAATTTACAACGAATAAGGAGTGCTTACAATGGCTGCTGTAAAACTGTATTTTTTAGATGAGGAATACACTGTCCCTTCAGAATTAAGAGAATTTGTCGGCTATCTGAATGATTTTGACGAAATACGCAACGAGGTTATGTCGTTGCTTACGTCACAAATGAAATTGCAGAAATACACCGGCGGTGCTGATGAAGATTTTGTATATTTTAAAACCCCTCTGACCAATATCGGGCAGAAGGTAATTGCAATGTTATCTCAAAAGAGCATTTTTGACGTAACATTAGATGATGTGGTATATCAAAACCCCGGCTATATTCAACTACATACAGTGTGTCAAGAAACTATCCAAGGGATGGCAAATATCCTTTTGAATGCAATGCAGGACTGGAAGGCTGGTTATGAAAATGCGTATTCGTCGGCTGCTTCTAACATAACCGGCTCTGGTGTATCAATTTGGACTAATAGTCTATCCTCCGCTTTGATTTATTCCGCTATGGAAGCAAGCACATTAAAGAAACAAGCCAACAAAGCCGATAAAGAATACAGTATGGCTATGACCCTATTAAGCAAGAGAATTGACGATTCACAAAAGCAGCAGGAGCGGAATTTGCTTGTAAACAAATACTATCCCTGCGCAGCCGAAGCATTAAATAGATTTGTTTCGGAATTGATGGAGTTCTATATTTCTAAATTGGAGCAGCACGGTATTTTTGCCTATTCTCTTATTAAACAATACAATTTGCAGCGTTCAACCGGGATTCTGGATAACTTGGGTTTGGTTGTAGACAAAAAAGGCATTTTAAAGCAAGCGTTTATTTGCTGCCCGTATAACCCAGATATTTACAAAGCCGCTCTGGATAACGGTCTTGCGGATTTGCGCACATTTGAAACCGCAAAATACTTTATGCAGGACGGAATTTTGCTTGAAAGTGTAGAGGAATACTGCCAGCAGAATTATGAAAATAGGGATAAAATTGCAGAGGTTGTAAAAATCCTTGCATTGTTTAAAGGTGCTGATGAAAGCCAAGCGTGGAATGTTTTGGAAGCAGAGAAGAAAAAGCGTGAGGACAAAGAACGTGCAGAATCAGAGCGCAGACAACGGATGCAAAATGATTTACAACGTGAATTGGACAGAAAACTGGCTGAAATTGATAATCAGCAAAAACCCGCTGCCCCGACATATTTTGGTGTGCTTTTAAGTAAAGAGCAGCACGGCGGTATGTTTATATTGTGGTCTCTATTGGGTGTATTATGCCTGTTATTCTGTGCCTTGCTACATACTGGAGGCATTCTTATTGTAATTGGTATTGTTGGTCTTGTTGTTGGGATTAGCAGTCTGTTTTCTGCTTCCGGTGCATATGAAAAAGCACGTGAAAAATACGAAGGTTGGGATAGAGAACAAGCCGACAAGAAAGCGCGGTTAAGAAAGCAATACCGGGAGTATGCACATAATATTAGCGAATACGGTAAAAGAGAAAAGCCGTGAATGCTATGTCAGATATATTAAATACTGCGGTATTCATAGGTCATAACGAGTGCTACGGTGTATCAGCACAGCAAGTGGAACAAGCCATTATTGCCCTTATAAATAAGGGCGTAACCGTGTTTATGAGTGGTGGTCAGGGTGGCTTTGACAGACTGTGCGCCGGTTGTGTTCACCGACTAAAGAAACAATATCCCCACATCGTAAACTGTCTTGTAATCCCTTATCTGACCTTTACTGTATTTGATAAAGATATTTTCGATGATGTGATTTATCCGGAAGGCTTTGAAAAATACCACTTTAAAGCCGCTATACCCGCTCGCAATAAATATATGGTTGATAATGCCGCCTTTGCAATTTGCTATGTAACCCACGGTTGGGGCGGTGCTGCAAAGACATATGAACGAGCGGTAAAAAAGAAGTTGAATGTGTTGAATTTAGGTACATACGGAGGTTGAACATATGGCACTTATAAATTGCCCAGAGTGTAAAAAAGAGATAAGCGACACAGCGAGAAAATGTCCCCATTGTGGTTATGTTGTAAAATCCGTCCTTAAAGATGTAAATACAAATAAGAAAACCATATTAAAAATAGCAATAGCCGCTATAGCCGTTATTGCCCTTGTGTTAGCAATCAATATCTTTTCCAGACCTAATATTAAAATGGATGATTTTGATATTGAGAATAGCGAAATAGGGACATTGCTATTTTTAGGCATACCCACGGAAACAGAAGGCGACGAATGGAAATATAAGGACTGCGGCATAAAGTTTTACGACATCCCCGTTAAGATGATTTCCTACGATTTGTCGGAGGGTAAATATCACCTGATGATTAGCGGAGAATATGAAGATAACCTCCGGAACACAATACAAAAATATTGTGACTATTCCGATACCGTTTATTTATTCTCCGACTACACATATAAGGAACTGGAAGTATCCGTACAGTATGATACTGATTTTTGCTTTGTTTTCGTTGATTGAATGCAGCACAGCAGCAAAGAAAGCGTGATTTTATGATATACCTTATAATTGCATTGATAATAGCCGCCGTTATTGGAATAGGCATAGTTGCGTATAGAAAAATACAGAAATTACCACAACCACTACGAAAGAGAGTTTATATTATCGGTGGTAGTGTTATTGTTGGTTGTGTTTTGGTTATAGGAGCAATACACATTATTACATCCATAATCAATAAGCCGTTATCTGTTGAGGAACATTTACTCGGAGAATGGATTGCAGAGAACGAAAACGGAGAAGCATCTATTATCTTTAAAGAAAACAATGACGGAGATTATTCTGCGGAATGGTCTATATATGATTACACAAAAAAAGAATGGTTAAAAACCAATTTCACTATAAAAGATATTGATAATCATATAATGACCATTTTATTGGACGATGGAAAGATACAGTTTATTCCCTTCGCTGTAAGCAAAGATACTTTGTTCTTTGATGGTACAGGATATAAAAATAACGAAAAAAATGTACCTATCCCGGACGGCGAATATGCTTATATCGTAAATGGTGTTATTCTGCCGGTTGATAAATGCTATATGGGAATGTCAAGGGATGAAGTTGAAAAAGCACTTGACCCTCTGGAGGTAAAACATTCAAAGCCTGATTCATACTGTATGCTACCGGTAGATGGTGAAGACGAAATCAAAATTAGTTTTTATTTTGATGACAATTATGGTCTTGAAGAAATCCACTATTGGTTGGAGGACTATTACGAGCAAAAAAACAGTTTAATTGATATGCTATCCGACAAATACGGCGATTATGAAAAATCAAAATGGAGCGGTTTTGACAATTACTATCGCTATACTTGGCATTTGGGGAATCTTATTATTGACCTGAATGAAGATATTGAAGAAAAACAGATTTGGTTAGAATTTAGCATTGATTTAGACTGGCAATTGGAATACAGACGAAAGAATCGGAACTAACAATATTGGAGGTATTGCAGTGATAGATATACCTATTTGGGAAAAGTATACTCTTTCTATTGAAGAAGCAGCATCATATTTCAGAATCGGCGAGAACAAACTCCGGCGGCTCATAAATGAAAACCCTGATGCAGACTATATTCTGTGGAATGGTACACGTGCGCAAATCAAGAGAAAAAAGTTTGAAGAAATAATAGATAAATTGAGTGCTATTTGAGAAGTTATAAAAACTTATATAAACCACTTGACAAATTTAATAGCACGGGTATATAATAATAACAACCATAAAGAGTGATGCGAGGGACTGACCCTGTGACCATCCAGCAACCTGCCAAGAGGTAAGGTGCTAAAGTCAGACCGATGGTGTGAGTAATATTGCGTTATAATCACATCCACCGGTAACGATGGGTGTGATTTTTTATTATTCCCGCTCCCTTTATGGAACGTCAAGTAAAGGGGGTGCATATGTTGAGTATCAAATCTTTGTTATCCGTTCATACCGGCAGAATCTATATTTACCTTGCAACTGCTGATATTGGCAAGCGTTTTTTGCAGGATGCAGAAAATGAAGGCTTTTTATTTCGTGATGGTGTAAAGCCAACGCAGAGAGAAGCAGACAGCATTTTTGCAATTAACGACGATATGACAATTAACTATGTGGGATTTGTCGGTCACGTCGCATATCAGGCAGCAGACAGAATCGGCAATAAACCGCTGGTTAAAATCGACTATCGGGATATTTTAAATCGGACAGAGTGAAAAACAGCACATACCGGCATATATAAGAAATCGGGACAGCCTACAAATGTAAACTGTCCCCCAGTATGTTATTCTGCAAGTAGTTCCCGCTTGTACTTGTAATAGGTATTACGGGCAATTCCTATCATTCGCATACATTCCAAATCATTTAAAGAGCCGTCAAAATCCTTTGAGTATTTTATAATATCCGCTTTGGCTGCAATGCTTTTCTTTGTGGTGAGTTTTGCGCCGGGTTGCTGTCCTATCTGCTTCCCGTTAAGTCTGGCGGTCTCTATGCCCTCTCTGGTTCGCTGATGCAGGTCTGTGACCTCTTTTTCCGCTTGTTCAAATGCTATAATAATCTGTTCTTTGGCAAGTTCCATCAAATATTCATTGATAGCCTTTAATATAATATCGGTCTTTGTTCCAGTCATTGCAATGTGATTATTTAACGCCTTTTTATATACTGCGGTGTTAATGTGGGGTTCTTTGAGAAATACAAGTTCAATCCCGGCATCAAATAACTTTTGGTATGTTTCAAATCCTTCTGCGGCGTTTCTGCTCATTCTTGATACACTATCAAATACAATTAAATCTCCCGTTTGAACGATGCGCCGTAGTTGTTCCCACTTTTTGCGCCCGTCCGTTTTCGTACCGGTGTAGACCTCTTGAAAAATGATTGCTTTGGGGTAGTGGCTGCGAATGTTCCTTATCTGTCTTTCAATGCTTTGCTTCTGGGTGCTAATTCTGCAATATCCGTAAATTGCCATCTTTTTTCCTCCTGTATTAAATCTATCGACCGTCAGTTTTGATACGACGGAAAAATTGTTTTTGGTTTTCTTTGCGGTAACTTTTGATACTTTTTTAAATACGTTTCTTTTGATACTCTGTATTTAAAAGTAAAGGCGGCGTATTTCAGCCGCCTTCAGGTCAAACAACTTGTAATTGCAATTTGGGGTTGCCGGTCACTGTTTCAGAGCCGTAAAGGTCTCTTATCTCATCAAGCGAATATATCTTGCTGTGGCTTTTCCTGTAACCCTCTGTATGGTAGTACCAAGCCGCCTTCGATTTGCTGAATCTGAATTTCAAATGCTTTAACACTTCCCTGTGTTGGTATGTATCGCCGGTTATCCAAATCCAAGAGCCGCAAATCTCAATAGTAATATTATTAAGGTTAATAATGCGGTTTATGATGTCTTTGAACTCTGCGGCGGTCTCGGTGGTCTCCGTCTTTGCCGTGTAGGTCTTACCATCTGCGGTTTGGTGTGTGTTCTTTAACACTTCAAACAGGCGGTCATACTCGGCGTTGATTTCCTGCATATCTCGAACATTGCCGCCAATGTCGGGGTGATGCTTCATTGCTAACCGTTTGTATTGCTTTTTGAGTTCCTCCAGCGTTTGGGGATTTGTAAACCATTTCATAATGTAGCCTCTTTTCTATATATTTGTTGTGTTCAACTTACAAATATATTATACACAGTTATCTGTGTAATATCAAGAGGTAAATTGCACAAATATCTGTGTAATAATATGTGCAAATTTTACATTGATTTCTGTGTAATTTTATGATAGAATATAATAAATAAAATTGGAGGTGCTGTATATGCCGCTTGTTTATAAGATGGATATATTAAAAGCCTTAAAAGAAAAAGGCTATAATACTAATGTTTTGAGGAAAGAAAAATTACTTGCTGAAGGCGTGATTACTTCAATAAGGGGTGGAAAGCCTATTTCTTGGGCGAATATCGAAAAGATATGCAAACTGCTCCAATGTCAGCCGGGAGATATAATTGAATATATTGAAGGCGAAAATGAGGAAAGCATATAATGAAAAATAGCAGTTGGAAACATCCTTTCCCAACATTCACCGACAAGATGTTTGACGGAAACAAGGATGGAAAATTGGATGCTTTGGAAACGGCGTTTCGTGATGCTCATATCGACGAAATGAACCGAAACGCAGCAAGTCAACAAGGCAAGCCGAAAAGCAGTTGTTATACATCCGCTGACTTGCCGAACACAAGCGAAAACCAACAACCAAGCGGAACGCATACACCGGCAGAGTCAATCATTTCTCAATTACTCTTAATCTGTATATCTATCATTTCTTGCGTTGGTGGTTTGGTGCTTGCTTTTATCATCGAAGGCGGGATGTTTGAAAGACTTTTAATTATCATCGGTGCTGTATCGTTAGCGTTATTATCGTTACGATTAGCCGGGGTGTATAAATAATACTAAATATAATTAAATATTTCCTATCGAGAGTGTGGGAGGGACAGCCCCTGTGAACACCGGCAACCTGCCGAAAGGTAAGGTGCTAATGGCTGATACTATGGTTTTAAGTAACCATATAGACGATAGGCGTTTTATCATACGCTCTTGATAGGTTTTATATTGGAAAGAAAAACCTATGAGAGCAAATAACAGAATCTATAAGCCGCCCTGATGTTGAGGCGTTGAGTTATTTTGTAGTAACTCATTTACTACTTTTGCACAAACTGCAAGCAGTATGCGAATGAGAAAAACAACAAAATATACAAAAAACACTTGACAAACGAAAATCAGTGCGGTATAATATAGCGACAAATGAATATCGGGTCGATACGCAAAATAGGAAAATGCGTGACCTTAGCCTACTATATTTTTTCCGATAACACTTTCAACGTCTATACTTGAAATTGGCACGAGTGATGTTGAATGCCTTAATTTGCCTAACTAACGGCTATACACTGATTTGAGTTTTACGCTCTTACTGTGTATAGCCGTTTTTGTTTTTCTAAAAAACTATTTATATATACTGCCCCGCCAGTATAACCGGGAGAAAGGTGTTAATATGAATACACAAAAATCAATAGATAATCAAGCAAATGAATATGACCAGAATGAGTATTTACCGATTTCTAAAATTTCAAGGCTAATTGGCATCTCCGAACCCAAAATTAGACAAGAAATCGCAGATGGAAATATTAAAGCAAAAAAACTTGGCGTAACTAAAATACAAGTTTCCGAAGCATTGCGATACCATCAACAAAAGCAGGAAGAAAAACAAAATGGAAAATATCTTGACTTTGACATTACAGAGGCTTTTAAGTTTCTTCCATCTTTTCCGAGAACTAACAGGGTCATAAATCCCCAAAAGTATAGAGGGCAAATAGTTTATGCTATCGGGTGTAATGGTACTATTATAAACACGAACCGAATGTGCAGAGTAGAGCCATATCTTACAGGGAATGGACATTTGCAAGTTAAATTATTTGATAGGATACAACCGGTGGTGCAGCAACTTGTTGCTATGATGTGGTGTAATAACGCAAAGTGTAAGAATAAAGTCCACCACATAGACGGCGATAAACAAAACAACAGTCAGAAAAACCTTCTGTGCGTTAATGATGAAGAACACGGAAAATTACATTCACTAATGGATAAAATGAAAAACTACAAGAAAAACGGAGATGTTGAAAAAGAAATGATTGCCAAAAAAGAGTATTTAGATTTAGTAAATAGTATAGAAGCAGACAATTCCGAATGCGTAGAAGATTTGCGCATTATTCCACATTTGGATTTTTCCTCCGATGGAAAAGTTAAATACCACCATTATGTTACAGAGGAATCATATCAGAAATATTTGATTACGCAAAACGAAGGAGACCTCGTAATTAAAGGAGAAGGAGCATTTTAAATTGAGTTATCCAAACCAGAAAAAAGTCACTATTTTAAAAGAACCGTGCGACGCATTAAATATATACGCAAAAATAAATATTGAAGCGTTACAGCGAGCAATGTGTCAATTAAAGCCTTCTGAACTCAAACTATGGCTATACCTATCACGAAACATAAATGGACGTGTGTTCGATTTGAGTCAAGTTGACTGTGAAGGCTATGGCTTGAAGAAAGATGCATACCACGATGCAGTAAACGGACTAATTAAAAAGAATTATTTGCAGCGAAGCATCGGAAATGATTATGAATTTATAGAAATGCCAACATAGGAAAAATACCTACACACTATAGGAAAATTCCCGAAATAATATAGGGGATTTCCATAGAGAAATATTATATATATTACACTTATATAATAGTATCATTTGCTCGTTACCCTTTTATCGCAACTATAAAACAGTTGCAAACATACCATTGACTGAACTATATACAATAATCCAATGGTATGTTTATGCTACAACTGGATTATTGTTTTCGGTATTTTTTCGGTGGGATGATTTCAGCCCCCATAATAGAGGGTTTATGACATTGGTTTTCGGTGTTCGGTACAGAAAAATTTATTCAGAGTGAAAGGAAAATACTTTAAAATGAGAGAAGAAACCAGAAAAAGAAAACAAAACAAGATTGACACATTAGTAGAATTAAAAACAGAGGCAAGATTTAATATTTGGCAATTAGGAAAATGGGGTTATTCAGTGGATATAGAATCTTCTACCAGTGACATAAGTAGCAAGGAACTGAACTGGGGCGATATATATTCTTATGAATCTTTCCGTATTTGTGAAAAAGGAAAATGTATTTTTAGAGGATGTAGTTATATTGAATTGCGAAATTTCACCAAGTTAGTCAAACGATATAAACATAGTCACGGCGTTAAAAACTTACATACATATACTGACGAGATTTTAGCGCAGATTTAGAAATGTTTCTTATGCGCAGATTTAGAAATGTTTCTTAAACTTATTGAAAAAGCGTTTTTGTTGTGGTATAATCATCCCTGCAAGGTTGATTGTACTATGATTTGGGGCAAACCCAGATTGTAAAACCACAATAGAAAAATTGACCTTGTAGAGTAAAATCTGCAAGGTCTTTTTTTACGCCGAAAGCCTTGCAAATCCCGCATTTTTGACAATAAAACTATTATTTTATTGACATTTT
>JAZNOA010000018.1:0-42073 GCA_045580545.1 Acutalibacteraceae bacterium | reverse complement strand
GGATAGGGCGACTCATTGGTGTTAAGCTTTATGTACTTTTTGTCTTGAGGTTGTTCCCCTGGGGTATATTCTTCTAAATCATTGAATTTTTCATTAATAAATTTACTCATTTTTTCTCACTTCTGATAATTGCGCTTTTTGCGTGGGCGGTAAGACCCTCTTTTTGGGCGAAGAAAGCTACATCCTCTGCCACCCTATCAAGCGCATTTTTACCGTAATAAACAAACTGACTTTTCTTAACAAAATCGTCCACCGACAACGGGCTTGAAAACCTTGCGGTGCCCGATGTGGGAAGCGTGTGGTTGGGTCCTGCGAAATAGTCACCCAAAGCCTCGGGGCAATATCGACCCATAAAAATACTTCCGGCATTCTTAATTTTATCAAGATAATCGAAAGGATTATCAACGCAAAGTTCCAGATGTTCGGGGGCAATTTCGTTGGCAACGGCAAAAACATCCTCCAAATTGTCGGCAACAATGATTTTTCCGTTATTATCAACCGAAGCCCTTGCAATTTCCTCTCGGGAAAGAAGACTTAACTGATTTTCAATCTCTGTTGCTACCTTGTTTGCCAAATCCTCGCTATCGGTCACCAAAACCGCACTTGCATTTTTATCGTGTTCCGCTTGGGAAAGAAGGTCTGCCGCCACAAAGGCAGGGTCGCTTTTACCGTCGGCAATGACCAAAATTTCACTGGGACCCGCTATCATATCAATGGAAACTCTGCCGAAAACCTGACGTTTAGCCTCAGCCACGAAAGCGTTGCCCGGGCCCACAATTTTGTCAACCTTTTTGACGGTTTCGGTGCCGTAGGCTAATGCTGCAACCGCCTGGGCTCCGCCGACCTTGAATATTTTATCCACTCCCGCAATCTTGGCGGCGGCTAAAATAACGGGGTTTACCTTTCCGTCACTTGACGGCGGAGTTGTGATACAAATATAGTCACAGCCCGCAATTTTAGCGGGGATACTGTCCATAAGCACAGTGGAGGGATATGCGGCGGTGCCGCCGGGAACATAAAGTCCCACCCTTTCAATGGGGGTCACCTTTTGACCGGTTACAACACCCTCGGTTTCGTTTAAAACAAAACTGTTTCGCACCTGCTTTTTATGAAATTCCTCAATGTTTTTTGCCGCTTTTTTCAAAATCTCTATAAAACGGGGCTCCACCAAAGAAAATGCTTCTTCTATCTCCTCTTCGGTTACTTCTAAAGAAGTAAGGTTTGCTTTATCAAACTTTTCGGAGTATTCAAAGAGTGCCTTGTCGCCCTTTTTTCGAACATTGTCAATTATATCGGTTACAATGTCGGCAACATCAAAGGTAGGTTCCGTTCTTGCGAAAATATCCTCAGAAGAAACCTCACCGTATTTCATAATCTTAATCATCTGTTTTCACCTGTTTTTCCAAACCTTTTTTAATCTCGATAATCCTTTCGGTCTTAAACTTGAAACTTGATTTATTGGCAATCAGCCTTGCACTTATGGGAACTATGGTTTCAAAGGGAGCAAGGTTGTTTTCAAGCAAAGTTTTTCCCGTTTCCACAATATCCACTATAACATCGCTAAGCCCTAAAATAGGAGCAATTTCAATGGAGCCGTTAAGGTGGATAATATCTATATCACGGCATTTTTCATTGTAATACTTCTTGGCTATATTGGAAAACTTTGTTGCAACCCTAAGGGTTGAAGAGGTATCGTCTTTGAAATCCTTTTTCGCAGCAACCGCCATTCGGCATTTTCCGATGTTAAGGTCTAAAAGTTCATAAACGTTAGGCTCATATTCAAGGAGAATATCCTTTCCCGCAACACCTATGTCGGCGGCACCCCGTTCAACATATATTGCCACGTCCGAGGGTTTAACCCAGAAAAATCTTAACCCTAACTCGCTGTTTTCAAAGATCAGTTTTCGGTTTTCTTCCCTTATAGAGGGGCATGGGAAACCGGCATTTTCAAACATATTGTAAACCTTTTCTCCAAGTCTTCCTTTTGGAAGAGCCACATTGATAACGGTCTTTTCTATACATTTCTGTTCGTCAATTCGCTCTAATTTATCAAGATAAACCGCAAAGCCTAAAGCACCTGCGTTTTTATGCATTTGTTTAACCAGCAGGTCATACTGTCCCCCTGAAAGCACCCTTTCGGCTATACCGCCCATATATCCGCGCATTACAATACCGCTGTAATATCCTGTGGCATTGGAAAGAGAAAAATCAACATTGATTTTATCCCCATAACCCATTTTTTCGCAGTAATCACAGACTTTTTTAAGTTCGTTAAGACTTGTTTTTGCATCTTCGCTTTGGGCGATTTTTTCGGCAACCGCAAAAGCCTCATCCTTGTTTGTGAAAGCATAACTTAACTTTACAAAGTCACTGTCGGGGCAAAGTTTCTTAAGTTCATCGGAGTTTTTTTGGTTTATGGCATTAAGAACTGCCTTTTCGTCACGGAAATCATACTGAGAAACCACCGAATTTACAAAACCCTGGTGAGAAAGATCTAAAACGAAATCGTCACTTAAGGTTTCAAGACTTTTAAGGGCTAACAAAACAACCTCAAAAAGTTCGTTTTCGGTAATATCACCTATGCACTCAAGACCCGTTTGCATTATTTCCTTATAAGTATGGGAAGTGTCGCTGATACGGTAAACATTTTCGTTATAATAACACCGCTGAACACCGTCACCGTCCTTAAAATTTTTAATTATGGAAAGGGTTACATCAGGCTTTAAGGCTAAAAGTCTTCCGTCTGAATCATTAAAGGTTATGACAGAGTCGGAAACTAAAAAGTCCTTATTCTTGGAATACAGGTCATATTCCTCAAACTTGCTCATCTTGAAATATTTATAATTATTTTCCTCATACAGTTGCCTGAGAGAAAAAACCGCCTTTTCTTCGCTTCTGAGAATATTTTCATTAAACATTAGTTTTCCCTCCTAATCGCTGAATAGCGGTTTTATACCCGCCCTCACCGTAATTTATGCATTTGCTGACTCTGCAAATTGTGGCGGTGGAGGCACCTGTTTCCTTGTTTATATCCACATAACTTTTGCCCTCAACCAAAAGTTTTGCCACCTCAAAACGCTGTGCAATTGCCTCTAATTCCTGAATGGTGCAAATATCGTCAAAAAACATTTCGCACTCTCGCTCGGTTTCCAAAGATATAATTGCCTTAAAGAAATCACTTGTATTTACCTTACTTTTTTTCAAGGCTTTTTCCTCCTGAAATATAATACTTTGCTATTTTATCACATCAGCGTGCTAAAGTCAATGGTGGATATGCATTTTTACAAAATTGTTACAGTTTTCCGTATAATACTATATTTTCACCCTGAGTGTAAACGAAGGGTCTGTTGCAATTTTTTGAGATTCTTCGCTAACGCTCAGAATGACAAATCCTCCCTCAAAATCAAGAATTTTGAGGGAGGGGTTGTTTGAAGTTTAAAAACTAAGGTTTATTTTTTAAGAGCAATTGCTTTTTTTACCTTCTCGGCTATATTCACGGCTCTGAGCCCAAATTCATCAAGAAGTTTCACTGCGGGTCCTGAGTGACCGAACTCATCGTTAACGCCCAGTTTAACAACCGGAACGGGATATTCCTCTGCCAAACATTCGGCAACCGCACCGCCAAGCCCTCCGATTACGGAATGTTCCTCGGCGGTAACAATAGCACCGGTTTCCTTAGCGGCTTTAATAATGATTTCTGTGTCCAAGGGTTTAATTGTTGCAATGTTAATTACCCTGGCAGAAATACCATCTGCTTTCAGCAAATCGTGAGCCTGCAGGGCTTCGCTAACCATAAGACCTGTGGCAACTATTGTAACATCACTGCCCTCTTTAAGTTCCACACCCTTGCCGATTTGGAATTTATAATCTTCACCGAATATAACCGGAGCGGCGAGTCTTCCGAAACGCATATAAACAGGACCGTTATGGTCTAATGCGGCCTCAACCGCCATTTTAGCCTCGGTTTCGTCGGCAGGATTGATAATGGTCATACCGGGGATAGTTCGCATTAAAGCAATATCCTCGTTGCATTGGTGGGTAGCACCATCCTCACCAACGGAAATGCCGGCGTGGGTGGCACCGATTACCACATTAAGGTGGGGATAACCGATGGAGTTTCTAACCTGCTCGAAGGCTCTGCCTGCGGCAAACATTGCAAAGGATGAACAGATAACCTTTTTGCCGGTGGCGGCAATACCTGCGGCGATGCTTATCATATTCTGCTCTGCAATTCCGCAGTCATAGAATCTATCGGGAAATTCTTTTTTAAATGCACCTGTTTGTGTTGCGGCGGCAAGGTCGGCGTCTAAAACAACGAAATCGTCCCTCTTTGCACCTAATTCTTTAAGAGCGTCACCGTAAGCGGCTCTTGTTGCAACCATTTTTACTTCTGACATAGTTTCTTCCTCCCCTTAAGCCATTAACTCGTTTAACTGAGCGTCAAGTTCTTCCAAAGCCTTGGCAGCCAATTCATCGTTAGGAGCGGAACCGTGCCAGCCAACCTGATTTTCCATATAGGAAACACCCTTACCCTTAACGGTGTTGGCGATAATGCAAACAGGTTTATCAACGGTTTTAGCCTCGTTGACAGCGGCTTCAATTTGGTCAAAATCGTGACCGTCAATAACAATTGTATGCCAACCGAAAGCCTCAAATTTCTTATCAATGGGATAGGGCGAGTTAACCTCATCAACCGTTCCGTCAATCTGCAGATTGTTGTTATCAACAAAGGCGGTAAGATTGGAAAGACCCTTGCTTGAAGCAAACATTGCAGCCTCCCAAACCTGACCCTCTTCAAGTTCACCGTCACCTAAAACAGTGTAAACATTAAAGCCGGAGCCGAAATGCTTGGAAGAAAGTGCCATACCCACAGCACAGGAAATTCCCTGACCCAAGGAGCCTGAGGACATATCAACACCGGGGATATGCTTCATATCGGGGTGACCTTGGAGAATACTGCCGATTTGACGGAGGGTTTTTATGATAGACTTATCAAAATATCCTCTCTCGGCTAAAACACCGTAGAGTGCAGGAGCGGCGTGACCTTTAGACAAAACAAAACGGTCTCTGTTCTCCATTTTTGGATTTTTAGGGTCGATATTCATCTCTTTGAAATACAAATATGTTAAAATATCGGTGCAGGAAAGTGAGCCCCCGGGATGACCTGCTTTTGCGGCGTGTACCCCCTCTATAATACTTTTTCGCACATTAAGGGCTTTAATTTTCAAGTCCTTTTTAGCAGTTGCGTCCATTTTACCATTCCTTTCAAAATGAGTTACATATATTTTTTGACACTTAGGGTCAAAATCTAACAGTTTTTAAGTTTTGCCAGAAAATCTTTAAAATAATCTGGCAAACGGGAATCAAATTCCATATATTCGTGTGTCACAGGGTGAACAAACCCTAATTTTTTAGCGTGAAGACATTGTCCCTTCAAAGAGGTTATTACCTTTTTTGGTCCGTAAACTTCGTCCCCCGCAACAGGATGCCCCAAAAAGGACAGATGCACCCTGATTTGATGGGTTCTTCCCGTTTTAAGCCTTAACCTTAAATGGGTAAATCCCTGAAATCTTTCTACAACCTCAAAGTGGGTTATTGCTTCTCTGCCGCCCTCTACCACCGCCATTTGTTTGCGTTTAACAGGGTGGCGGGCAATGGGCAGATTTATTGTTCCGCTGTCTTCCTTAATATTACCGTAAACCACGGCCTCATATTCCCTTTTAAAGGAATGTTCCTTAATTTGGCTTGCCAACCCCACATGGGCGTTATCGTTTTTGGCAACCATTAAAAGACCGCTGGTGTTTTTGTCAATTCGGTGAACGATACCCGGTCGCATAACCCCGTTTATGCCCGAAAGACTGTCTCCGCAGTGATACATTAAAGCGTTTACCAAAGTTCCGCTGTAATTCCCGGCGGCAGGGTGAACAACCATACCCTTAGGTTTATTAACAACCAAAATATCATTATCCTCGAAAACTATATCCAAGGGGATATTTTCGGGGGTTACATCGTAAACTATGGGGTCGGGAACTTCTACCGTTACCGTATCTCCGTTTTTCAGTTTGGTTTTTTTTGTGGCTAAAGTTCCGTTTACTTTAACCTTACCGTTTTCCAAAAGTTCCGACGCCCTTGAGCGGGAAACGCCTGCCAAAAGACCTACAAAAACATCTGTTCTTTGGGGTGTGTCGCTTTTGAAAACAGCCTCAAATCTATCCATTATGTGCCTTTTCCTTATTATTTTTACTCTCTTTTACGGTATCAATTATAAAATAAAGAATTAAAAGCCCTGCACCCACAACAACCGCAATATCGGCAATGTTGAAAATGGGAAATGAGGGGAAAAACTCAAAATGGAGAAAATCCACAACCTTGCCCCCACGGAAAATGCGGTCTATAAGGTTGCCCATTCCACCGGAGATTACAAGACTTACAGCCCATATTAAAAGTTTGTTTCTTTTGCCGTATTTAAGCAAAAAGGTTATCAGCACCAGCATCACAACCACCGTGACTGTCAGCAAAAGCCATGTCTTTCCGCTGAGCATGCCCCAAGCACTGCCTGAATTTTCAATGAACTGCAGGTCTATAAATCCCTTTATAAAGGGCACCGACTCACCGTAAGCAAAATTGGTGGAGATATAACATTTGGTAAACCGGTCAGCACCCAAAATCAAAATTGCGCTGACAACAGCCAAAATTGAGGACAGCAATTATTCTTCCTCCTCGGACTCGGCGGTTTCTATTTTAAAACCTGAAACCTTTTCATTTTTTGGGGAAGGTTTTGAAGTGCTGGAAACCTCAACTGTTTCTTCTTTTTCTTCTTTCTTTTTATCATATTCGGTTCCTAAAACATCGGCAACATATTTAGGGTCTTCGGGAACAGTATCGGGTATTTTAGCAATAACTTCGATATGCTCCTTATATTTAGATGTGATATCAGATTTAAATGATGCTACCTCAAGTCTTAATTTATCAAAAAGCATCTGCTGTTTTTTTACCTGCTCTTCGGCACCTGAAGTAATTATCTGTGCCTTTTTCTGAGCATCCTCTATCATTGTCTTAAGTTCTTTTTCAAGGGCACTTTTCTGCTCCTGTGCCTTAAGTTCAAAGGCTGCTGACAGCTCCTTTTCACGAACGGTTATATTTTCAATGCTGTTTTGTGCCTGAGTGATAATCTGTTCGCTCTTTTCCTTGGCTTCCTTAACAATTTTATCAGCCAATCCTTGTGCGGAAACAAGCACATTTTGGATACTGCTTTGAGAATTTTTGAAACCTTCGATTTCGGAGTTGAGGGTTTCGATTTTGAGTTCGTATTCCTTAATCATACGTTCAAAAGCGGCATAATCCGCCTCAATCTTATCGAGCAATACATCAACATCCTCGGTTTTATAACCACCCATGGCTCTTCCGAATTTAACATCCTTAATTTCGGCAACAGTTAACATACATCTGCCTCCTACACATATTTTTTGAATTTGAGTATTATTCTGTCCTTTCGGGTTTTCTCCCCTTGGGACTCTATTTTAAATTTTCCTTTTTTTCTGACAGAGATAATATCCCCGTCACTTACCTTTAATGTGACTTTTTCGCTTATAACGGAATTAACCGAAACCAAAGACTGTTCGATTATCTCCGCCGCTTTGTTTCTGGAAGCCCCGATCAATGCGGCAACCACGCAATCCAATCGGTTGGACGCCACCGTAACACTGAATTCCGCCATAGTGCCTGTTTTGGGCAGTGGCTCGCTGAAACCTTCTTGAGAGGTGACACCAACTCTTCCGATTTTGGAAATTTGACTCATTATAAATTCGGCATTTTCCTCTGTGACAAAGACTACCGCTCTGCCCTCTTCTATAAGAATATCCCCAACCGTTTCCCTTTTAAGTCCCAATGCCATAAGGGAGCCTAAAACATCCCGATGGGTCAAAGTGTCCTGCCGTCTGTACTTAAAAGTAATGGGGGTTATGGGGAAATGCTTTTCGCTGTCCCACTCGGGAAAACAGCCTAAGATTACACGCCCCGCTCCCTCATACCCGCCGAAAAATTCGTATTGAGTGCTTAAAGTTTTCACGGTTCCCTTAACCAGAACTGCCTCTTCGTCACTTAAAAATCCTAAAAATTTCGGTCGGTCTGCACGCCTGCAAATACCTACGGTATCGTAAACCCTATCCTTTAAAAGGTCAGCGTCCATTAGAAATACATTCTGCCTTCTTCAAAATCGTCAAGCATAAGTTCGCCCATCATATCCACACCGCTGGGAACGATTAAAAAAGTACCCTTGGAAATCTTTTTAATGTTGCCGTGGTTTGCGTATGTAGCACCGCTTAAAAAGTCCACAATACGGCGGGAAAGTTCCCTGTCAGCCGATTCGAGGTTTAAAACCACCGTCTTTTTATCGTTAAGATGGTCGGCAATGGAGGTTACATCCTCATATCTTTCGGGTTTAACCAACACAACCTGCATAGCGGCAGGGTTATATGCCGCAGTCTTTGCCTTTCCGCCTATAATTCGGGGTGTTACATCGGTTTTGCGGGGTTCTTCACGGCGAACCTCCTTTTTCTCCGCAGTTTCAACAACCTCTTCCTCTTCCATTTCCTCTTCATCAAAAGCACTGAAATATCCTTTAATGCTATCAAATAATCCCATTTTAATTCTCCTTATAAATTATTAGTATTATATATTCGTCTGCCGAAGAGTGCTGTTCCCACGCGGACTAAATTAGCACCCTCCTCGACGGCAATATCAAAATCATCCGACATTCCCATTGAAAGAATGTCCATACTACTATTATCTATGTTTTTGACGGCAATGTCAACAAACAGTTTTTTCATTTTTTGAAAATAGGGTCGATTCTCCTCAGCATCTTGGCAAATCGGAGGAATCGCCATTAAACCTTTGATTTTCAAATTAGGCAGTTTTGCAATTTCTCTCACTGCGTTTTCGGTTTCCTCAGGTTTAAATCCCCATTTAGAGTCTTCGCCCCCTATGTTAACCTCTAAAAGAATTTCCATTTGGAGGTTACACTTTACCGCTTGCTTTGAAATCTCTTTGGCAAGTTTCAAGGAATCCACCGACTGAATCATTTCAACCTTATCTATAATATCCTTAACCTTATTAGTCTGCAAATGACCGATAAAATGGCGGTGGCAGGGGGCGTAATCCTTTTCCTTTGAAAGCAGTTCCTGCACCTTGTTTTCGCCGATATAATCAATACCCTTTGAAATAGCATAGTTAATTGTATCGGCGTCCACCGTTTTGGTGGCTGCCAAAAGAATTATATCTTCTCTTTTTTTCCCGATTTTAGAAAGTGAGACCTTAAGTCTTTCTGAAATTTCACCGGAGTTTCGGTCAAACTCTTTAGCCGACAATTTTTCCATCATAAAGATTTCTCCCTTTAACAACTACATTGTCATATAATTTTAAACAGTCACTGTTTTCGTTCTGCTTTTCGCAGATAATGTAATCGTCATTTCTGTATACTATTTCAACGGGAACAAACTTAATCTGCATACCCGTTTTAACATAAACTCCCTTTTGAGAGTCCACAACTCTAAGTGCTTTTTGGGGAATTCTAAGCCCCGAATATTCCTTGTTGACCACCGTGATTGAAATGTTTCTCATATTGGCAAGTTCACTGTTCATATCACTGCAGGCAAATAATAGAACTGCCGTTTCCGCTTTTTCAGAAATGTTAATTCGCTTAACGGTTGCCGTTAAATCGGTGGCGGACTTCACGTTTGTTAAAAGTTTTACGCTCTGCCCCTCTTTATATTGCAGAGAATCGTTTAAAGAAACCGTTGCGGCAATATACCATTCATAGTCGGGAACGATTTTGCCTATTACATTTGCACCTGTTTTCTCGGATTTAACCGACGACATAAATTCGGGGGTTAGTTTTTCCAAATTCTCACCTTTCAGCACATTTTCATAACCGTCGGTCTTGGAAATGAAATATCCGGAAGACTTGGCGGTTATTTGGCTTATGGGGTTAGAAAGGGAATTGGTAAGGGAATTCAGTTCGTTTTTTAAAGTTTCAAGTCTATCGCTTAGTCCCGTTGTGTCGCCTAAAGCCACCTGCTTGCGGTTATTGACAGAAAGCAAATTCTTTGAAAGACCGTCGGTCTTACCGTAATTTCCGTTGGCACTTTCAAATATCATTTCCCCTAAACTCTCCGCTATTTTAGAGTTTATAAGTTCCAAATTTGCCGCCTCAATATCATTGTAACTCAGCACGTCTTCAATATCCGCAATTTGAGTTTTTAAAACATCTATTTTTGAAACGGTGATAGAACTTTCGGCACTGGTATATATATTGGCAATAACCCCGTCCTTAGAAACCCTTATACCGTCCGATATGAGAAAATGGAAAACACCGTCGGTATCAGAAGTTACCAAGGTTTCGTTTCTTATAATTTGACCCGAAACCTTAAACCCGTCATTAGTGGTATAATACACGGCGTTTTCGGTCTTTATGGGCATATACCAAGAGGAAAAAAGTTGGTTCATAATGAAAATTGCCCCTAAAAATATTAAAGCATATTTGAATATCTTTGAGCCTTTCATACCCTTTTTCCTCTCTTTCAATTAGTTTAAAAATTCTTCCGCTAAGGTTTTTGCGGTTTTGAATATATCATCGTCCCCATCGGGATAAAGCCAAATTATGTTTTCATTCTTTCTAAACCACGTGAGTTGCCGTTTGGCGTATCTTCTTGTCTGTTGTTTTAACAGTTCTGCGGCTTCTTCTAAGGAATGTTCACCCTCGAAATATCCGTATAATTCCTTGTGACCTATCGCCTGAAATGCCCCCTTATTATTACGGTTTTTATAGGTGGTTTCTGCCTCTTCCAAAAGCCCCTTTTGAAGCATTATATCAACACGTTTGTTTATTCTCTCATAAAGTTTTTCACGGTCTTTATAGGTAATACCGAGAACCAAATTTTCAAATTCCGGTGGATTTCGGTGGGAAAGTTCGTTTTGGTTTGTTTTTGATTTTCCCGTGGTTTCAAAAATTTCAAAACAGCGAACAATCCGCCGTTTATCACCCGCATTAAGTCTTTCGGCACTTTGAGGATCAAACTTTGTAAGTATATTAAGCATTTCCTCCCCGCCTAATGTGTCGAACTCCTCTTCAAGTTTTTTTCTTAAAGTTTCATCCGTGCTGACAGACACAAACTCGGTATTCTCTATAAGTGCCGAAATATAAAGACCCGTTCCGCCCACCACAATGGGAATGTTACCTCGGTTTATTATTTCCTTTATCTTTTTACGGGCTATTATAACATAATCCGCAACGGAAAACTGCTCATTCAAATCTAAAAATTCCATTAAGTGGTGGGGTATTCCGCCCATTTCCTCTATGTCGGGAGCGGCAGAAGCAATATGGATACCCTTATAAATCTGCATAGAGTCGGCAGAAACTATCTCTCCGCCGATTTCCTCTGCCAGTTTTATACTTAAATCTGTTTTGCCCGATGCGGTGGGACCCACAACAAAAATAACCTTATTCATCACTTAATTCTACCAAACTGTTTTTCAAGTTCTCTTTTGGTGATTTCGAAGGCAACGGGTCTGCCGTGTGGACAGTACATTATATCCTTATTTGAAAGCACCTTTTTGGCAAGTTCCAGCATTTCGGTTCTTGAGATTACATTTCCTGCTTTTATAGCGGCTCGGCAAGCAACGGTGTGGAATATATCCTCCTGCCGCTCGGAAGATACCTTGCCGGTTTTTATAATACTGTCGGCAATTTCGGATAAAAGCGAAGATGTGTCCTCCCCCGCTAAAACTGCGGGAACTGCCCTTACTATAACCGCAGAATTGCCGAAATCCTCAATTTCAAATCCGCTGTTTTGGAGGAGTTCCGAATTGCCGATTATTGCGTCATATTCGTCTCTCGGCATTACGGTGGTTATGGGGGTTAAAAGAGCCTGCACCTCAAGGGTTTGCTCTTCTTTTAATTTATTAAAGAGAATTCTTTCGTGGGCGGCGTGCTTGTCTATTAAAAAAATACTGTCACCCTGTTGCACCACGATATAGGTTGAAAAAGCCTCACCGATTAGTATTACCTCGGGAGCGTCCTCGATTATTGGCTTTGTTTCGGTTATTTGAGGTTTCGGTGTTTCTGTTACGGGTTGTGGTCCCTCCTCAACCGCTATATCTATATTCACTTTAGGTTTAGTGTTAAACGGTATTCTTTCCCCGTTCGCACCCATTGTATCGAATTTTCGGGTAAATTCGGGGGTCGGAGTGTTATTTCTGAAAGTCAGTGTGGAAAAATCGGTCTTTTTAGGCTCCGATTTAAAAATCGGTTCCTGCTTTTGCACCCTTTCCTCTATAACCCCTTGACGGTATTCCTTAGCGGTCACATTTTGGAAAGGATTAAATTTCGGCGTGTTAAGTTTAATTTCGGGCCTTGTGTCCGACTGGGTTATGGCGTTTTTAACGGCACCGTAAACCCCGTCGAAAATTCTTTTTTCATCCGAAAAACGAACCTCGGTTTTTGCAGGGTGAACATTGACATCCACCGTGTCAAAGGGTACCTCTAAATACAGAACAAAGGCGGGAAATTTACCCACCATAGCACTGTTTTTATATGCCTGTTCCACTGCGGCAATAACGGTGCCCGAACGGACTAATCTTCCGTTTAAAAATGTAAACTGACTGTTTCTTGTAGCCTTGCAAAAAACAGGCTTGCAGGTAAGACCTGTCACCTTTATGCCGTTAATACAGTCACTGACTTCAATAAGAGAATTACTAAACTCTCTGCCAAGCACCGCATAAACGGTGTTTTTTAGGTTACCGTCTCCCGAAGTGTTAAGCACGGTTTTACCGTCCCGAATAAATTTAAAGGCGATTTCAGGATGGGAAAGGGCAATTCTCTCCACCACCTGAGACACAGCGTTACTCTCGGAAACGTCCTTTTTGAGGAATTTCATTCGGGCGGGGGTGTTAAAGAAAATATCCCTTATTATAATGGTGGTACCCTTCGGGCAACCGGCATCTTCCTGTGCCTTTTCTTCCGAACCTTCAATAACATAATGGGTGCCCACGTCGCTGTCTTCGGTACGGGTGAGCATTTCCACCTTAGCAACTGAGGAAACCGCCGCCAAAGCCTCACCCCTGAAACCTAAAGTTCCGATACTGTCAAGGTCTCTGTCGGTTTTAATCTTGCTTGTGGCGTGACGCAAAAAGGCGGTGGGAACATCCGTCCTCTCAATACCGCAGCCGTTATCTGTTATTCGCATATATGTTATACCGCCTCTTTGAATTTCGGCGGTGATTTCGGTGGCGCCTGCATCAATGGAGTTTTCGACTAACTCCTTAATAACAGAGGCAGGTCTCTCCACAACCTCACCTGCGGCAATTAACTCTGCCACATTTTTGGGCAGTAGGTTAATTTTCGGCATTTATGTTCCCTCCTTTACGTCAGTTTTTTGCTTTATTGCATAAATCAAATAATATTTGCATTGCTTCAATGGGAGTTAGGGTGTTAACGTCCACATTCTGAAGCGTTTTAATAATTTCATCCGACCCCTCAAATCCCAACTGCATTTGAGTATCATCATTCACAACCGTTTTATATGTAACCGTTCCCTCTTCCTCGGTTTTCCTTAGAATTTCCTTTGCACGCTCGATTACGGGGTTTGGAATACCGCTTAATTTTGCAACTTCAATTCCGTAACTGTCGTCCGCAGGTCCTTTAACAATTCGGCGAAGGAAGGTTATATCGTCTCCCCGCTTTTTAACGGCGATATTATAGTTCTTAATGCCCTCAAGTTCTTCCTCTAAAGAGGTTAACTCGTGATAGTGGGTGGCGAATAGGGTTTTGGCTCCTAATCTCTTTTTGTCGGCAGTGTATTCAAGCACCGCACGGGCAATGGACATACCGTCAAAAGTGGAGGTGCCTCTGCCTATTTCATCTAAAATAAGCAGACTGTTTTTGGTGGCATATTTTAAAATATCCGCAACCTCGCTCATTTCCACCATAAAGGTGGATTTACCTGAGGCTAAATCGTCCGACGCACCGACACGGGTGAATATGGCATCCACCAAACCGATTTCGGCACTTGCCGCCGGCACAAAGGAGCCGATTTGAGCCATAAGGGTGATAATGGCGGTCTGCCTCATATAGGTGGATTTACCTGCCATATTAGGTCCCGTTATAATAGCGCATCGGTCTGCCTTCATATTGAGTGTTGTGTCATTGGCGACAAAGGGCGTTTGACTTAACTGCTCCACCACAGGGTGTCTGCCGTCTTTTATTATAATATTTCCGCTGTTGTTTACCATAGGTCGGCAGTAGCGGTTATTTGAAGCCACTAAAGCAAGGGAACACAAAACGTCCAACTTAGCAATAGCCTCGGCGGTTTTTTGGAAACGGACAAGTTCCTTGGCGGTGGCTTTACGCACCTCATCAAACAGTTCATATTCAAGGCTTTCCACCCTATCCTTAGCGGAAAGCATTTCACGTTCTATTTCCTTTAACTCTTCGGTTATAAATCTTTCGGCACCCGTTAAGGTCTGTTTTCTAACGTAATCTTCCGGAACCTTATCAAGGAAGGAATTTGTAACCTCAATATAATATCCGAAAACCTTATTGTATTTAACCTTTAAGGTTTTAATTCCCGTTCTTTCTTTCTCTCGGGCTTCAATTTCGGTTAGAATCCTGGCACTTCCCTGCATTAGGGCTCTGATGCGGTCCAGTTCCTCGTTATAACCGTCCTTAATAATTCCGCCCTCTTTAACAGTGAGTTTCGGGTTTTCGTGGATAGCATTTTGGATTAGTTCCCTTATTTCGTTAAGAGGGTCTATTCCCTCGTATATCTCTCTTAAAAGTTTGCAATTAGCGTCCCTTAAAAGTTCCTTAATCGGCGGGAAATAGGTTGCGGTTTCGGCTAAGAGTTTTAATTCTCGGGGTTTAACAGAACCGTAAACCACCTTGGTCATAGTTCTTTCAATATCCTTAACACCGCTTAAATTTTCTCTCAGTTCTCCCAACAAAACAGCGTTTAATGACAGTTCCTCAATCGCATTTTGGCGAAGATTGATTTTCGGTATTGAAAGCAGAGGTTTTTCCAGCCAACTTCTGAGTAGCCTCTTACCCATTGCGGTGCGGGTTTTATCAAGCACCCACAAAAGGGAACCTTTTTTTGCCCCTGCCCGCATAGTTTCGGTAAGTTCCAAATTACGAATTGCGGTCATATCAAGACGCATATATTCCCCCTCGGAATATATATCAACCTTGTTTACCGAAATATTTCCGTTAACTCCGGTTTCATAAAGATATGTAATAACCCCGCCTAAGGCACCTGCAACTGCACTTCCTTCGGCAATATTAAGGTTTTCATGGCTTATAACACCGAAATGTTTAAGAACCAAATCGGCGGTGCCGACGGGGGACAGCGTTTCTTCCCTTCTTACGGTCACCGTTCCCTCATAGGTTTCGTCAAAAAAGGTTTTAACCGCCTTAAAGGTTTTTAAGGCAGACTCGCTGATTAGAATTTCGCTTGGTTTAAAACGGCCGATTTGGTCGATAATTCTCTGTTCCTTTTTGTCGGGAGAAAGTTCGATAACAAAACACTCTCCTGTGGAAGCATCGGTAAAGCAGAGACCTACAATACCTGCGTCTACGCAGATAGCCAAAAGGTAGTTGTTAAGTCCCTCTTCCAGCATATTGTCCTCAATAACGGTGCCGGGGGTGATAATTCTTACAATATCCCGCTTAACAAGACCCTTAGCCGTTGCAGGGTCCTCCACCTGCTCGCAGATGGCAACCTTGTGACCCTTTGCCACAAGGCGGGCTATATATGCCTCGCAACTGTGGTAAGGAATTCCGCACATGGGAGCACGTTCCTTTTGACCGCAGTCTTTACCTGTTAAAACAAGTTCCAATTCCTCGGAGGCTTTTTTGGCGTCTTCATAAAACATTTCATAAAAATCGCCCACTCTGAAAAAGAGAATGCTGTCTTCATTCTCGGCTTTGATTTGAAAATACTGTTCCATCATCGGGGACAATCCCGCCATTTTTAAACCTCCTTTTTGTTATTTTTTAAGTTTTAGTGGCAACCGCCGCAGGTAGAACAACTTCCGGTGCAGGCAGCGGTAGTATCGCAGGTTTCGGGGTCTTCACCGTCTAAAGTTTTGGAAATAACGGTGTTGATTTCGTTAATCATAGCGTCTAACTCAACCTTGGCGGTATTATACTCAACCATTGCAGGAGCAGACATAATCTCACCGTATACACGGCGGAGTTCCTCGTTAAGTTCCTTAACCTTATCTTCGTTTTTCTCTTCGCAGTTCATCTCTCTGTCAAGTTCCATACGGGTAATGTTAAATTTACCGATAGCCGACTGAAGTTCTGCGTTTTTGTCATTCTCCAAACGAGCCTTAGCATAACGGATAAAACGCTCGTCCTGCTGAATTGCTTTTCCTAATTCTCTGACACTTTTAATTACATCCATTTTTAATACCTCTATCTGTTTTTATTTTGTATTTCTTCTTGAACTCTCAGAAGTTCGTCAAACCACTTACCCTTTTCCTCTCTCGATACGGGGTCTGCCATTTTTTCGGCAGGTGTGCCGCCTCTCGGAGAATAAATAAAGGTAAAGAGAGATTCAAACTCCACCTCTTTAATAAGGCTTAGAGTTTCCTTGAAGTCTTCATAGGTTTCCCCCGGAAAGCCCACGATAACATCGCTTGTAAGTTTTACATCGGGGATTCGGCTTTTGGCCTCTTTTATCAATGCCAGATACTGCTCTCTGTCGTAGTATCTGTTCATTAACTTTAAAATTCTGCTGCTGCCCGATTGGAAAGGCAGATGCAAGTGACGGCTCACCTTTTTACAGTCGGCAATAGCATCAAGAAGTTCTATACTGCAGTCTTTCGGGTGGGAGGTCATAAACTTAACGGTAAAATCGCCGTCAAGGTCGTTGATAAGCCGCAGAAGTTTTGCAAAGTTAATCCCATGTTCCTCGCCTTTTCCGTAGGAATTAACATTCTGCCCTAACAGGGTGATTTCCTTGCAACCGTTGGCAATCATTTCTTTCGCCTCGGCAATAACACGCTCGGGGTCACGGGAACGCTCCCGTCCTCTCACATAGGGCACAATACAGTAGGTGCAGAAATTATTGCAACCGTACATTATAGGAAGCCAACCCGTCTCCAATCTGTCCCTTTTAAGGGGAATTTCCTCAACTATGGGGTCGTTGGGCAGTTCAAGTTCAAATACCCTTTTTCCGCCGGTCAGCCGTTTATATATAAACTCGGGCAAGCGGTGAAACATTTGAGTTCCGAAACAAAGATCTATATAAGGATAACTTTTTTTGATTTTATCGGCAACACTCTGCTGTTGTGCCATACATCCGCAGATACCCGCAATAAGGTTTGGCTTTGCCTTTTTAAGTGCCTTAACGTTACCTATATTGCCGTACACCCTGTCCTCAGCGTGTCCTCTTACGGCACAGGTGTTAAAAATTATAAAATCCGCCTCGTCCATGTCCTCGGTTATAGTGTACCCGCAGGCGAAGAGCATACCCTTTAATTTTTCGGAATCGCTGACGTTTTGCTGACAGCCGAATGTCACCACGCACGCCTTAGGACAGTCCCCGTAAACCGAGGGCAAAAGGGCACTTATTCTTTTAATATACCCCATTTGTTCCGGGGGGAAAATGTTGTTAAACACAGGATTTTGCAACCTAAATTCTCCTTTTAAATTTCAACAAACCATTATTACTCCATTATTGAACTTATTGTATCATAAAACACACCTTATTTCAAGCAATAAATTTCAAAATTAACAGATTGACAAGAAAAGGAAAAAGGCTTAAAATGTAGATATCAATATTAGGAGGTAGTTTTATGTTTAATGCATTGGAAATAAAGAACGAATGTGTCGAGTGGATAAAAAATTTCTTCAAAGAAAACGGACCCGACTGCAACGCAGTTGTGGGAATTTCCGGCGGTAAGGACAGTTCTGTTACCGCCGCCCTCTGCGTTGAAGCCTTGGGAAAAGATAGAGTCATAGGCGTTCTTATGCCAAAGGGAGAGCAGGCGGATATTGACTGTTCTTTAAAACTCGTTAATCATCTTGGCATTAAATACTATACCGTTAACATCGGGGAAACGGTTGAAGCGCTAAAAAATGCCCTGCCCGAAACAATGGAACTTTCCTCTCAAACTCTTATAAACATTTCTCCCCGTGTTCGTATGACTGTTCTTTATGCAATCAGCCAAAGCAATAACGGCAGGGTTGCAAACACCTGCAATCTGTCCGAAGACTGGGTTGGTTATGCCACCCGCTACGGCGATGCCGCAGGCGACTTTTCTCCCCTTTCTAACCTTACCGTAGAAGAGGTAAAAGCAATCGGTCATATTTTGAATTTGCCCGAAGATTTGGTGGAAAAGACCCCCCTTGACGGACTTTGCGGTAAAACCGATGAGGAAAATTTAGGCTTTACCTATGCGGTGCTTGATAAATACATCCGCACAGGAGTTTGCGAGGACAAGGCAACAAAAGAACTTATCGACCGCAAACACAAAGCAAACCTCTTTAAACTGCAGTTAATGCCGTCATTCAAACCTGAGATATAAAATTAAAGGGCTGTCGCAAGTGAGTGAAATCACAAACGGCAGCCTATTTTTATTTTCTGACTTTTACCTTAAATTCTCTTCCGCAGCGTGGACAGACGGTTGTATGCTCCCCTATTCTATGGGGAAGTCTCAACACCGCTTTGCACCCGGGACATTTTTTGTAAATATGAGTTTTGTCGTTCTTACGTTTTTTATAAAGTTCGGTTTTGCCTTTAAATAAATTGAGTTTTTCTTTGAAAAATCGGTTTTCTTTGCGTCGTGCCTCTAAATTGCGGGAGAGCATTCTGAAAATTGCATAAATTAAAAGGGCATAAACCACCAGTTGCAAAACCGCACAAACTTTATAAGAAATAAATCTAACAAAGATATTTGCTGCTGCAATTATAACGGATAAAATTATAAGACCGTAAGAAAGTTCGTCTGAGCCGTATCTGCCCGACATAAACTGCATTAACTTATATCTGAAATTCATAAAACCACATCCTCTTTCTGTTGGTACTATTATACAATAAAGTTTTATAACAATTGTTAATAAACAATAAATATTTATTGACATTTTTTCACAAAGTATTATAATATTCTTATACTAAATAAGGAGATGTTTATATGGGAAATTTTTTAGCCGCCTTAACGTTTATAGGTGCTCTGATTGCTCTTATTTTTGCCTTATTCACAGCAAAAAAGGTGCTTAATGCCCCTGAAGGCACCGACAGAATGAAGAAAATCTCAAGTGCCATTAAAAGCGGTGCCAACGCATACCTTAAAAGGCAATATGTTATAGTATCTGTCTTTTTTGCGGTTATGTTTGTTGTTTTGCTTATAATGGCAATTTCCGGTCTGCTGACTATATATGTGCCCTTTGCCTTTATAACCGGCGGATTTTTCTCTGCATTGTCAGGATTTATCGGTATGAAGATAGCCACCGCCTCCAACGCCAGAACCGCAAATGCCTGCCGTGAGGGACTGAATAAGGGTCTCAGAATTGCCTTTTCAGCCGGCTCGGTTATGGGATTTACGGTTGTAGGCTTAGGTCTTTTGGATATTTCAATTTGGTTCTTCTTACTTCACAATGTGTTCAAACTCAGCCCCTCTGATGTTACAAGTGCGATGCTTACCTTCGGTATGGGTGCTTCTTCAATGGCTTTGTTTGCCCGTGTCGGCGGCGGTATTTTCACAAAAGCCGCAGACGTCGGTGCAGACCTTGTGGGTAAGGTTGAAGCCGGTATTCCCGAAGATGACCCCCGCAATCCTGCTGTTATAGCCGACAATGTGGGCGATAACGTGGGTGACGTTGCAGGTATGGGTGCCGACCTTTATGAGTCTTATGTCGGCTCCATTATTTCCGCATCTGCTTTGGGTGTTGCCGCATTTTCAGGGAACAGTAAAAGCGGCGGTTTAAATGCTATGGCAGTTCCCATGCTTTTGGCGGCTCTCGGTATTATATGCTCCATAATAGGTACATTCTTTGTGAGAACAAAGGAAAATGCAACCCAAAAAGATTTGCTCAGATCCTTAAGCCGCGGCACCAACTTCAGTGCAATCGTTATTGCAATTGCCGCATTCCCCATTGTTTACTACTGTCTTGACGGTATGAAGTCTATCGGTATTTATTTTGCAATTTTGGCAGGACTTATAGCCGGTGTTTTAATCGGTCAATCCACCGAATACTTCACTTCAGATACATATAAACCCACCAAACATTTGGCTTCCAAATCCGAAACCGGCTCTGCCACAATCATCATCGGCGGATTAGGTCTCGGAATGTTGTCAACAGTTCTACCCATTATCATCGTTGCAGTTTGTATTTTAGTTGCATACTTCTCCGCAGGTAAAGGTGACGCAGGTTTAGGTCTATACGGTATTGCACTTTCAGCAGTCGGTATGCTTTCTACATTGGGTATCACCCTTGCAACCGATGCTTACGGTCCCGTTGCCGATAACGCAGGCGGAATTGCCGAAATGTCAGGTCTGGAGCCCGAAGTTCGTCAAAGAACCGATGCTCTTGACTCTTTAGGCAACACCACCGCCGCCACAGGAAAAGGTTTTGCAATCGGCTCCGCGGCACTCACCGCCCTCGCTCTTATGGCTTCTTATGTTAACAAGGTTGAAGAGGTTGCCGCCGCAACAGGTAAAACCGTTGATTTAAGATTTGATTTAACCAACCCAACCGTTTTGGTAGGTTTGCTTGTGGGTTGTTGTTTGCCCTTTATCTTCGCCGCTTTAACTATGGAATCGGTTGGCAAAGCCGCTCAGTCCATTGTTGTTGAAGTTCGCCGTCAGTTTAAGGAAATCACCGGACTTATGGAAAGAAAAGCAGAAGCGGATTATAAGTCCTGCGTTGACCTTTGCACCAAAGCAAGTCTAAAAGAAATGGTGCTTCCCACCATTGTTGCTATTGTAACCCCAATTGTTGCCGGTCTTATTTTAGGTTATCAAGGCGTTGTGGGACTTTTAGCAGGTGCCACCGCCAGCGGTTTCCTAATGGCAATCTTTATGTCCAACTCGGGCGGTGCTTGGGATAATGCTAAGAAGTATATTGAAAGCGGTGAACACGGCGGTAAAGGTAGCAACCAACACAAGGCTGCCGTTGTAGGCGACACCGTCGGAGACCCCTTTAAGGATACATCCGGTCCTTCCATTAACATCTTAATCAAACTGCTCTCCATGGTTTCCATTGTGTTTGCAGGACTTATCGTAAATTTCCATTTGTTTTAATTTAATACTTTCTTGAGGAAAACGGAGGCTTTGCTTTATGCACAGCCTCTGTTTATTTATAATTATTTCATTGAACTTTAAAAAAATCCTTGACATATTCAAAAAAAAGGATATAATAGTATTGTTGCAAAATTTTGGGGAATTGTGTAACGGTAGCACGACAGACTCTGACTCTGTTTGTTGGGGTTCGAATCCCTATTCCCCAGCCAAAAAATTCGACTTGTTTCGACAAGTCGAATTTTTTATCCATTGCGAAAGCAATGGCATATCATCACGCAGTATGCGTGTATATCATCAAAGGCGGCACACCGCCTTTGTATCTCATCACACCTTTAGGTGTGTATCAAAAATTCTTTCGCAATGATGATATACAAGACTTTGTCTTGATGATATGCAATTCCTTGCGGAATTGATGATATACAATGCTTCGCATTGATTTGTTTACGAATTTATGCTATAATTACCACATAGGAAGTGAGATTATGCTTAAGAATTATTTGCTTGTTTATTCAGAACAATTAGCAACAGATATTGAATTGCTATGTGAAAATAAAAGCACCGTCTAATACAATCTTTCAAATTCGGAAAAGTTCGAGCAGTGTTTATGCCAATATTCGTGAGGCTAATTACGGGCAAAGCAAGGCGGATATGCTTTCAAAATTTGAAATTGCATTAAAAGAATGTAGTGAAACTGAAGGTTGGTTACAACTATTATTTAATACAAACAATATTGATGAAGATATATTTAAAAAGAATAGAAACCTTTGTGGTCGCATAAGGCGACTATTGATTTCGAGTTGTAAGTCTTTGAAAGAAAAAATATAAAGTAGGAATTTAATAGAATATATTACACTTAAAAATAATGATTTAACACACTTTAAAATACTATGTAACCTAATGGTTGAATATATAGCGGAGACTGATTTGCACCAAAATATTACGACCCAAAAAGAACTTATACCTAAAATAACAAAAAGCATGATTGATAAACTTGATGAAAACCGTTTCTTACAAATTGTATTTTTAGAAGATGAACCGATTGCTTTTTGTTATGCTAAGATTGATAAGGCAGGAGATAAAGGTGTTATTCGAGCTAACTGGGGATATATAATGGAGCTTTTCGTAAAGAAAACCCATAGACGAAAAGGTATTGGCAAAGAACTTGTTAATAAATGTGAAAGTTTTTTCAAGAAAAAAGATGTTATAAATATTTGGTTAACAGCAGATGCTGTTACAGGTATCCCTTTTTGGTTGGCAAACGATTATTCCGATACGGGAGAAATATCCACAGAGAACAATCAAAAAATATTGACAAAATCTTTAAAACTGTAGGGGTTCAAACACATAGGTCGAAAATCAAATGTCATCGAATTTGTACAACCCTTTCAAAAAATCCCGTTCACACAAGTGGGCGGGATTTTTACTTCTTACTTCTTACCTATTCACTCTTACCTCATTAAAAACTCCTCACAGGATTTTTTGGAAGTAATAAGTAAAAAATAAACCGTGAAATTCACGGCTTATTTTTTGTCTTCAATATCTTTTATGTGTCGCTTTAAAATAAGGTTTATATATTGTGAAAGAGAACGGTCGTCATATTCAGCTTTTTCTTTAAGTTTTGCCAAAACATCATTGTCAATAGTTATGCTAATTTTTTCTTTCAAGGGTTTCAATATTATCACCTCAAAAACATTATAAGATAAAATGCCGAAAAATATTGACAAATAAGATAAAGTAGTATAAAATAAGATACGAAGGAATTTTTATGTTAATGAGGGGGATAAAAATGGCTATAAACAAAAAATGTCCTAAATGTGGTAGCGACCGTGTTCAACTTTCAAACGAACGTAGCAAGCACGGATGTCTTTGGACATTACTTTTAGGATGGATATTCATTTTTTGGGTTTTGATTAAATGGATGATCGGCTTCATGATTTTATGTTGCTATGATTGGTGGATGGTGATAATAAAAAAATGCAGTGGGAAAGGCCATATTTGGCAATGTAGAAAATGGTTTTCCGGCAATAAAAGAATATATTATTGCCACGATTGTGGATACAATTTCAAAGCATAATATTAACCGGAAATGCCATTATGCAATTACATCGCACAGTCACAAAAGAAACAGTAAAAACTTGATTTTTGCTGTTTCTTTATTTTTTGGCTCTATAATAAAAACGGACTGTCAAAAGGTGAATAAAACATCCTTGACAGTCCTTTAGTGTTGCACTTCTAACAATCCAAAATCTTCTCAATACTTCTCATTTTAAGGTATTCATTATCCTTTACTTTATCCGGCAGAATGATTACTGTGTGAATACCTTTTCCATGAAATCGGTAAATTTCTTGCCATTTTTCCACATATACGCAGTTACCTGTGTCCTTACAGTAGTACTTCCCTATTTGTTCCGTAATAAATATCGTCTTTACCGCTTATAAGTTTGAAAAACTCCTCTGATTTTGAATATTAAAGGCTTCCCCAAAGGGAAGCCTTTTACTGTTTTTATTCTTATTTAGAATATTTTTCACGGGCTACATAACTTGTATGCAGGTCGTGGTGAGCCTTATGACCGCCGAAACCGTCATACCACTCGCTATATAACTTCTTAATAACGGGTGATTCGTGGGACTTTCTGATGGTCATAGCAGCATCTTGGTCATAAAGAGCCTTGGCACGAACAGCCTTAAGGTCAACTGTGTCACGAACACTTTGAGGTTGAATAGGCTGACCGCCGCCGTTTACGCATCCGCCGGGGCATCCCATAATCTCAACAAAGGTCCAACCGTCAGGATTGCCTGCCTTCATTCTGTCCATAACAACCTTAGCGGCAGAAGCACTTGATGCAACGGCTACCTTAATATCGCTTCCGTTGATGTTAACGGTTGCCTGCTTTAATCCCATAGTTCCGCGAACTGCGGTAAAGTCAACTTCGGTATTATCCTTACCTGTTAACCAGTCATTAGCGGTTCTGAGTGCTGCTTCCATAACACCGCCGGTAGCACCGAAGATAACGGCAGCACCTGTATCGTCACCTAAGGGGGAATCAAACTCTTCGTCGGGTAAAGCGGTGAAATTGAGGCCTGCTCTCATAATCATACGGGAGAGTTCACGGGTGGTGATAGCAATATCAACATCGGGAACACCTGCGGCAGACTGGTCTTCACGGCCTATTTCAAACTTCTTAGCGGTACAGGGCATTACAGATACAGAAACGATATCTTTGGGGTCAATGCCTGTCTTTTCGGCATAATAAGTCTTGATTACGGCACCTACCATCTGCTGAGGAGATTTACAGGAAGAAAGGTGAGAAATCATATCGGGATAGTAGAACTCGCAGAACTTAACCCAACCGGGTGAGCAGGAGGTAATCATAGGAAGAACGCCGTTATTTTTGATACGCTCAACCAACTCGTTTGCCTCTTCAACAATGGTAAGGTCCGCACCGAAGTTAGTATCAAATACCTTGTCGAAACCTATACGGCGTAAAGCGGCAACCATTTTGCCCTCAACATTAGTACCGATAGGCATATCGAAGCACTCGCCCAATGTTGCACGAACAGAAGGAGCGGTTTGAACAACAACGTGCTTTGTGGGGTCGGCAAGAGCCTCCCAAATCTTATCGGTATCGTCCTTCTCGGTTAAAGCGCCGGTAGGACAAACGGCAGTACACTGACCGCAGGAAATACAGGGAACTTTGGAAAGACCAACCTCAAAGGGAGTGCCGATATTGGTATCAATACCTCTGTTATTGGCACCGATAACGCTGACATACTGCTCTTGGCAAGCCGCTACACAACGGCGGCAAAGTATACACTTGTTGTTATCCCGAACCAAATGAGGTGTGGAATTATCAAGTTCATAGTGGGGTTTGAAACCCTCAAAAGCGGTTTCCTCAACACCGTAGTCACGGCAAAGTTTTTGAAGTTCGCAGTTGGTGGAGCGAACACAGGAAAGGCACTTTTTATCGTGGGTGGAGAGAATTAACTCAAGTGTGGTTTTTCTGGATTTTTGAACCTTTTCCGTGTTTGTCAAAACCTCCATACCCTCTGAACAGGGGTAAACACAGGCTGTTGTCATACGGAAGCCTCTGCCCTCGTTAACCTCAACCATACAAATACGGCAAGCACCGATTTCGTTCTTTTCCTTCATAAAGCAAAGGGTGGGAATCTCGATACCGGCCAAACGGGCGGCATCTAAAACAGTAGAGCCTTTAGGCACGCTAACAGCAATACCGTTGATTTTTACATTTAACATATCCATTATCTTAGGCTCCTTTCTTAAACCTTATCAATTGCTTTGAACTTACAGTTACCCATACAAACTCCGCATTTGATACATTTTTCAGCATCAATTTCAAAGGAGGGAAGTTTGTGACCGGGAGCAACGTAATCAGTCTTAACAATGGCACTTGCGGGGCAGTTTCTTGCACACATACCGCAACCGATACATTTATCCTTATCAACCTTAAAGGTAAGTAAATCCTTACAAACGCCTGCGGGACACTTTTTATCAACAACGTGGGCAACATATTCTTCACGGAAGAACTTAAGTGTTGCAAGAACGGGGTTAGGAGCAGTTTGACCGAGACCGCAGAGAGAGTTCTGCTTAATGTAATTACAGAGTTCTTCAAGACGGTCAACATCCTCTAATGTGCCCTTGCCCTTTGTAATCTTATCAAGAAGTTCCAACAGTCTCTTAGTACCGACACGGCAGGGAGTACACTTACCGCAGGACTCATCAACAGTAAACTCAAGGAAGAACTTAGCCATATCAACCATACAGGTGTCCTCGTCCATAACAATAAGACCGCCGGAGCCCATCATACAACCGATGGCAGTTAGGTTATCGTAGTCAACCTCGGTGTCAATAAGGCTTGCAGGAATACAACCGCCGGAGGGTCCGCCTGTTTGTGCTGCCTTAAACGCTTTACCGCCGGGGATACCGCCGCCGATATCATAAATGATGTGGCGAAGTGTTGTACCCATAGGAATTTCAACAAGACCTGTGTTGTTAATGTTACCGCCTAAAGCGAATACCTTAGTACCCTTAGATTTCTCGGTACCCATTGAAGCAAACCACTCAGGTCCGCGAAGAATAATCTGCGGAATGTTAGCAAAAGTTTCAACGTTGTTTTCAACGGTGGGTTTACCGAAAAGACCCTTTACTGCAGGATAGGGAGGACGGGGTCTGGGCTCACCGCGGTTACCCTCAATAGAGGTCATAAGAGCAGTTTCCTCACCGCAAACGAATGCACCTGCACCCAAACGAATATATAAATCGAAATCAAATCCGGAACCGAAAATATCCTTTCCTAAAAGACCGTATTCACGGGCATCGTCGATAGCCTTCTGCAATCGCTTAACGGCAATAGGATACTCAGCACGAACATAAACATAACCCTCGGTAGCACCCATAGCATAACCGGCGATAGCCATAGCCTCAACTAAGCAGTGGGGGTCGCCTTCAAGCACGGAACGGTCCATAAATGCACCGGGGTCGCCCTCGTCTGCATTACAAACAACATACTTCTGATCAGCCTTATTAGGAGCACACAAAGACCATTTTAAACCGGTGGGGAATCCGCCGCCGCCACGTCCGCGAAGACCTGAATCTTTAACAATCCGAATAACATCCTCAGGTTGCATTTCGGTGAGAACCTTACCTAAAGCCTGGTAACCGTCCATTGCGATATACTCGTCAATGTTTTCGGGGTTAATAACGCCGCAGTTACGCAAAACAACACGGTTTTGGGACTTATAGAAAGTAGTGTCACTAAGTGCTACGGCAGTTTTATCTGCAACCTCTTCACCGGTTTCACTGTAAATTAAACGCTCAACCTTTCTTCCCTTTAAAAGATGTTCTTCAACGATTTCCTTAACATCGTCGGCAGTAACACGGCTGTAAAATGTACCGTCAGGATAAACGATAACAACGGGACCTAATGCACAAAGTCCGAAACAGCCGGTTTCAACAACCTTAACCTCTTCACTAAGACCGCAAGCCTCAATATTGCTCTTGAAAGCCTCTTGAATTGCAACACTTCCTGAAGAGGTACAACCGGTACCGCCGCAGATTAGTACGTGTGAACGAACCATAAACTATACCTCCTATTTGTTTTCCTCGGTGAAGGTGTATTCAGCAACAACCTTACCGCCCTTAATATGCTCTTCAACAATACGCTTAGCCTTATCGGGGTCTATCTTAACATAGGTAACCTTCTCCTTGTCAGGCTCATAAACCTCAACGATAGGCTCATACTGACAAAGACCGATGCATCCTGTTTGAGAAACAGAAACCTTATCGGCAAGACCCTCTGCGTTAACGGCCTCAACAATGGTGTTAAGAACGGGACGGGCACCTGCTGCAATACCGCAGGTAGCCATTCCAACCACAACACGAAATTCGTTGATACCGTCACGAAGAACAACCTTGTTCTTCATTTTGTCTTTGATTGCTTGTAATTCAGCCAAAGATTTCATTTTTTTTCCTCCTACTAAAACTTTAATTTATATACTGTTCATTGAGAAACTCTTTAATCCACTTTATAACCTCATATGTGTTAAGGGGTACACCCTCAAGAACACTTCGCAGTTCCCTTGTATCGAGGCAAATTTCCTTATCCTCGGTTTTGTGGATAAAGAGGAAATCCGTATCGGGGTGACCTTGAATTAAAGTGGCTATTGTTTCGACCACATCTCCAAGCGGAGTGCAGTCAATATGATTTTTATAAAATACGGCAGAAACTAAAGTGCCGTGATTTTCAGGGTGAGTGCCAATATGCTTTGAAGTGACGGTCATATTACCACCGGTCATTTCTGCCTCTAACTTAAGGAGAGGAAGACCCATTCCCACCTTTCTGGTGGTGCGGGTGGTATAAAAAGGGTCGGTCACAGTTTTTAAAACCTCTTCGGTCATACCCGTTCCGTCATCCTTAAAGGTCAGCACTAATTTTTCCTTTGTTTCTTCAATTAGAATTTCGGTCAAAGTTGCCTTCGCCTTAACCGAATTTTCCGCAATATCAAGAATATTTAAAGCCAATTCTTTCATAAGTCTTTCCTCAGGAATTCAATAACCCTCTCCCCTGCTTTTTCAAAATCCGAAATTTCCTCCAAATAAAGGAAATTAGACCTTTCGTTAATGTCCCACAGATAGTGGGCGTCGGAACTGAAAACAAGGTGCTTATTCTTCAAATCATATTGTTGCGTATATTCCGAAACATTTTCACTGTTATGAAGTTCTGCGGCGGTGAAACGGGGGCTTTCCGGAAATGTGCCCAAAACCGAAATTATGCCGTTTGCGTCCCTATCAATATGTGCAGGATAGCAAATACCGCCAAACTCCTCTACCAAATCGGGAGCCTCCTCAAGGGAAACCGAAGTGGCGTTTGATAAGAGGTATTCCTCCTCGCCTATAACATTATCCTCACTGTCGCAAATAAACTGATGACCGAAAATATCGGTACGGTTTTTGATTAGAATTCTCTTTTGACTCAAAAAACCGTCAAACTCCATAGCCTTCTGGAGGTTTGGAAAAAGGCAGACAGCGTGAATATCCTCCGCCGTTGTCAGTTCCATTCCGGCAACAGGAAAAATCCCGTGCCTTAAGCACGCCTCAAAAAATGCAGGACAGTTTTTGCAGGTGTTATGGTCGGTTAAAGCCATAATTTCGAGGGAATTTAACTCCCCCATTCCCGCAATACTGTTGGGGGTTGAATCATCGTCCCCACAGGGTGACAGACAGGAATGAATGTGTAAATCATAATAATACTTTTTCATATTATTTGATTTAAAGCAAGGGCTGCTTCATAACTGCTTTTTGATGTGTAAATAATATTTATTTGCTTTTGTTTTGCGGTTTCAAGGATTTCTTCACTCAGTTCCACGCCCTCGCTTAAAATCACGCAGGCACAGTCGGTAAGTGTGGCAACCGCCAAAACGTTAACGTTGGACATAATGGTGATCCAAGCGTCACCGCTTTTGGCTCTTCCCATAACCCAACTCAGCAAATCGCCTATGTATACACCGCTAATTTCTCTATCGGGGTCGGGGGTCACGGCAGAACTGAAATCCCCACATTTTAAAAGGTCGTTAACCGTCATATCAACCGTCCTCCCCTTTATTTCTCAGCCTTATAAGGCAGTTTTCAAGGGTTGTATGCCCCTTAACAACATCCTCCGCAAAGGCTCGGCAGTTTGGTGCACCGCAGGAGCCACAGTCGATTCCCGGAAGTTCTGTTTTGAGTTTCTGAATTTCCGACATCATACGCATAGATTCCTGCATACTGTCGCTAAGTCTTGAAATGGGTCTGTAAATCGGGAGGTCGTTAAACATCAATTCCTCCGGCAAAGAGTTTTCTTTATCCTTTGGAATAAAGTTTTGGGAAACGGGTAAATAACGCCTCAGTCCCTGAAGTCTTGCCTTTGCGATGAATGGGTTTTGGATGGTTAAAACACCGCCGACACATCCTCCTGTGCAGGCATTGAGTTCAATAAACTCTAAAGGCGGAATATTTCCGTTTTCTATTTGGTCTAACACCTTGTTGCAGTTGTCGATTCCGTCGGCGGCCAGATACTCTTCATTAAATATAGCCGTTGACTCGCCACCCGAAGATGCCCAACCTATTCCTATCACACCCGAAGAAGATAAGGATTTAACATCCTCGCCGTATTTCATTTTGGAAATCAATTGAAAATAAATATCCTTAATGGAAACTACCACGTCCACCAAACTCTCATATCCCGCAAAACCGTTACGAACATAACTCACCTTTGCAGGGCAGGGCGATATAAAGCAAACACCGATATCGCTTTGTCTTAGTTCAGGGTGTTCCCTTAAAGCCTTTTCTCGGGAAAGACGGGCAGCCACCTCCATGGGAGGAAGCATTGGGAGAATATTCTCCTTTAAAGAGGGAAATCTCAAACAAATAAGCCTTATAACCGCAGGACACGCAGAACTTATAAGGGGTTTTTTGATGCCCTCTTTTTTCATATAGTTTCTGGTGTATGCGGAAACCAATTCCGCAGCGGCAGAAACCTCGAAAACATCGTCAAATCCCAACTTCAAAAGTCCGTTTAAAACATAGTCAACATCGTCAAGATTATCAAACTGCCCATAAAGAGTGGGGGCAGGCAGGGCGATTTTATACTTGAATTTATCCATATCGCTGAGTTTATTGCAAACCGATTTTTTCGCCGAATGGGGACAAACTCTTATACACTCGCCGCAATCAATACATCTATCCCCGTTTATGACTGCATGATTATCCTTAATACGGATAGCCTCGGTGGGGCAATGCTTTAAACAGGTGGTACATCCATTACATTTTGAAACATCCAAATATACCGAATGCTCGTAAGTATTCATAATATCAACCTTACTAAAGGTTACGCTATGTTAACCCTCATTGTAATAGTAGTGCCTTTTCCTACCTCAGATTTAATGTCCATATAATCGCTGTATCGCTTCATATTGGGAAGACCCATACCCGCGCCGAAACCTAAGGAACGGATATTATCGGTAGCAGTGGAAAAACCCTCCTGCATAGCCTGATCAATATCCTTAATTCCGGGGCCGTGGTCGGTGAGTATAATCTCTATACAGTCCTCACACACCCGAACTTCGGCTTCGCCTCCGCCGGCGTGGATAACCATATTTATCTCACCCTCATACATAGCAATGGATACACGTCTTATAATCTCAGGCGGCAAACCTAACTGCCTTAGGTTCTTTTTAACAAGGACCGATGCCTGACCGGCACAGGTGAAATCCTCGCCGTCAACCTGGAATTTAAAACTTAACGTCTCAGACATTTTTAGCCCTGTTTCCTACAAGACCGTTACTGTAAAGAATACCGCAGGCCTCGTACATTCTCTTTGAAGTAGCGAGAATAACCATATTGCTTTCCTTTGCTAAATCAATCATTTCGGCAGTTGGCATTTTTGAGCGAACAAAAACAATACAGTTCATATCCATCATTTCGGCAGTTCTTATAACCTGTGAATTAACGAGTCCTGTCAGCAAAACGGCTTGGTCTTTAACATAAGCCAAAACGTCGCTCATCATATCGCTTCCGCAGGCGGAATAAACATGGCGGCCAAGACCTTCTTCACAGCAGATAACCTCTGCATCCAATAGTTCCTTTATGGTACTGATTTTCATAACAGCATTATCCTTTCGGACAAAATTAATTACATATATTTTGCCAAAATATCGTCAACATCGTCAACAGTAAGTCTACCGTAAACCTCTTCGTTAACGGTTAAAACGGGTGCTAATCCGCAGGCACCTATGCAACGGCAGGCTGTAAGAGAAAATTTACCGTCCTCAGTGCATTCGTCGGCGCCGATTCCCAACTTCTCGCTGAGTTTGTCGAAAATGTCGCCGGAGCCTTTAACATAGCAAGCAGTACCGAGGCAAACCGAGATATTGTATTCACCCTTAGGGGAAAGGGAGAACTGAGCATAGAAAGTGGCAACGCCGTATACCTTTTCAAGGGGCACGTCCATTCCCTCTGCAATCATAGTTTGCACTTCAATGGGAAGATAACCGTAAATATCTTGAGCCTGTTGCATAACAGCCATTAAAAGGCTCTTATCGTGACGGCTGTTTTCGATTATCTCCATCAACTGCTGCTCCTGTTCAGCGGTTCCCTTAAAGGGAAGTTTACTGATTTTCTTTTGCATTAACTTTTTCCTCCTCTGAAAAATCTGACACATTTTCCGGCAAAGCCGCAAAAAACAGACAGACCTCACCAAGATATATGTATACTTTGGTATTATAACACAATTTTTCTCTTTTGAAAACCTTTTTTCGTAAAAAAATGCTAATTTTTTTATGTTTTCGCAATTTTCTTAAATAAACACGAAAAAACACAGTCAACCATCCCCTAAAATGACTGTGTTTTTTGTAATTTTATTCGTTTTTCAGTTCATCAATATTGATTGAAGCATTATGAGGAATGGGTTTCCATTCAACCTTTATAAACAAAGCGATTAAGATGGAAAGTTTTCCTATTAAATCGAATATGGGAAATGTTATGCTATACCATAGTTTTTTGTACAACGGCATGGGCATTATGCGTTTATGTTCCATAATGAATACGTAAACTGCCGTAATAATACCCTTTAAATAACTTAAAAGAGTCCAAGACAGAGCAAAGAAAATAAGCCATCCTGCGGCGGAAATTTTGGTATTATTTAATACTTCAATATGTAAAAAATTCAAAATATTCTGCATAAATTCAGGAGCGGTTTTAATTCCGAAAGAAATACCAAATCCTAATACCAATACCATTCTGAGACCGTAAACAATTATTTTTTTAATAACCGAACCCAGCGACTGGGGAAAAACCACCATAAGCATATCGTAACTCATAAATCTAAGTCTTATATTATTATAAAACCTTTTGAGTTTACTCGGTCTTTTTCCCTTTTCAACCGCCCTGATGTTTGCAACACCGCCGGTATAAAAAATATGCCACAAAAGTTTAGGACCCGTTTCAATGAGTGCCTGCAAATGACCCTTAGCCCAACGAATTCTCTGCCGAAGAGCAATTTTAATATCCACCGGTTGTTCGTCGAAGAATATAGCGTCATTATTATAGGAAATTTGATACCCTTGTGCCACCGCATCGGCACAAAAGGCACGGTCTTCAGTAAGGCTTGTGTAATTCCAACCGTTTTTTATAATTTCGTTTGCAAACAGAAAGCCTGTTCCCTGTATACGGGTTGCAAGGTGAAAAAGTGAGCGGGCACGGTGTTCGTTACGAATAGTTCTGAGCCAATGTATGGCATAGGAAGCCGAAATCCAATTATCGTCAAAGTTTTTGGTGTTGCGGTAGGAGGTGATAATTTTCTCTCCTGCATCAAAGGAATCATTCATTCGGCTGATGTAGTCCTTTTTAAGAAGATTATCCGCATCGAAAATGAAATATCCCTCATAAGATTCAATTCCGTAATCTTTTCTGATGCACTCCACCAAATACTGCAAAGCATATCCCTTGGTTCGGTGTTCACTGTCAAATCTTTCGTAACAAACAGCCCCCAAATCACGGGAAACCTTTGCGGTGTTATCGGTGCAGTTATCCGCCACCACAAAAATATCAACAAGTTCACTCGGGTAATCCTGTTTGTTTACACTGTCAATCAGATTGCCGATAACCGCCTCTTCGTTTCTGGCGGCAACAAGTATAGCGTATTTATGCTGTTTTTCAGCCTTTTTGAACTTTCTTGTGGCAAAAACACCGGTTATTTTGTATATCACTTTATATTTATAAAGTGCGGAAATATACTTCCAAATTTCATTGATGATTTTAATAATCAGAAAAATAATATCCGTTTTAAACACCCCGCATACACCACAATTATAGTCTATTTATATTTAAGATGCAATACACTAAATGTTTAAGATTTCATTAAGAAAGGTATGTAAATATGTGAAAATTCCAAAAAAGAGAGAGGGTTAAAATGCCCTCTCTCGAAAACTCAATTACATTTTAGCAAGATTTGCTTTAAGATTACCAAGTTGCTCGCGGAGTTCTTCGGGGAGTCTGTCGCCAAACTTCTTGTAATGCTCCTCAATCTCCTCAGCCTCTTTGGTCCAAACATCCTTGTCAACCTTTAAGATAGACTTCAAGGTATCCATATCCATATCCAAATCGGTAAGGTCAATATCCTCAGGCTTCGGAATATAACCGATAGCAGTTTCGGTAGCGTCGGCATTGCCCTCGCAACGGTCAATAATCCAGTTAAGAACCCTCATATTGTCACCGAATCCGGGCCATACGAAGTTGCCGTCATCATCGGTACGGAACCAGTTAACATTGAAAATCTTAGGAGCCTTGTCGCCAAGTTTTTCGCCCATTTCGAGCCAATGTTTGAAGTAGTCACCCATATGGTAACCGCAGAAAGGAAGCATAGCCATAGGATCACGGCGAACAACGCCGACAGCACCGGCAGCGGCGGCTGTGGTCTCAGAAGCCATAGCAGAACCTATGAACACACCGTTAACCCAATCCTTTGATTGGTAAACGAGGGGTGCACACTTTGCACGGCGTCCGCCGAATACGATAGCAGAAATCGGAACACCCTCGCCTTTGTCAAACTCATCGGAAATGCAGGGGCAATTCTTAGCAGGTGCGGTGAAACGGGAATTGGGATGAGCGGCATAGGTTGACTTGTCAGCCTTGTCGAACTTAGAAGCATCCCACTTATTACCCTTCCAATCAAGAGCATTCTGGGGAAGATTCTTATTAAGACCTTCCCACCAAACGGTGTTATCGTCAAGGTCAAGAGCAACGTTGGTGAAGATGGTGTTCTTCTTAGTGCTTTCAAGTGCGTTAAAGTTAGAATGTTCATTGGTGCCGGGAGCAACGCCGAAGAAACCGTTTTCGGGGTTGATGGCATAAAGTCTGCCGTCAGCACCTATCTTCATCCAAGAAATATCGTCTCCAACGGTCCAAATCTTATAACCCTTCTTGCGTAAATACTCGGGAGGAATAAGCATTGCCAAGTTGGTCTTACCGCAAGCAGAGGGGAAAGCGGCAGCGATGTACTTAACCTCGCCCTTGGGATTTTGAAGTCCCAAAATGAGCATATGTTCAGCCATCCAGCCTTCTTTCCAGCCTTGGTAAGAAGCAATACGAAGTGCAAAGCACTTTTTACCCAAAAGTACGTTTCCGCCGTAAGCAGAGTTTACGGAGATAATAGTATTGTCCTCAGGGAAATGGCAGATATATCTGTTATCGGGGTCAACATCACATTTTGCGTGGAGACCTCGAACCCAGTCATTACTGTCGCCCAGAACCTCAAGAACCTTAGCGCCGACACGGGTCATAATTGCCATATTGAGTACAACATAGATAGAATCGGTGATTTCAATACCGATTTTGGCAATAGGAGAACCGATGGGTCCCATAGAATAAGGGATAATATACATTGTGCGTCCCTTATAGGTTCCTCTTGCAATATTATAAAGTTTGGTATACATTTCTTCAGGGTCGCACCAGTTATTGGTGGGGCCTGCGTTTTCCTTCTGTCTTGAGCAGATGAAGGTTCTGTCCTCAACACGGGCAACGTCGTTGGGAAGAGTTCTGTGCAGATAGCAACCCGGAAGTTTTTCCTGATTAAGTTTAATCATTTCGCCTGATTCAACCGCTTCTTTACGGAGAGCCTCAAGTTGCTCCTCGCTTCCGTCGATCCAAACAACCTCATCGGGTGTCAGAAGTGCTTGCATATCCTCAAGCCATTTTTTCAGAGTGGGATTATTAGTCATTTTTTGTAACTCCTTTTAAAAACAAATTCCTCTGTATACATTATATATCACATTTAGTCAAATTGCAACGCTTTTTTAGAAAAAGTTAAAAAATTAACAATTTATTAAACTTTTTCAACTTTTTTCGCACTGTCAATGGTTTTTCCGAATACCACAAAGCGGTCATAAAGGTATTCGGTAACAAAATTTATAATCATTGTTCCCGCTAAAACTATGTATTCGTTTATTCCCACACTGTCGGTAAGCACCGCAGTCCACCATGTGGAGAGGGGTGTGAAAACCGCATAAAACGCCGCCACTTTAAGCATGGCAACGGGTATATTGTTTGCGGAATAAAAGGTGAATTTTCGGTTAAGGGTAAAATTCCAAAGCACCGAAAGAATAAGGGCTAAAAGGTATGAAACCCAATGTCTTAGGTGGAGCAATTCCTCAAAAAGTGCAAAGGAAACCGCCTGTATTATTCCCGCACTTGCAGAGAATAATACAAATTTAATAGTTCTGATTAGTTCTTTTTTACCGTTATTCATATTCTAAATCTCCCTTAAATACAGAGTATTAACCTTGTTGTTCCGTTTTTTTCGTTTGAGCCGTTGCTTTCTTTTGCCGCCGCTTTATTTCTTTTGCACCGAAACGGATTAAAGCGGCTAATACATAACAAATTCTGACGCTTATTATAAAATGGTATTTCACAGTCCAACTGTCTTTTTCATATTCGCATCGAATATCAATTTCCCTGCCCTTTTCCTTTACCTTTATGGCGGAACTTATAAATCCTAAAACAGGATAAACCGCTGCACAGCATTCGCCGTAGTGTATAGCCGCCTCTGCCGCGTCCTTTGAAGTGCAAACAATCTGCAACTGAAATTTTTTAGCAACCAGGTGTTTGAACAGTTTTAAAAATTCCTCAAAAATGTTAGAAATCATCTGCATTGTTTGGGATACGGTTTCTCTGAAATCTTTCTTTTCGGCGGTTTTTTCATCTTGTTTTCTTGCCTCTTGGTTGGTTCTCTTCTGTTTTTCTTTTTTCTCGAAACTGTCACCATTAAAATTGAACTTAAAAAACAAAAACTTAATTAAAAAGATATTGTTGTTTTTATCGTCATTTTTTATTATAATATAAATCGGCAGCAAAAGGAGAACCGCTATGAGTGCTAATACACTTAAAAATATCCACATAATCTATAATCTCCTTATCTTAAATAAGAGGTGTTTTATGAACTGGAACTATTGCTTTTTAGACCAAATCACAGAAGAACAGTATAATAACATATATAATTCCCTTTCCCCCTCAAGGCTTGCACATATCAGCCGATTTAAAAAAGAGGAGATCCTGAAGCGAAGTCTTGCAGGGGAATTCTTAATAAAGAAAATTTTAACCGAAGATTTCGGAATCGAAAACCCCATCATTTCAAGAAACGAAAAAGGTCAGCCCACCATAGAAAATACCGATATTTTCATAAGCATATCCCACAGCGGTGACTTGGCAGTTGCCGCCGCAGACCGAAAACCCATTGGTATTGATGCGGAAAAAATCAAACCGAGGAATTTAAAATTGGCGGAAAAAATATGTCTGCCGGGCGAAAAAGAATATATATTTTCGAGTGAAGACAATATTCTTAACAGGTTTTATGAAATATGGACCGGCAAGGAGGCATATTTTAAAAAAACAGGCAAAGGTTTCCCCGATTTTAAGTCGGTTAACGTGTTAAATCTTGACAGATATATTTTTACTGTCAAAGATTATTTAATACAGATTATTTAAAGGATTTTCCGAAACCCAACGGAAGGTCCTTTTTATTATTCCCCATAGGCATTTCTGCTCTGAGCCTATTTGGAATCTTCTACATTATATCAAATATTTACCTAATATACAAGCATTTTCGCATAAACGCCCCCTTTGTATAAATCCCGCCTCATTTCTTAGCAAGACGGTATTTTTAACAAAAAAGTATTGAGATTTATTCCTTAATGATATATAATATCAATAAGGATAGAAAACTAATAAGGATGATTGTTATATGATGAGGCGTCAAACCGTTCAGCGTTCGTTGGTTTTAAAAGCCGTAAACAAACTGCAGTGCCATGCTACTGCGGATGAGATATACGAAGAAATTGTAAAAGAACACCCAAATGTCAGCAGGGCAACTGTATACCGCAATCTTAATTTGCTGTCCGAAACAGGCCATATTCGTAAAATAGAAATTCCCGGCGGTGCCGATTGCTTTGACCATCTGTGCCATGATCATTGCCATGTGAAGTGTGAGAAATGCGGTCGGATTTTTGATATGGATATGGAATATGTCACCGGTCTGGAGAAAAACATCAGGAATGACCGAGGATTTTCCTTTACCGGATATGATATTATTTTTCGGGGAATCTGTCCCGACTGCCAAGAATCACCCAAACAAGCATAATTGACAATTTAGACAGTTCTTTAAATATGTGCGTATGCGGGTGCGTAACCCGTAAATATATTATTTAAAGGAGTACAGTTATGAGAAGTATTACAACATTAGACCTTCAGTATGCCCACCGTTTCTACGGATTTAAGGGCAAGCCCAGTATTTACACGGCCACACCGGTGTTCTGACCATTGAGGTTGAGGATTCCGTTGAACCCGGCGTGAATATGGTTTTCCCCTGCAACGAGATTCAAAAAACCGCATGGGAAGTTCTTAAAAATTTTGACCATGCCTTAGTTTTGAGGGAAGACGATCCCCTGCTCCCTGCAATTCTCAGCGTTTACGAGTCTCAGGGCATAAAAGACGGAGCACCGACTAATAAAATGAAAGGCCCGGCTTTTAAAACCGATTTGGCAACAGCTTATCCCGATTGCCGTTTAGTAGTGACAAAGGAAACTATGACAGTTGAAGGCATGATTAAAATCGTATATGACCTACTTAAGGACAAACTCAACATTGCCAAACTCACCTTCACCAGCGGTGTTAATGCCGCATCACAGGAATACGAAACTAACAAGACAATCGACCGTTGCCCGCTATGCGGTATTGCCCTCAAAGAAAACGGTGTTTGTCCTAAATGCGGATATAAAAAGAATTAACATAAATAGTTTTTGCGGTTTTAAGTGCAAACAACAAAAAATTTCTTTGAAAATCCGCTCAAAAACTAAATAAAAAAGTAAAGCAAAACGCCATTAAAATTCCAACTTTCAAGGGTTGAATTTTAATGGCGTTTAAATAATTTTAAGACACAACAGAACACTTCGAAACCGCTGAAAAAGGGTGATTTCGAACCGTCCCCTGTCTTATTTTGTTTGTTCTTTATGCTTTAAATATTTTTGATAAACTCTCTTGCGAAAACACAACTCCATGAAAAATTTGGATAGTATTGCCCCTCACCTGTTTTTGAATTATAATTTTCGTGGAACGTGTCGCCGTCATTATAAACCCATTCCAAAACAGTGCTTTTTATGGTCTTGGCAGTTTCGGTAAAGCCGTAATCTTTAAGCCCCTTGGCTGCAAAATACGCCACATTAAGCCAACAAGGTCCACGCCAATAGTCGGTTGAATAGCAAGGATTGTCATAGGCTACTGTGGGCATACCGGGAAGAAAATGCTCTTGCGCAACAGTATTCATATACTCGGCACGTTCTTTTGAAGCGATTTCAATAAACAGTGGCATAAAAGAAGCAGGAGATAAGACATCGGAAGAAGTATTCTTTACAAAATCGTAATCGGTATAAGCATTTAATTGCTCATTCCAGAGGTGTTTTTCAATATTTTGTGTTAGTTCTTTTTCCTTTTTATGCCATTCACTATCTTCAAAGCCAAGTTCTTTAGCCATTTTTGCAAGCGAGCGATAGGTCATAACCATAAAACAGTTAAGATCAACAGGCCATACATTCTGCGGTCCTCCGTCCCATCTCGGGGAATTGTCCCAACCCGTTTCGTAGCCTACTCTTAAAATGTATTCCTTGTCATCGCAGCCGTCGGATCTATCTGCATCATAATGGAACATTCCGTTGTAAAATCTTTTTTCTCTCCAAAACCTTTCATTCAGCACAAGTTTCGGATAAACCTCTTTAAGAAATTCTATATCTTTACAACTTTCATAAACCTCATCGGCGGCATACGCCATTACAGGGGGTTTTGAATATGTGTCCACTATTTTTCCGTTTTCCCAGATAACATCAGGCAATAACCCGTCTTCTTTTTGAAACTGCAAAAAGCCTAAAATCTGCTCTTTTGCAATTTCTATGTCAATATCAATCATTCCCATTGCGTGAAAGGCACTGTCCCAGTTCCAAATTCCCAAAAACTTACCTTGTGAGGGACTTATCATTCGGTAAGAACCCCATTTATAGCGATTGGGCGGATAGCAGTTAGATATTAAAATTCTTTCAGCCCTGTTATAAATTATTACCTCTTTATCAGTCATATATCGTTACTCCTCTTATATTATTTGATTTTAACCGTTTTTATTTCCCCAGGTTTCAGTGTTAGAGAGTCGGATAACCGTCAAAATAAGGGTTTAGAACAAATTTTTGAAAATAATCCCCGTGTGTTTTGCGACCTTTTATTTTACTCTTCAATATAATATATTTTAGCAAGTTTGTCGCCGAAAATATTTTTAATGCTTTCTTCGGCATTTTGGTCAAATTTTAAAATCTCGGGTTCCTCAACCTCGTTACCGCCGTATTGGCCTAACGTTCCGCCTATATTTTGAATATAGGTGTTATTTTTCATTTCGGGGCAATATTCGTCCTTTAATGCCACCAAATGAAGCATTCTGTAAGCCGAGCGGTCAAAAATATTATCCTCCACTCTATGGTTTTTAGCGGTGTTAACATAACTCCAACCCTTAATAAGTGCGGGCGTATCGGTGTTGTGGCGTTGCTGACCCCAACCGTAACCCGAAAGGCGGATAAAGTTATGGTGCATAACCACATTTTTCATACAACTCTCCCTCTCACCCTCAATTTGGTCAAGGAAATATTCAATGCCGTAAACACATTTTTCAATTAAGTTGTGAGAGTATTCGATGTTTTCCATCATCAGTTTTTCACTTGTAGTCACCTGATGGGTAATACCTGCATCATAAACCTCATAGATGTAATTGTTATGTACCTTATATCCGTCACAACCGCCGTAAACCTCAATTGCATTACCGAAACGGGTAACGGTGCCCCTTCCGCCCTGTGGGTAATTGGGGTCTGTGCCGAGGAAATGCTGGATACAACCGCCAATCCAACCGAATTCACAGTTGGTAACGGTTAAATTGGAGACGAAACCGCCTGCGGCAATACCGTGCATACCTATGTATTTAAAGCAGATATTGTCTACGGTAACATCCTTTTCGCTGCCGCAAACTATTGAATGACGGCGTGCCAAACCCTCGACCTCTTGGAACACCTCACCTGGATTACCCCTATCGCAACGAAGATAAAGGTCGCCCAAGGCGATTTCCGGTTTATCCCAATCAAACGAGGGTATCGGGAATGTTTCGCCTCGAGACTCCTCGGTAGACAAATTGATGTCATAATACCAGAAAATATCAAGATCCTCGGTCATTTCGGTTCTAATATCAAAATCTTTATTCTCGTTTTCCCGGCAAACATATTTTAGATTTTTAAATGTGGGAATGAGTTTTCTTGAATGAGCCTCACCGCCGTTGAAAACAATTGTGCCCATATCCAGGGTCTTTTCTTTGAGTTTCCAGATATTATGCTCTTTATCGTATAACTCCCAAAGGTCTTTATCGTTAAGGGGCTTATCGGCAGCATAGAATTTCGGTTTTTCACCCTCACCGTAAGCACCGTAGGACACACCGGATTTTGCATTTAAGGAACCTCTGAATATATCGCCCCGCTTAAAAAATACACCGTCACCGCTCTTTAAATCAGCGTTTGAAACCCTGCTGAAACTCTTCCAAGGAGTATTTTCGGTCAAACCGTCATTATTATCGTCACCGCCGTTTGAAACATAATATGCGGTACCCGTTATTTTCAAAGAGTCTTTAGTATTCAAAATCTCCTGTTTACGCCTTTCAAAAAGGTCATTGTAACTGTTTAAAACTTCTTTTGTGGCTTTTATCATTGCAAAAATACTCCTTTACGGTTTTACATCAGTATACCTACAATTTATCATAAATCAACCGTTTTGTCTACTGTTATTTTAATATAAATTCAAGTTTCTACCTAAACGATGGAGACAAGGGGGCGGTTGAAATTTCGGCCGACTGTGTCATATAGCGAGGAACGGCGCAGGGCGGCAATTGGAGCGATAAGATGCAGAGGAGCCAAGGGGACGGTTCTGTTGTCCCCTTGGCTCCCGGCTATATATTATAGGCTGTTTCAAATCTATAAAAGGAATCAATTGTTGGAAACACAAGGGAAACAAGGCTTTGTAGGTTTACAATAGATGTGTTACAGTAACGAATAAAAAAAGAGTGACGAATGGAAAATCCTGTGTTACAGTTAAGTTGCCGAATCAAAACAGACAGGAGGATTAACCATTCGTCATGAAAACTGTAACACAAACAAT
>JAZNOA010000017.1:0-28829 GCA_045580545.1 Acutalibacteraceae bacterium | reverse complement strand
AATCGAAATCCCCCTTTAAAGGCGAATCTTTCCGCCCTTTCTTTTCGCCACACAAGAAAGGGCGTGCCCGTCGCGGCATGAGCGACAAGGTAAAAACAATATACAATTTAATTGGTGTGCAAATTTACCTCCACTACTTGTAGGGGAGGTAGGAGGAAGTGCCAATTTGCGACCCTCGTCAGAGGGAAGCAAAAGATGGTTTATCGACACGCTCAAAGAAGCAGGGGTACTTACCCCTGCTTCCTATAATTTTATATTACATAATCGTTTGCATACCGTTCTCTTTGCTGATCGATTATATCCTGTAAGGTAATACTGTCAAGATATTCGTTGATTACCCGATTGAGTCCCTGCCAAACTGGTAGCGTTGCACATTCGCCGCTTCGTTCACATTCGTGCGAATCCTGATTAAGGCAATCCACCGGTGCAAGGCTTCCCTCGGTCAAACGAAGAATCTCTCCCACCGTGTATTTGTCCGGAGATTTTGAGAGTTTATATCCTCCCTGTGAGCCTCGGGTGGTTTTCAGAATATCCGATTTATTGAATATGAGAATAATTTGCTCTAAATATTTTTTCGATATATTCTGACGGTCTGCAATATCTTTAAGAGCGACAAAACCGCAGTTTTGATGCTCCGCCAAATCAATCAGCATTCGCAAGGCATATCTGCCCTTTGTAGAAATTTTCATTTCTGTTCACCTCTTATTTTCTTATACCCTATAATAACATATATTTAGTAGGTTTTCAAGTATAGGAACTATAAATTTAAGAAAAAATAGGCATTATAGGTTTAATCTATTTCCGATTATACTTATAATGTTTCGGAATGTGTCTGAACGCTTTCGAAAAAAGTTTTTAGTCACTTTTGTGGGGGCAACTGATTTTTACCAGTTTCTCTATTGCATTATGGAGCATATCCGTCTGTTCGCTCTCCGCCGCTTTATAATATACCTCTTTTCCGTCCCTTCGGCTCGTTATCAGATTGTTGGCACGGAGAAGTTTTAGGTGATGGGAAACCGCAGGACTTGTCATATTCATCATAACAGAAATATTTGTAACACATTCTTCGCAGTGACATAAAAGCCAGAAAATTCTAACTCTGCTGCTGTCCCCCAAAAGTTTAAATATATCGGCAATTATGCTGAATTCTTCTGTTTTCGGCATATGGTCAAAATGATGCTCAATTTCCTGACCGTGATTATGGGGCAATTTAGTATCGGACATAAATAAATCTCCTTTGTTTTGAAAGTTTTACAGTTTTTTGACAAATAATGCTCGGATGGCATTAAGAATTGCGAGTATCATTACACCCACATCCGCAAAAACCGCAATCCACATATTAGCAACACCCAAGGCGACACAGACAAGTGCTAAGACCTTAACAGAAATTGCAAATACAATATTTTGATAGACAATACCCAAACATTTTCGGGAAATCTTAATGGCTTTCGGTATTTTCAAAGGATTGTCATCCATCAATACAACATCCGCCGCCTCAATGGCAGCATCGGAGCCCATGGCACCCATGGCAATACCGATATCTGCTCGGGACAGAACCGGTGCATCGTTTATGCCGTCACCCACAAAGGCAAGTTTTGATTTCGGCGATTTTTCGGTTAGCAGTTTTTCAATCTGAACCACCTTGTCGGCAGGCAGTAATTCGCTGTATACAGTGTCAATTCCGAGGGCGGACGCCACCTGATTTGCCACCGATGCGGCGTCCCCTGTCAGCATAACGGTCTTTTTTACACCGGCGGATTTTAGGTTGGAAAGGGCTTCTTTAGAGGTGGGTTTTAAAATATCGGAAACAACAATATGTCCCACATACTGCCCGTCAACGGCGATATGTATAATTGTTCCTACTGTATGGCAATCCAAATACGGAATGTTAAGCCCCGCCATCAATTTACCGTTTCCAACCGCAACTGTTTTGCCGTCCACCGTTGCTATAATACCGTTGCCGCTGAGTTCTTTGATATCGGTCACACGGCTGCGGTCAATTTCTTTTCCGTAGGCACGCTGTAAACTTCTGCTTATAGGATGGGAGGAAGCACTCTCTGCCAATGCAGCATACTCTATGAGGGTTTCTTCCGAAAGAACGCTGTGATGTATGGCACTTACCTCAAAAACCCCCTGGGTTAAGGTTCCCGTTTTATCGAAAACCACACATTCGGTCTTTGAGAGGGCTTCTAAATAATTAGAGCCTTTTACTAAAATGCCTTCTTTACTTGCTCCACCGATTCCCGCAAAGAAACTCAGCGGAATACTAACCACCAGTGCACAGGGACAACTGGCAACAAGGAAAGATAAGGCACGGTAGATCCACTGACTCCAGTTGGGCGTAATTTGTGAAAAAGCCAAACCGAACAGCGGGGGAATTATTGCTAAGGCCAAAGCACTGTAACAAACTGCGGGTGTGTAAACTTTAGCAAATTTGGAAATAAAATCTTCGGACTTGGATTTTCTGGAACCGGCATTCTCCACCAAATCGAGAATTTTAGAAACCGTGGACTCACCGAATTCCTTTGTGGTACGAATTTTTAAAACTCCCGTCATATTGACAGAGCCGCTGATAATTTCGTCCCCTATTTTCACATCCTGTGGCAGGCTTTCTCCTGTGAGGGCACTTGTGTTAAGGCTTGATGACCCTTCGGTAACGATGCCGTCAATGGGAACCTTTTCACCCGGCTGTACGGTGATAACGGTTCCTATTGCAACCTCATCGGGGTCAACTCTTTCAAGTTTGCCGTTAATTTCCACGTTGGCAAAGTCGGGACGGATATCCATTAGTTCGCTGATATTTTTTCGACTTTTACCCACGGCATAACTTTGGAACAACTCACCGATTTGGTAGAAAAGCATAACCGCAATGGCTTCCACATAATCTCCGCTTTGTGTGACTGCAATTATCATGGCACCCACGGTGGCCACAGCCATAAGAAAATTTTCGTCAAATACCTGCCTGTTTCCTATGCCTTTAATTGCCTTTAAAAGTATGTCGTAACCGATTACCAAATAAGTAATAAAATAAAGCACAAAAAGAGGGATTCCGTCAATCGGCAGCAATTCAAAGACAATCATCAATAATGCAGTAACAATAATCCTAAAAAGCATCTTTTTTTGTTTTTTGGTCATAATCTACCTCTTATATAAAAATACCTGAATTCTTAAATTACAGGAAGATTTCGCAGTCACTTTCAACCTTCTTGCAGTTTTTAAGAACGGATTGCATTATTTCGGCAGGATTTGTGCCATCCTCAAATTCCACAATCATCTTTTGCATCATAAAGTTTATGGTAGCGGTTTTCACACCTGCTGTTTTCTTAGCGACTTCTTCCATTTTGTTTGCACAGTTAGCGCAATCCACTTCAATTTTATATGTTTTTTTCATTTTATCTGCTCCTTTCAATTTTATAATTAAGCAATTGTTTAATTGTATTATATTATATGTCGGGGAAAAAATCAAGAGAAAATTTATAAAGAAAAACACTGCGAAAGTTTTTCACCGAAAGGCTCAAGATAATAAAAGAAAAAAAGTTGAAACGGCATAGAGAGCCGCTTCAACTTCTTTGCAAAAATACGGTAATATCATCAAATGAAGTGAGGTAATTTTTTTGATTTTATTTAACAGTAATCTTTAAATCATTGAAACTCACGGTTTCATTTTTCGATGAAACGGGGCTGAGTTTAACCCAATCCGACCTAAACTCGTAACCTTCCTTTTCAGCCTTTTCAAGGTCTCCGAACAATGCACGGTAGGTTGCATAGTAAACAACTTCGCAATGTACATCTCCCTTAAACGTTGAGGGAATTTCAAAATTATAAGGTGCCATTGCTTTCTTTTCCACAAGTTCACCGTTAACCTTGAAATCAACAAGACCGTGCCAATCGCCAACCGATACGGTGGCAGTGCCCTTTTCGGGCAGAGTTACGTCAAACTCAAGGCTTGCAGTGTTATAGAACGGAGTTTCGCTCTGGGGATTTATATTATCCGATGCTTTTACCAATTTGCGGGTTATCTTTCCGTTTGCCCCAACTTCCTCATCCCATTTTATGTTGCCCTCCAAAATAATCATGGGCAAGAAGGCACGATCAGTTTCGGGAATTGTAATCATATAACTATTGCCATTTTTATTTGGAGTCTTTTCAAACAGAATCGGTTCGGATTTCATATAAAGGGGATTAAAGCAATCTGTAAAATCGGTTTCGGGGGTGTTATAATCCAACTTTTTGCCGTTTATATAAACATCTCTTTTTTCGGGGTAGGTGCAAATATGCATGGTGGCAGTTATATCTTCGGGTACCGAGAATTCAAAGTTCTGTACATCAAAAAATTCGCAACGCAAATAACGTTTTTCCCTGTCAATATTAACGGTAACATTTTCGGGGATAATCTCTTCTCCGCTTACCTTTTCCTGGGTTTCACCGCGGTAAACACCGAAATCGTATAGGTGGAAGAAGGTCTTTTCACCGTCTTTTTCCAGGATTAAATCACGTTCGGAACCGTTTTCGTCACTGCGGTTAATAATAATGAAACTACCGTCCTCATAAGTGCGAACAAAAACATCATCAGCCAATACGCCCGATCTTTCTCTAACGGTTATATCACGTTTAAACTTAGGACTAACAGCAGAAATAAAATCAGCAACTTCCCCGTAGTAAACACCGCTGTTTTCTTCCAATATACCGATAGGACCGAATGAAACGGTAATATCCGTGTCGGAAACCTCGTCTTCCCTGATAAGTTTCCACTGAACTTGGTTTTTACCCAATGCCTCAACACACTCTTTCAAAACAAAATCATAGTCGGTAGTGTTTGCCTTGCCTATGTTGTTAAGTGCGGGAGAGTACGGATAACGAACCGAAACTGTATATGTAGGCGTTTTATCTGCATACTCGATAGCCAACTCAGCGTCCTTTGCCACCTCTGCCATACCTGCATGGTCGGGAAGTGCATAGGAAGAGTTCATATAATACTCGCTGCGTTTATAGTTACCCTTACAGTCCATATGTCCCATAGAGGTAAAGTAATGGTTTATACCGTGTGCTGCGGCAAACCAAACTGCACGGCTACGCTGAGCAAAGGACATATTGTAGGGTCCTAAAGCAAAGAGTTCAACCATAGCGTCTGTTTTACCGTTGCGTCGCATATTTTGCAGTTGCGAATAAAGGAAGTCAATGGTGGCACCCGAAGTTGCGGGCAAACCTAAGAAACTCTCCTTATATGTAAGTCTGGTGTAGATTTCGTCAACACCCGGTATATGGAAACCGTCCAGCATACTGAATATTTCGCCTGTGGAAACTACCGTGTCGCTGGAGGAATCGTCCTTAGCAAAGTGGCCTGTGAACTTTAAGTTATGTTCGTCACACCAATTCTGAATAGTGTTCATAAAACTGAACTTAAAGCGCTTGCCCATAATTACATAATAATTCTTTAGGAAATTATTATCAGGCTCGCACTTTTCATGCAATAGCATATCTTCCAAGATATCCGTGCCGAACATTTCGCGATAATCCCGGCAGATACCCTCATAATAAAGATACTGTGAACATCCGGCCTTTGAAGGACTTATTTGCATATTAGGCTCATCGGTGAATATGCCGGGAATAACCGTTCCAAAATACTGACCGAACCATTCATAGTATTTTTGGTGAGTACATTTAATAAAGCACTTCATACCCTCGGGATTGAAAAGGTCTCCGCCGCCGCAACGCTCATCCTCAGGGATATCGTAACCGTAAAGGGTTTCAGTAACCTTGCCGGTTTCGGGGTCTAAATAACGTAAAAATCTGTTCTCCTCAATAGACCAAAATTCAGACAAATCATTATTGCAGTCTGCAAAGGGATATTTTGAGTGATCCCAAAGGTGACCGCCCTGAAGCACCTTAATTTCACCGTTTTTTACATAAAACTTTTTGCCGTAGAAAGCGTCATTTTCATAAAACACCTTACTGTTGCAGGTGCCCGACGGCCAGTTTAATTCATCATAAAGCCAAATACGCATATCGTTTTCTATAGCATAATCAATTACTATAGAAAGTATTTCACGCCAGCCCTCAGACATATACTCAACTTCCAAGCCGGTGCGGGGATATATTATAACATCATTTATGCCGATGTCTTTATATCCCTTCATCATTTTGATTAAATCTTCCTTAGTGGGGCTTCCGGTTATTGCGATAAACATTATAAGGTTGCGTTTGCTCATACTCTTTCTCCTTAAAACAGCGATTTATAATTTTGTCCTGAAAAACGAAATTACATCTTGATTTTACCGAAATTTTTTTGATAGAATCAACATATAAAACAAGCGTTTTTCTTTCTAAAACAAATATTTAGTATGATTATAGCCTTCGGAGGATTTTTATGGATGTGTTTTTGCGTTGTGCCGCTGCCACCGATGTTATGCCAAACCCATTTCCCGTTAAAGCGTGTGATTGCAGAATACTCTACATATTAAGTGGAAAGGGAAAAATCTTTATAGAGGACAAGTCTTTTCAACTTGATGCCGACACCCTTTGTTACTATCCCACCGGAACGGAATACTATCCCATCTCCTCCAAAAGCGACCCCCTTTACTTTATAACCATAAATTTAGACCTAAACCGCAATAACACCCATCGGTCTGAAATTCAACTCACCGTGAAAAGCGATTTATTTGACCCCAAAAAGGCAATTTTCAGCCACGAAACCTGTGAAAACGAACTTTTCAAGGCTCCCTTTGTAATAGCCAACGCAGGTAAGTTTCGTGAAACGCTTTTGAATGTATCCCGTGAATTCAGAGACGGTAACGGCAATGAACCCGCCGCTTCCGCTCTGCTTCAATATGTGCTTTATAAAATTTCCGAACGGAATAATGAAAAAGAAACCGTTGTAACGCTTTGCCGGCAGGCGGTGGACTTTATTAACAAAAATTATGCCAACATTTCCGATAACCGCCAAATTGCCGAAGCCTTGGAATATCACGATTATTATTTAAACCGCATTTTCAAGGAAGATATGGGTACTACTTTGCACCGTTATCTCATGGATTTGCGTATGCAAAAAGCGGCAACTGCCCTTACCACAACAAACCTTTCAGTAGGTGAAATCGCAAAATGCGTGGGGTTTTACAATGCGGACCATTTTTCAAAACGCTTTTCACAAAAGTTCGGCATTTCTCCAACTCTTTACCGCCGACGAAACTACGTATTTAGGCTTATATAAATTAAAAGGATGCCGTTTGGCATCCTTTCAGTCTGTCTAAAACTATATTTTGTCTACCTCTAAACGAAGTTTAGAAGCACCAACCAAGGCGGGAGCCGAGACGGTGACACGGCTTTACCCCTCCGCCTCGTTCCTCGGCACCTCCCCTACAAGTAGTGGAGGTAACGATTTGCACTTTCTCCTGCCTCCCATATTTATAGGGGAGGTGGCTGAGCAAAGCGAAGTCGGAGGGGTTAAATTGCTATTTTACAAATTCTCTATTTTAACAACCCCTTTGTCATTTTGTGACATCTCCCCACATTGTGGGAGTCACCCCTGACAAGGGGAACGAAAACAGGCTTTATCGACACGCTCAAAGGATGCCGTTTGGCATCCTTTTAATTAAGGTTAAATTTTCTTAGTTTCGATTTCCTCTACCGCCATAGCAATATAGTCCTCGGTCTTCATGGCTCCTAAGTCGCCGTCCTCACCTCTGCGGCGAACGGAAACCTGGCACTTTTCAACCTCGCTGTCACCGATTATGAGCATATAGGGCACCTTTTGGAGTCTGGCTTCCCTGATTTTGTAACCGATTTTTTCATTTCGGTCGTCAAGTTCAACCCTCATACCCTTTGCCTCTAACTGTTTCTTAACATCATAGGCATAGTCAAGATGTCGGTCGGCAATGGGAAGAATTTTTACCTGAACGGGGGCTAGCCACATAGGGAACGCACCGGCATACTTTTCAATAAGCAAAGCCAAGGTTCTTTCATAACAGCCGATGGAGGTTCTGTGAATAATATAGGGGTTTTTCTTCTGACCGTCCTTATCCACATATTCCATACCGAACTTTTCAGCTAACAACTGGTCTATTTGAATGGTAATGAGTGTATCTTCCTTACCGTAAACATTCTTGATTTGAATATCAAGTTTCGGTCCGTAGAAAGCCGCCTCGCCGATACCCACCTTATAAGGAATTTCCAAGTGGTTAAGGATTTTTTCCATCATTCCCTGAGCCTCGTCCCACTGTTCGGGTGTGCCGATATATTTTTCGGTATCGGCAGGGTCCCATTTAGAGAAACGGTAGGAAACATCTTCGTAAAGACCTAAGGTTTTAAGCATATAAATCGCCAATTCCAAGCAGGAGCGGAACTCATCCTCCAACTGCTCGGGGGTGCACATCAAGTGACCCTCGGAAATGGTGAACTGACGCACACGTATAAGTCCGTGCATTTCCCCCGAATCCTCATTGCGGAAAAGGGTGGAAGTTTCGTTATAACGCAGGGGCAGATCCCTGTATGAACGGGCACGGTTTAAATATGCCTGATACTGGAAAGGGCAGGTCATGGGGCGAAGTGCGAAACATTCCTTAGTTTCATCCTCAGGGTCGCCCATAACAAACATACCGTCTAAATAATGGTCCCAGTGACCCGAAAGTTTATAAAGTTCACGCTTTGCCATATATGGGGTCTTAGTGAGTTGCCAGCCCCTCTTATACTCCTCGTCCTCAACAAAACGCTGAAGTGTTTGAATGATTTTGGCACCCTTAGGAAGCATAATGGGAAGTCCCTGACCGATAACGTCGGCGGTGGTGAAGAGTTCTAACTCCCTGCCTAATTTATTGTGGTCTCTCTTTTTAGCCTCTTCAAGCATATTTAAATGTTCCTCAAGCAGGGAAGCCTTTGGGAATGCAGTGCCGTAAACTCGGCAGAGCATTTTATTATCGGAATTACCCCTCCAATAAGCACCTGTGGCAGAGGTGAGTTTAAATGCCTTGACGGCACCTGTGCTCATTAGGTGGGCACCGGCACAAAGGTCGGTGAAGTCCCCTTGAGAGTAGAAACTGATTTCCTCTCCGTCTTCTATTGCTTCAACCAGTTCCACCTTGTAAGGCTCGTTTTTCTCCTTGAAATATTTAACAGCCTCGTCTCGGGTCATGGTAAATCTTTCGATTTTAATATCCTCTTTAACGATTTTTTTCATTTCCTCCTCGATTTTCTTAAGGTCATCGGGGGTAAAACTGTTTTCGGTATCGAAATCGTAATAAAAACCGTCTTCAACAGCAGGACCTATTGTAACTAAAGTTTTGGGGAACAAACGCTTAACTGCCTGAGCCATAATATGGGACGCAGTGTGACGGAAGGTACGCTTGCCGTAATCATCGTCAAAGGTTAAAATCTCCAAAGAACAGTCGCAGTTAAGTTCGGTTCTTAAATCCTTGTTTTCGCCGTTAATTCTCACGGCACAGGCCTGCTTTGCAAGACCCATACTAATCTCTTTGGCAACATCATAGGCGGTAATTCCCTTCGGGAATTCCTTAACAACGTCACCCTTTAAACAAACTTTAATCATATTTCTTCCTCCAAAAAATAAACTCCGCCTCGAAAGACCCACTGTCTTTCGGGACGAAGCAAAAATTCTCCGCGGTTCCACCCGTTTTTTAGGCTTATACCTAACACTCTTTATACCCTTAACGTGGGTCAAGCGGCCGAGTTGCTACCCTTGGCACTCCGAGGCGGTCTCACCCAATCTCACATTATACGGGCTTTCAGCCTTTGACCCATACTCTCTAAAATGCTACCGATTCGGCTAATGTCCTCATCAACGCTTTATAAAAGTATTTTACATCTCGACTCCGATTTTGTCAAGCACTTAAATAACAAAAGAATGTCAAATAGTGTCAATTAGGTAAAAAAGTTGATTTTGCCGTAAAAATGTGCTATAATTACAATGTATATACACATCGGAGGTGTATTTATGGATAAATTTGAAGGCGAGGATTTATACAGTTTTGATAATTCCTCCAACAAATTAAACGACGGGGAAACAAGTTTTGACCTTAACAGTTTTTCATCACGTTCTGCGTCAAATTCTCAGGACCCCAACCCCAAAAAAAGAAAATCGAAAACGACTAAAAAGCAGAAAACAATGAAGTTTATTTTAACTGCTTTTTTGGTTTGCTTAATTACGGGTGTTATGGTTGTGGGTGCATTTTTATTCTATGCCTTTACCATGGTTGACGCCACAATGGACGAGGATCTTAATAATTTAGCACTTAACTTCACCACCACGGTTTATGTTGAGGACGGCAACGGCGAATATAGAGAATACCGCCGTCTTCACGGTGAATTCAACCGTATTTGGGTGGACTATGACGAAACCGCCGCCAAGGAAAAGGACCCCTCTTACACAGGCATTCCCTATAACCTTGCCATGGCTTTCGTTGCCATTGAAGATAAGGGCTTTAACGATCACAACGGTGTTGACTGGAAGCGTACCCTTGCGGCATTTGCAAACCAGTTTCTTCCCATTTCTTCCTCCCGTTTCGGCGGCTCCACCATTACTCAGCAGTTGGTTAAAAACCTGACCGACGACCGCTCCCAAAAGGCAAGCCGTAAAGTCAGGGAAATAATGCGTGCCAGATATTTAGAGGATAACTACTCAAAATCAACTATTCTTGAATGTTATCTCAATACCATACCTATGGGCAACGGTACCTACGGTGTTGAGGTTGCCGCAAACTACTATTTCGGCAAAAGCGTTAAAGATTTAACCCTTGCGGAATATGCAAGCCTTGCGAGCATTACCAAAGCCCCCTCTTATTACGCTCCCGACGATAACCCCGAAAACAACAAGGAACGCCGTGATGTTGTTTTACAGGAAATGCTTAGCCAAAAATATATTACCAAAGAGGAATATGACGAGGCGGTTAAAACCGAACTTAAGGTAACGGCAGAGGAACAGGTTCTTAACCAAAACGAGGTTAACTCCTACTTTATTGATGCCCTTATCAATCAGGTTTCGGAAGATTTAAGCGAAAAATACGGATACGATAAAGCCCACGCCGACAGAATGTTCTACAACGGCGGATATAAAATTTATGCCACCGTTGACCCCGATATCCAATCCGCCGCCGAGTCTGTTTTCAAAGACGAGGCCTATAACATTAAAAACAGCAAGGGGGACAAACTCCAATCGGGAATAACCGTTCTTGACTATGAAGGCAGGGTTAAGGCAATTGTGGGCGGACTTGGTGAAAAAACCACCAACCGAGGATTTAATACCGCCACCGACGCTATCCGTCAGCCCGGCTCCACAATGAAGCCTATCGCCGCCTATGCCCCCGCAATTGAACAGGATTTGATTACCTATTCAAGCATCTTAAACGATACCAAAACCAGTTACAACGGTTGGACACCTGTCAACTGGTACGGTTCATATTGGGGAAATGTTACAACCCAATACGCTTTGGAGCGTTCTATCAACGCAATTCCCGTTTATTTGGTAAATAAAATGACGCCACAAAAGTCCTATGACTTTTTGACCCAAAAATTAGGAATAACAACCCTCAACGAAGAGGATATTAACCTGTCTCCCTTAGGAATGGGCGGAACCAACGGCGGTCTTACCACCATTGAATCCGCCGCCGCATTCGCTATTTTCGGCAACGGTGGTAGGTATTATGAGCCTGCTTTCTACACAAAGGTTACCGACCAGGAGGGCAAGGTTGTTTTGGAACGCAAACCAACGCCTAAGATGGCAATAAGCGAAGATACCGCAACCATTATGAACCACCTTTTGAGAACTGTTGTCTATGGCGGAAACGGAACCGGCAGAGGTGCGGCAGGATATATTCCCAATATGAAAATCTATGCCAAAACAGGTACCTCCAACGACCAAAACGACCTTTGGTTTGTGGGAGGAAGTCCCTATTATGTTGCCTCCTGTTGGTGCGGTTACGAAACCATGCAGCCCATCGCTAAAAGTTACAGCGGCATTGCCATGAAACTTTGGGGAAATGTTATGTCTAAGGCACACGAGGGACTTGAAGCCAAGGAATTTGAAAACAGTTCCTATGCCGTAGAAAAATATTACTGTAAATCAAGCGGCGATTTAGCCACATCGGGTTGCCCCGATAAGGCTGTGGGTTGGTATAAAGAGAGCAATATTCCCAAAACCTGCACCGCCCATGAAGGCGAACTTCTGGGAGAGGTAGGCAAAGAGTCGGCAGGCGAAAATTCTTCCTCCGACACTTCATCTACATCATCTGCCGCTCAATAAATCTTTTTAAAAAAACAGGGCAATTGTGCCCTGTTGAGAGTGTCGACAAAGTCGCCACTCTCTTGGCGGGAATGCCGTTCGCCGAAAATCCAATGATTTTCGGACTGCACTCCACTCCCGCCAATACCACCCACGTACCCTTGAAACCCGCCTAAAGGGCGGTTTTCGCTTATAAAGAGTTTTTCTGCCGCACCTGTCGCCAGAAAAACAAAAAATAAAAAATCTACAACAATTTAAAAAACTGCTTTGTCTACAGTTTGAATAGGGCAAAGTCGCCCTGTTTTTTGGGGGAAATATGTTAGAATTTAAAGAAATTACTCTTGAGGACAAGCCACGTTTAGAAAAAATTTTAAAAAACAGCAAGGATGTTTCCTGTGAAAACACCTTTGTTAATCTTTTTGTGTGGCAAGGGGCATATAACAATAAAATTGCCTTTAAAAACGGCAATCTTTTCATTAAATACGGCAGGGGTTCGGAGGAAAACTACCGTCTGCCCGTAGGCGGAAATTTGGAGGAGGGTTTAAGGGAGATATTGAACCACTGCGGCGGTAAATATCCCACATTCTGGAATCCCATTACCGAAGATTTCAGCCGTTTGCCCAAATGGTTTTTAGATAGGTACCACATTATCCCCTCCCGTGACAGTTTTGATTATATATATTTGCAAAAGGATTTAGCGGAACTGAGCGGTAAAAAATATCACGCCAAACGCAACCACATCAGTGCCTTTTCAAAAAAATACGATTGGCACTATGAGGATATCACCGAAGAAAATATCCAAAAAGTCAGAATTTGTGCCGAAAAATGGTACAATGAAAACAGCGACAGGTTAGATAAATACGCCTTGGTGGAGCGTGACGGTGTTCTAAAGGTCCTCCAAAATATGGATTATCTTAAAGTTTCGGGCGGTGCAATATTTGTAAAAGACGAGGCAGTGGCATTCACCTTAGGCACACCCATCAACGATAGGGTTTTCGATATTTTCGCCGAAAAGGCTTTGCCCGAGTTTGCCGAAGGCTATGCGGTTATCAACAACCGGTTTGCAAAGCAACTGTCAGGTTATAAATATATCAACCGAGAGGACGATATGGGGCTTGAGGGACTCAGACGTGCGAAACTTTCTTATAAACCTGCCGTTATTTTGGAAAAATACGTATTTAAACCAAAGGAAAATCTATGACAGAACGTGAAATCTACCGAGAAAGTTTCGGTCTTGACCCCCGATTTGAAGACCGACTCTTTAAAGCACCCATAAAAACCCTAAAGGTTGGAGATAAGCCCGTTTCCCAACTTTTTCTGTTGTCCTGCAATATTGTGAAAAACGGAAAACCGTATAAAGCCCAATATATCTACGCTGTTTGCACCAAAAGAGACAGCCGAAAAAAGGGTTATATGGAACAACTTTTAAAGGAAACCTTATCTAATACTTCGGATATTTTAATTCTAAGACCCGCAACCGAGGATTTAATTAAATATTATAAAAAATTCGGTTTCAAGGAATTTAACGCCACCGACGGCGAAAACCCTAACCTATACCTTGAACCTTTGGATATCTTTAAAAATTTAGCCGACAGTGACGGCAAAACCAATGAGGGAAATTTAACCCTTATGGCACTAAACTGCCCCTTTGACCTGTCGGGGCTTTCCTTTCCCTATACAATGCCTTAAAATTTTTACTAACTGCCCAGAAGTTTCAGTTGCAACTGCTCCTCTTTTTGGGCAGTTTCTTTTTTTATGCGGATTTTATATTCCAAATGAGTATCATTTTCGGTTTTGCGAAAACTTACCTTAACCCCCGAATCCTTCAGGGTTTCCACAAGTTTTACAAGACTGTTGGAAAAAAGCCGAGGGTCCCCGATAGCGTATTTTCTGATGGGCATTTCCTCTTTAGGTTCGGTTTCTGTCTTTTCCTCTCTTTTTATCGGCGGATTTAAAAGAGAAAAAATATATTCTTCCGTTTCGGACAGAGTGAATTTATTTTCTATAACCGTGTCAAGCACCGATGCCCTCCCCACAACCGGAAGTTTGAGAAGCGCCAAAGCGTGGTTTTCGCTAAGCCCTGCCTCGGTTATGCGGCGGGCTGATTTTTCATCAAACCTTAAAAGTTGAAGTTTTGAATACAGTTCGGTTTGGGTTATGCCTAAATGAAGTGCCACCTCTTCCCGAGACATTCCGTAGCGGGTGATGAGCAAATTTATGGCATTTGCCTCGTCAAAAAATAAAAGACCTTTGGTTTGAAGATTTTCGGTTAAGGAATAAAGCAGTGCGTCCTTTTCCGTGGCATTATGTACAACACAGGGCACCCGCCTTAACCCTAACATTATTGCCGCAAGCAGTCGGCGGTTTCCCGAGACAAGTTCATATTTTCCCCTTTTGATTTTTCTGACAAGCAAAGGTTGCAACACACCGGAGGCTGAGATACTGTCCCTTAATAAATTCAGTTCCCTTTTGTCTATATTTGTGCGTAGGTTGGTTTGAGGACGTTTTATCTCCCGAGGTTTTAACATTCTTATTCTCTTTTCGCCTATTGTGTGCATTTAATCCCGCCTTTCTATTATAATATTATTAGTTACATCTTAGAAAATGTAAAGAAAAATCGGTCGGGAAAATTCGGCTAATCTCGAGAAAAACAGCCCCTTTAAAGGGGCTGTTTTGATATATCGGCAGGTTTTCGGGGATATTTTGACGGGGTTTGCGATATTTTTTTGCATATTAAAAAGACTCTTTTTTCGTCCCCCGTTAAAGTTTCCTCAAAAATTTGAGGTTCTTCTCCGCCCAAAACCTTTAATGCATTGTCACAAAGGCTCGCTTCTTCTCGGGCTGAGGGACCTTTCATAGCAACGAACCGACCCCCCGTTTTCACAAAGGGCAGACAGTATTCAAGTAAAACCGGCATTGAAGCAACGGCTCTGGCGGTGGCGATTTGGAACCTTTCTCTGTATAGTTTGTTTTTTCCGCCGTCCTCCGCACGGGAATGAAGGGTTTTAATTCCTTCCAGTCCCAAGGCATTTATAACTTCATTTAAAAACACAAGGCGTTTATTAAGACTGTCAAGCAGCGTTACTTCTATATCGGGACGGACTATTTTAAGCACTAACCCCGGGAAACCCGCTCCCGTTCCGATGTCAATAAGGGTGGCGTTTTGCGGCACCTTAACATTTTTAAAAAAGAGAATACAATCGTAAAAATGCTTATAAAGAACCTCTTTCGGCTCCTTTATGGCGGTTAAATTCATTTTTTCGTTCCACTCTAAAAGGAGGTTTCCGTAAGTGTTAAGTTTTTCTTGCTTTTCACGGGTTAGTTCCACCCCAAACTCGGCACAAAGAGGCACAATTTCCCGTATATTAAAATCAATCATTTATATATGCCTCCAATCGGTAAATGGGAAAGCCCTTTGATGTAAATTTTTCCTCATATTCGGTCATTATATTTCCCTCGTAACCGCTTTTGTGAAGGTCGAGAGAAACATTTTTAAGGGCAAACCCGCTGGCACTTAACTGCTCCAGAGAAAATTCAAAAAAGTGCATATTATCGGTCTTTTGGTGAATTTCCCCGCCCTTTTTAAGGAGTTTTTTGTAACTTTCCAAAAAGCGTTTGTGGGTGAGGCGGTGGGTTGCATATCCCGATTTCGGAAAGGGGCAGGAGAAGTTTAGGAAAATTCGCTCCACACTGTTTTCCTTTAAATATTTTTCCAAATATTCCGCACCGCACTTAATAAACTTTAGATTAGTGAGTCCTCTTTTTTTGGCATCTTCGCAGGCCGCGGTTATAACATTTCCGCTTTTTTCAACGGCTATCAGATTTATATGGGGGTTTTGCTCGGCAAAATCGCAGGCGAAACGACCCTTTCCGCAACCCACTTCAAGGTACAATGGGTTAGAGTTGCCAAACCATTTATCCAAATCCAAATATTCCTTTTTAAGGATTGCCGTGTTAAAATTTCTGTCCTCAATATCGCTTGTAAACAAAATATCCGAAACGGCGGATAACCGCTCGTTAAGGTATTTTTTCTTTCTCATTCTCATATATTTACTCCTCATAAAGGGCAAGCACGTCCCTCGCCCGCTTTTTAACCATATCTTTGAGTATTTTAGGGCTTTCCACCCGAAGTTTGTCACCGTAGTTTATAATCCAGGTGACCAAGGCATCGCTCAGCACTGCATCCACCTTAAATTTAAAACCATCGGCGGTTACATCGGTTATGAAAATATTCTCCCCGAAGCGGTCTAAAACCTGCTCGGTTATGTCTTTTTTGCACCAAAGTTTAACGCTCTCTGCCGTGCCTGAATACATACCGAAAAGTTTTTCGGTATAGTGGGCTGTGTCAAAAAAGTCCTTGTATTCGCTGACCTCGCTGAAATGTCGGCTTTTAGTGGCAAGAACCTCAGCCGAACGGATACGGTCAAGTCGCAGATGTATTAAATTATCATATTTTTCATAGTTGCCGATTAAATAGTAATGGTCGTCCTGCCAGCAAAGGGCATAGGGGTTTATAACCATTTCCTTTGAAACACCGCTGACCGTTCGGTTGTTATCAAACTTCCGCTGGAAGTATTTAATTTTAATCTGCCTGTTTTCCGAAATAGCAAGGTTTATTTTGTCAATATTATAATAAATTTCCTCATTTCCGCTTTTTTCAGAAAGTGAAAAGAAAACACCCTTATTTCGTCTGTCTGTTTGATATACGCTCAGCATAGAGTTTAGTTTGTTTATAAGTTCCCGTGTTTTCTTCGCACTTATAAATTTAGCCGACCGCACCGCATCGCAAAGAAGAAAAATTTCGGGCGTTTCAAATTCCTTTTCCCCTATAAACCAACCCACCTTTGGGGTGTCGGTCTTGATAATATCCGCACCGTAATACTCCAAAGCGGCAATGTCGTCATAAACCGATTTTCGCTCGGCGAAAATTCCCTTTTCCTCCAAATGTTTTATAAGATCGGAGGCATTAAGGGGGTGTTCCTCGTCGCTGTATTTCTTTAAAATATCTAAAACATAAAGGGTTTTCAGTTTTTGGTTGGATTTTTTAGCCACCTGTCAGTCACCTCGCAAAACTCTTTATAGGTCATAACCGTGTTTAAAATATCAAGCATTGCATTAGGAGTTAAGTTTGGGGGAAGCCCAAGCATTTTCAAGAGTTCCTGCCGTTTTTTCAGGCTCCCGTCCTGTCCCGAAAGCCCCCTAATAAACAAATCGGTTTTAGTGATTTTTCTTCCCTTTTCTTTTACACTCTCCCCCGAAACTCCGCTTTTTCTGAGTGCCTCTTCAATAATTTCGGGACTCATACCCTCAAGACCCAAAAAGCCCTCTTTGCCACCCTTGGCTTTCCGCTTTTCCTTGCCCTTTATCTGGGGAATATAAACATTTGTGATTTCGCAACCTGCGGCGATATTTTTAATATGGGCTCTAATCATATTTCCAGCAGAGTCGCTGTCGGTTATAACAATAATGCCGAACTTTTCTCCCAATGTTCTTATTAAACGGCACTTTTCCTTGTCCTTAAAAATGGCAAATCCGTTGGTGGGAATAATCAGTGCATCAATCACATTTTCCAGGGTTATTTTATCGTATTTCCCCTCAACTATAACGGGGGAACTGAGCCTAATCAAGGACTTCACCTCTGGCTATTATATAAATGAGTTTCACAACCATTTCCTCTATTACCGCCCTTTGGTTGGCACCGAAAGTTTTAAGCAGTGTATCGGTTTGAAGCAACGTTTCAAGGCAAAGGCTTAGTTTATTATGGTCGAAATTTTTTAGTTTCATCTCCGCCTTTTCCAGCACAAAGGCACGGTTGCCGTAACCGAAGGTCCTTGCCACCTGAGATATGGGGATATTCTTCGCCTTAGCGGAATAAACCCTATACATATCGTTAAAAACTCCTGCCACATTGTAAAGCACCGCTATGGGCTCAATTTTAGTGAAAAACATATCATCAAGAAGATTTAAGGCTTCTGAGGACTTGCAGTTTATAATAAAATCTGCCAAATTATAAATATTTGCCTCCACCGTTTTGGTGCAGACAGCGTCGATATGCTCCTTTGAAACGGTCCCTTCGCCCACAAAGGCACAAAGTTTACCGAGTTCGTTTCTTAAAAGGTTAATGTCTTCCCCGGCGGTGTCCACCAAATATCCTGCCACCGACGAATCCATTTTTAAGCCCCGTTTATTGGCACCGTCACTTAGCATTTTAACAAGTCCCGCCCTTGTTAGGTGGTTTAACTGAACTACCGCTCCCCCGTTTTTCTCACAGGCGGTCATAAGTTTTTTGAATTTTGCGTTTTTCTTATGGTCAACCTCAATTCCGTCGAAATAGAGTATTAAAGTTGTTTCCGTCGGTACGCAAGACACAATTTCCGTAAGCCTATCAAGGGAAGACGTGTCACAGTGAAGATAATCGAAATCGTTTAATATAACACACTTTCGGTCCTTCATAAGGGGCATCTGCATAACGGCATCGTAAAGTTCCTGCAAATCGCAGTTGCCGCCGAACTTAGCATAGTTAAAAACATCGTCCTCCTCGGTAATAGCGGAACTTATTTGTTTTAAATATTTCATCTTCAAATAAGCGTCCTCACCGAAAAGAATATAAACGGGAAGTAATCCCCTTTTAAGGCTTTGCTTTAATGCTTCCTCAAAAATGACTGCCATTTTTTAACACTTCCCCTTTCTTTAATTACCTTTCGATTTATTTCTTTTAATTTTATCATATTATTTCTTTTTTTACAAGCAAGCAGTATCCAAAATACGCAAAAAATCAGTGATACCGCAAACAAAGTAAAATATGAGGGCACATTCACCGTGGCAAATGGCAAACTGCCCATGAAATTTATAACAAAATTAACATATCTGACAACCAAGTCTCCAACACACAGTATCAGTTTTCCGATATTCGGGAACAAAAGGCTTACTGCAAGGGCTAAAACCGTAATACTAAGGGCTAAGGTAACTGCAAAGGTTATGAGCAAATTGGTAACCACTGCAACCGTTGACACATAACCGAAAACTTTTATCACCACAGGCAAGGTTAAAAGCATTGCCGAAAGGCTTATTACCGCAACTTTAAAAATATATCTTATAAATTTCGGTATTCCAACCCATTTTGTGTCTATATATTTACAAACAGGCAAAGCCACCGCCAATATTCCAAAGGTGGAAAGAACCGAAAGTTCGAAACTGACGCTGAAAACAGCAAAGGGCGAAGACAGTAAAATAATAACCACCGCACCGCCTAAAGCATTTTCGGGAGTGTAATACCTGTTAAACAAAAGCCCCGCGCCCATTATAATATAGGTTAGTCCTGCCCTTAAAACAGACATTGTAAAACCGCAAACCGAGGTCAGCATTATCACCACGAGGTACATTATTAAAGCCCGCAGTTTCGGGTTATATATGAACTTTTCGGCTATATAAAGTGCAAGTCCCACCAAAATGCCCAAATGCATACCCGAAACAACCATAACGTGTGCCACGCCCGATGCCTTAACATTGTTATAAAATTCATCGGAAAAATAGCCTTTATCACCGAAAGCCACCGCACACATAGTGGAGGCAGAGTCAAAACTCATTCCTGAGAACAGGGTTCTTTTCATATACCGCATGACTGAATTTACCGCCATATCAACACTGTCATACCTTTCGGTCTTTTTCAATTCTTTGATGTTTCCGCTTAGATAAACGCCCTCACTGTAATTTATAGCCTTATATTCTTCATCTATTTTTTCCAAACTGATTTTCACTTCAAATATATACCCCGAATCCACATCTGCAGGCTCGTGCCAAAGCGTTAGTTTTGTGCCGCGAGGAAAAACGCTGTACCCTATAACCTCACAACGGCTTCTATAGTATGCGGAACTTTTAAACTCAGTTTCGGTAAAAATAATATTTGCGGTAATCTCTTTCCCTGAAAAATTTTGAAGACCTGCAATATCCTTAAGGGTTGAAAGGCAAACTAAACCCATTATCACTATTAACCCGCCTGCTACAACCATTTTCAATTTCCTTAAAACCACCGATAAAACAAGAAAGCCCACAGAAAGGCATATAAATATTATCAGCAGATTAAAAGAATGAAAACCGCAGACGGCAATTATAATGCAACCGACTGCGGCGATAATCATAGGTCTTTGATTTAAATAAACTAACAATCTAATGCGTTCCTTTATTTAAAAATCTTATATTTTTTAACCAAGTAATAAAAGGGAATACCAAAGCAGAAACATACTATTAACTGGCCAATGCCAACCTCTATTCCGGAAAGCAAAAATCCGTATAAAAATCCTTTGTTAGAGGGCAAAAATATTGCAATTTCAAAACCTATTACCAAGGCGTTTATTATAACGGGAGGTAAAAATGCGAAAATCGGAAGACCTTTCACGGTTTTATCCCTTAAAATATATGTAAGCCAAGCGGCACAAAGGGTGGCAGAAGTGCCGAAAAGCAAATCGGCAACATTAAAAGAGCCGATATTGGCAATGAAACAACCGATTGTAAGCCCCGGAATTGCCGCAGGGGTAAATAGGGGCAAAATGGTCAAAACTTCGGAAATTCTTAACTGAATAGGTCCGTAGGCAAGACCGAAAAAGTTGCATAAATATGTAAGTCCGGCGTAGGTTGCGGCAATAATTGCACCTGTTACAATGTATTTTATCCTGTCTTTTCTGTTCATTTAGAGTTCTCCTTAAGTTTTGTATAAAAATCAACCGCCAGCCTGTCGCACCGCTCGTTTTCTATATGACCTGCATGACCCTTGACCCAACAAATTTCAACCTGATGGATTTTTAACAGGTCTAAAAGTTTTTCCCATAAATCGGGGTTTAAAGCAGGCTTTTTATCCGCCTTTCGCCAGCCGTTTTTCCGCCAAGACTCAGCCCAACCCTTTGTCACACCGTCGGCAACATATTTAGAGTCGGTGGTGAGTTTAACGGCACAAGGCTCCTTTAAAGCGGAAAGCCCCTCTATAACCGCCGTTAGTTCCATTCGGTTGTTGGTGGTATTTATTTCTCCGCCGCTTAGTTCCTTTTCGGCTGTGCCGAAACGGAGAATTGCTCCCCAACCGCCGGGACCCGGGTTGCCCGAACAGGCACCGTCGGTAAACAGTTCAACAGATTTCATAATCAGTTATAACTCCTGTAACTTCCTATAACCTTACCCAAAATCATTGGGTCTTCGGGGTGGATAGGCTCAAAATCGGGGTTTTCGGGCATATAAATAATCTTGCCGTCCTTAATAAGGAGCCTTTTAACGGTTGCCTCGTCACCGTCCATTCCAACAACAATGTCCCCGCTTCTGCAGGGCTTATTCTTGTCCGCAACGATAATGTCCCCGTCCAAAATGCCGGCATTTATCATACTAAGCCCCACAACCTTGAGGGCAAAGAGACCATCGGCATTCTTAGAGGGGAAAGGAATGTAATCCTCAATTTCTTCCACCGCCAAAATGGGTTTTCCGGCAGTGATTCTGCCCACCAAAGGCACCATGGAAGAAGAAGCATCGGCATTTATTCTGATACCCCTTGAATTTTTGCGGTCAACGGTTATATATCCCAAATCTTCAAGTGAAGTTAAAATTCCGTGAACGGTGGAGGTGGAGGAAATTCCCGTTGCCAGACAGATTTCCCTAACTGTGGGAGGTATTCCCTCGCTCCTTTTCAACACCAAAAAATCATATACCTTTTGCTGTTTTTCTTTTAAGGGAGTTTTTGACATAAAATTCACCCCAAACATATATTCTAAAAAAATTATATCACGGTTTTCGGTCTTTTGCAACACCTTTAAAAAAGGTTTCTTTAAGCCCCAAAATCACCAAAATTCCGCCGAAGATTTTGCTTATCCACTCATCTTCTAAAAAATCAATAAGCCACATTCCGAGAACACTTCCGCAAAGACCTAAAAGACTTATAGGAATTACGGTTTTCCATTTAATTTCCCCACGCATAGCGTAAATTATAACCGCCAAAAGGGAAATGGGGATGAAAAACAGCAGATTTATGCCCCCTGCGGTTATGCGGTCAACGTCGGCCAAAAGGGTTAGGTATATTATGAGCACCGCTCCTCCGCCCAGTCCCATTGAGGCGGTAAGCCCCGATAAAAGCCCGGCTATGAGGGAAGAAAAATTCAAATCAAACACTTTAATCACCATTAAAAGTTTTACCGAAAACCTAAAAAATAACCGCAAAACTATATTAGGTGTTTCCAGAGTCATACCGAATGTGACTTTTGTTATTTTAGTTTAATTATCTTATAATTTCCGCTTTTAAGGTCTTTTTCGGCAGTACCGTCGGCGAACACATATCCGCAAGGCAAAGCGATTTTGCCGTGAAGTTTCTCTGAGGTATCAATTTTCAAGGCAATGCCCTCTGTTTCCCGTTCCCAAGTCACGGAAATTTTGCCGTCGGGCAGATTGTGATACGCATTTACGCTGTCTAATTTTTCGGGGAATAGAGGTTTAATGTCCACATTTGTAATATCTTTTCCTGTGGGGTTAATTCTCATGCCCGCAAGATAGGTATAAAACCACGCAGACACATCTCCCCAGAAGTGATGGTTAAGGGAATCTACATCATCGTCCGTGGGGAGAAAACTTTCTCTAAGGGTGGTGGAACCTCGCTTTACCCAGTTTCCGTAGGACGGGAAATCGGGGCGGGTAATCATATTATAAGCCAAATCCACCTCGCCGTTTTCGGCAAGCACACGGTAAAGAAACCTGCCGCACCGATAATAACTTCGGCAGTTTTAATCCTGCCTACCGTGAATTTTTTCCTAAAGAACGGTGCCGATACAAAATTTTCCATATCTGCAAACTCATAGCCTGCGGCAATAAAATAATCGGGATATTTCACAATAATCGTTCCTTTTATTATTTTTAAGTCAATTATACCATAACAAATTAGATATGCAAGCCGATTTTCAACTGAATTATTAAAAGCATTCATCATCTTAAAATCATACGGACACCTGCATATATAACAAAAATCCCGAAAATTCTTTTAAGCCACAAAGGGGAAATTTTTTTAAGCACAAATGTGCCTAAAACAGAGCCTATAAGCCCCCAGAGAACATAGGGTGAAACATCGGAAAACTGTACCCTGCCTTCAAGTAGATACAAAATTCCGCTGAGTATACTCACAGGCAGTATTACCGCCACCGCATTGGCGTGGGACTGCTTTTTGTTAAGACCTGTCTTTTCAAGAATCGGAACTGCAATAATTCCGCCTCCCGCACCGAAAAGTCCGTTAACGGCACCTATTAAAATTCCGCTGAGATAAGAAAATATTTTAAATTTACCTTTCATTTTACCGCCTCTTATTTAATATTCCCAAAAAACGTAAGATTTTCGGTTTGAATTTTGTAATATTTCTTGATTTTCTACAGCAATCAATATATAATGTAACCAATGTTTTATTTGAAAAGAGGACCCGATATGAACGAAAACTGTTTGGTTGCGATTAAAGAAAATATTAAGAAACGTGTCAAAGGTAAAGACGATATTATAGACCTTCTTTTAGTGTCCCTTATCTGCTCCGGTCACGTTATCATCGAAGACCTTCCGGGACTCGGAAAAACCACCCTTGCCTCCGCCCTTGCAGAGTCTTTGGGATGCAATTTCCAGCGTATCCAGTTTACCCCCGACGTTTTGCCCTCGGATATTACAGGCTTTAACACTCTGGATATGAAAACGGGTAAGGAAGTTTTCCACAAAGGAAGCGTTCACAATCAAATCATCTTAGCGGACGAAATCAACCGTGCAAGTCCGAAAACTCAATCCGCTTTGCTTGAGGCTATGCAGGAAGGTCAGGTTACTGTTGACGGAACTACATATCCTCTTCCAAAACCCTTTATTATTTTGGCAACCCAAAATCCCATTGATATGTCAGGAACATATCCTCTGCCCGAAGCCCAGATGGACAGATTTTTAATGCAACTAAGTATCGGATATCCAACTAAAGAGGATGAAAAAGACATAGTTCTTTCCAACCGAAACGTCACCGAAAAAACCACGCTTTCTCCCGTCGCTTCCGCCGAGCAGATTGTAGAAATCCAAAACCTGGTTAAGGAAGTGCATATTGACGATGCCGTTTTGGATTATATTCTTGCCATTGTTACAGCCACCAGAGACTTTGAGGGTGTTATTACGGGCGCCAGCCCCCGCGGTTCCATAGCACTCACAAATGCCGCCTGCGGTTTGGCAATTTTAAGAGGCAGAAGTTATGTCTTACCCGATGATGTTAAATACTTAGCACCCTTCGTTTTGGCTCACCGCCTTATTATGAAAAACCGCATCGGCTCCAAGGAAATTACCGCCGCAGGCGTTATTAAGGAAATTATTAAAAGCCTACCCGTTCCGAAGATTAGATAGGTTCTATGAGAGGACAAAGCATTTTATGTCTTTAAGAGGTTTATTTGCATTAGCGTTGGAAGCATTCCTGATAATTATGGCATTAGGCTCAAACATCAGAGAATTTTTAATATCAGCCGTCTGTTTGGGCGGCATTTTGCTGTTTTCCTTTGTTTCTGTTTTGTGGTCGGTGATTTTTTTGCGTTTTACCGCCACCTCACCTTCGGTTGTTCACACAAGGGAAGACCGTGTAACCCTTACCCTTAATGTTAAGGGACTTTTGATATTTCCCACTATATGCAAAATTAAAATCAGACCTCCATATAATGAAAAAACCGAAAAAACCATTCCCCTTTATAATGCCTTTATTTTAAGTGTATTTAAACTCAACCGTAAATACGATTTCACCTTGGAATTATTACATACGGGACATTGGAATTTAGGAATTAAGTTTCTGCGTGTTTGCGATGTGTTTGGATTTTTTGTTTCCCCTCTGATTTTTACAAGCCGAAAAAGGTTTTCCAAAGAAATATCCGTTTTGCCTAAAAACCACACCATTGAATGTCTTTCCAAAAGTTTTAACGCAGAAAAGGTTTTCGAAGGAAAATCCCGTCAGAGTTTTGAAATCGGCGAAAGTTTTGATGATAGCCGATTTTTCCGTGACGGCGACCCCCTAAGGCGTATTCATTGGAAACAGAGTGCAAAAACAGGTAAACTTTTCACCCGACTTTATGAAAAGCCGAAAGAACCTAAAACCATTATTTTAATCGACGCCTGTACCCTTGAAACCAAGGGTTTTTGTGATGATATTTACCGTGAAACCGCCCTTTGCCTTGCCAAACATTCTGCAAATGCCAAAACCCAAACGGTTTTATACCTTTTGCGAGATTCCGGCACTTGGGAGTTCTCTCTGCGGGACAGCGACCGTCTTTTCGCTCTGAAAAACGAACTTGCCGATCTTGAATTTAAAAAGGACAGTTTGCCTTTATGCTCGGCAGATATCAAAAAAGAACGGTTTGCCACGGCAAATAAACTGTTTATTATAACCTCAAATCCCGATTCGTCGGTTATGGATTTAACCTTAGGCTATGACCACGACGGTGTTAAAGCCTCCCTCGTTCTGGCAAAAAGTTCCCGTTCTTCTGTTCGGTTTACAGAAGATGATAGCGGACATTTTGCCATTATTGAGAATCCTTATGAAATTTCAAAGAAGGTGGGTAAGGTTTTATGAAAAAGAACAAAAATATAAGCCTACCCGTATTTATGAGAAATTCCAACACCGAAAGTGTGGGTCAATACATAAGCCTTTGCATTAGTTGTTGGCTGATAACCGTGGGGCTCAGTATTTTGGTAAACGCCCAGTTTGAATTTGAAATCGGACTCCCTCTGCTTTTAGTTCAAACATTCGCCATTATGGCATTCCTTTCCGCCATAGCCTTTGCCCGTTGGCTTAGTGTTACCTATCTTGTCGGTATTGTTATAAGTTTTGTCGTCCTTATATCGGTTGGCGGCGAAGGGCATTTTTTCGGTGATTTGCAAAGTTTTGCCTACTGGTGCATATCGGGAATGCCTGAAGACAACTTTTGGTACACTGCCGACAATGTAAGTATAATGCATTTCTTCATAAATTTGGGAATTTGTGCCCTTGTTTACATTTTGGCGTGCACCTCTCAAAAAAGCAAACTTTGTTCTTTACTTTGCCTTGGTGCAATTATTTCGGTTTATGCTTTCGGCTATGCGAAATATGATAAAAGTGCCATATTCTTCTTTTTTGCAGGTCTTTTCACCCTTATTTCCACAGATAAATCAAGGGGAAAAAGACTCTTCAAACACGCCGATGAATTTTCGATACTCGGCAAACGCTATTATGTGCCTTTGATTGCCTTTGGACTTTGCGTTCCCTTGGCTTTAGGTGCTTTACTGATTTTGAATAATAACAAGGAATATGATATCAGAAACCGCTTCTGTTCAAATATTACGGCGGATATCCAAACCGCCGTAAACATCTATATTCCCGAACAGGCCGAAACGGATATTACCCTATATGACTTAGGTTTGCAGGAAAACGAGGATTATATCGGCGGAGATTTGCCCAAAAACGAATCCCAGATTTTAGCAACCGTTTCTTCCTCTGTCCCTATCCTTGCAAAGGTTGCAACCTTTGATTCCTTCAACGGAAAAACCTGGAAAAGCGATTTTGAACCTTCCTACCGTGCAAACGGTCCTTGGGAAGAGGAATTTGTTCAGTATATGTCAAGTTCCACTTTGGATAAAAAGGTATATTTTGATCAGGTTAAACAGTTTTTATACTCCGAAGAAATAACATTCACCCTGAAAACCGACAGTTTCTTTTTGCCCACCGTGGGTCAAATTACAAGTTTTAAGGAGAACACAGAAACCAAAAACCCGACTCTGTTTGATCAAAAGGGCTGGTTATTCTCCTTTTTCGGCCAAAAAAAGGATTTCAGTTACACCGTAAAGTCCAATGTGTATTTAACGCAAAAATCCCTTTCGGATTATGAATCCCTCACTCTTTACAATCTTATGAACCGTGAGGATAAGTATTATACCGCAGAATTCATAGAGAAATATACAAAACTTCCCCTTGCACTTCCCGATTATGTTACAGACGCTGTTAACTCCATTAAAATTGAAGGCAGAAGTAAATATGACACGGCTTTGGCAATAACCAAATATTTCTCCACCGGAAACGGTTATTCATATATTGAAAAAGGGCTTGATTTCGCCTCGCAGGACAATGTCTTAACCAAGGTATTCAGAACAAAATCCGGTCACAGTGTTTATTATGCCACCGCCGCCGCTTTGGTACTGCGTCACCTGCAGGTTCCCTGCCGTTTGGTTGCAGGCTACTATACCGTTGCCGGTAAAAACGGAACTCAGGCAATCGACCGTGCCAATCCCTATTGTTGGATTGAATGCTATTTTCCAAACTTAGGCTGGATCGCCTTTGACCCGTCACCCAAAGGCACGGCGTCAAAGTCTATATTGAGTTCAGGTGGCAAAAATCCCATAAAAGAGGAAACTCCCCCGGAAGAGGACGACAACGACGAAGAACAAGACGAACCTGACGAGGAAGTACCCCAAAAGGTACTTCATAACGACCCTGTAAAAAGAGATATCCGCATATTCATATACACGGGTATATTCCTCTTTGTTCTGCTGTATTTAGTCCTAAGAAGTCTTTGGTCGCCACTCTGCTATAACTTTACAAATGTCCGCAAGAGGTTTTCATCAACTGAAAAACAGTGCAACTTCTATTGGCGTGATATTTTAAGACAGTTAAATACCCTTGAATCAACTTCAAACAAGGGTATAACCCTTAGAGAAAGGGTTGAACGGCTAACCCCCTATTTAACAGAGGAGGATATGGCAACCGTTTCGGATGCACTTTTGACCGTGGAAGAACTGCGTTACGGTGATATTGCTCCCAAAAGCGAGAAACTGGAAAACATCGCCCGCACCCACGAAATATTAGAGCAACTGTTGAAAAATAAATGTAATCCCGTTGTTTATTTTGTTAAACGCCGACTGCTTTTGATAGTTTTCTGAATTTAAGGTAACAGCCACACCGCAAGGTGTGGCTGTTAGTCTGTAGAAAAACTACATTTTGCCTCCCTCTGACCATGGTCGCAAATTGGTACTTCCCCCAGCCTCCCCTGCTTGCAGGGGAGGTGGATTTTTGCGTAGCAAAAAGACGGAGGGGTTGTAACTATGCTGGTTGCAATTCAGCACGTCAATTAAATTATATATTATTTTTACTTTGTCGCTCATGCCGCGACGGGCACGCCCTTTCTTGTGTAGGCGAAAAGAAAGGGCGGAAAGATTCGCCTTTAAAGGGGGAATTCGATTCCCCCTTTGAATTGTCGGGAGTAAAGCCTCTACTCAAAGTCTTTCAAGCGTGGCTTCGCCAATTGAAAGACAAGTGTGATAAAAACTAAAAAATTGCAATCCGACAACTCCAACCCCCTAAACGACAAGGGTTTCACCCTTGACCCATTTTAATTTGCGGCATGCATAAAAACTGTTGGGGTTGATTGAAACTTTCATTTTTAACAATCCCACCGTCTTTTGCTCCGCAAAAACCACCTCCCTTTACACAAGGGAGGCTTGGGGAGTGCCAAATTTGCAACCCACATAGTCAGTAATCCCTCATTAGCCTACGGCGGCGTTATATAAAATAATACACCGTATCCCACGCAGGAATTGACGGGAAGTGACGCATATAAAT
>JAZNOA010000016.1:0-7083 GCA_045580545.1 Acutalibacteraceae bacterium | reverse complement strand
CTCTTAAACCTAAATGGTTATCTCGCATATCCATTATAACACCTATTTTAAATTCTGCCGAGTACTTTCTAAAGATTTGTCCTTTTTTTGCCATAAAAATATGCACCTCCAAAAGTGTCTAACTTTTGGGGTGCATATCATTTTGGCGAGGGGCGGTTATTTCTTTTTTTGTTATGTCAACAACAAATGCGATAATTGCTACAACAAGTGAACCAAAAAGGAACAAAGTCTCGTAAGTAACCATTGGCGCCCCTCCTTTCATTTAGAAGGGAAAAGTGCCCCTCCTTAGTAAAGAAGGGCTAACCGCCTGAGCGTCAGGTAGCCTCTAAGGGTGCGAAGCACCGTTACTATAATACAACCTTCGACACAATTTGTCAATCGTGCGTTAGGGCTTCAAAGCCGCTGATGACGGTACTTTCTTTAATGCTATCAAACATAACTTTACACATCTCTACATAACTTTTGAAAAAATAATTTCAAATATGATGAAAGCGCCGTGCTAACTGCACGGCGCTTGATCTTTTAGTCTATCATAGTGACTTTTCGATGCAAAATCTTAGTGAAAATTGGCGTAGTAGTTGGCGTAGTGGCGTGGTTTTTTAAAGATATAAAACACCACAAACCCGCATAACTACTGAGTTTCTTATAAGTGATTTAATCAATCGGCTTCATCGTTGGGAAGCAGATTACCTCTCGGATAGTGTCTGCACCGGTGAGGAGCATTACGGCTCTGTCAATACCGATACCCATACCGCCTGTGGGGGGCATACCGTATTCCATAGCGGTGAGGAAATCCTCATCAAGCATTTCCGCCTCGTCGTCTCCCCTATCACGAAGTTCCAACTGTTTCATAAAACGTTCACGCTGAACAATTGGGTCGTTGAGTTCGGAATATGCATTTGCAAGTTCGCTGTGGCATATAAACAACTCAAAACGCTCGGTAAGTCTCGGGTCTTCGGGTGAAGCCTTGGTTAAAGGAGAAACTTCAACGGGGTACATTGTGATAAATGTGGGTTGAATTAACTTTTCCTCTACCCTCTGGTCGAAGCAAGCATAAAGTGCATTACCCCAGGTTTTATCGGCAGTGTCAGCAAGTTCAACGCCGATAGCCTCAGCGGCGGCAACTGCCTCCTTGTCGTCGGAAATAGCACCGAAATCGATACCTACATACTCCTTAACGGCGTCTACCATTGTAAGGCGACGCCAACCGGGTGCAAGATTGATTTTTTCACCCAACCATTCTACTTCGTATGTGCCCAAAATTTCCTTAGCGGCACCCGAAATTATACCCTCTGCAATGTCCATCATATCGTGGAAATCGGCATAGGCCTGATATAATTCAACGGTAGTAAATTCGGGGTTATGTTTAGGGTCCATACCTTCGTTACGGAATATTCTACCGATTTCATAAACCCTGTCCATACCTCCCACAATCAGTCTCTTAAGGGGAAGTTCGGTGGCGATTCTCATATACATAGGTATATTTAATGTGTTGTGGTGGGTTATGAAAGGACGGGCAGCCGCACCGCCGACAATCGTATTAAGTACAGGGGTTTCAACCTCGATATAATTCATATTATCAAGGTAGTTTCTCATAAACTTTATAAATTTTGAGCGGATAATAAAGTTATTCTTAACCTCGGGGTTAACGATAAGGTCAACATAACGCTGACGGTATCTCAAATCGTTATCCTTAAGTCCATGGAACTTTTCAGGCAGAGGTAAAAGAGATTTTGAAAGCAAGGTAATAGAAGTTGCGTGAACCGAAATTTCCTCGGTTTGGGTTTTGAAAACAAAGCCCTCAACACCCACAATATCACCAATATCCCACTTTTTGAAGGCGGCATAAACCTCCTCGCCCACATCGTCACGACGGACATAAAGTTGGATTTTGCCTGTATTATCGCTTAGTCCCACAAAACTTGCTTTACCCATAATTCTGCGGGCAATAATTCTGCCTGCAATTTTAACGGTTTTGCCCTCGAATTCGGAGAAATTGCCCTTGATATTTGCCGAATCGTTATCAAAGTCAAACTTTGTAATTCTGAAAGGGTCATTCCCGCTTTCCTTTAAAGCCGCCAGTTTTTCGTGGCGAACTCTGACTATTTCGTTTAAGTCCTGCTCGACAGGAGTATTATTATTCTGTGCCATTGTTATTTCACCTTATTTTGAAATTTCGAGAATTTTAACCTTAAATTCTCCGCCGGGGGCCTCAACGGTTACCTCGTCACCGATTTTCTTGCCTAACAGTGCTTTACCCATAGGAGATTCGTCGGAAATTTTGCCTTCACGGGAATTAGCCTCGGTGGAGCCTACAACTCTGTATTCCTCTTCCTCGCCGTACTCCTCGTCAATTACCTTAACCTTAACACCGATTACAACGGTTTTGGCTTTGCCCTTAATATCTTCGATAATCTCAACATTTTTGAGCATTGCTTCGATTTCAACAATACGAGCCTCTAATTTTGCCTGCTCGTTTTTAGCCTCGTCATATTCGCTGTTTTCGGAAAGGTCACCGTAACCGCGGGCAATTTTAATTTTTTCGGCAATATCTGCTCTGCCTTCAGTTTTTAGGGTTTCCAATTCCTCTTCTAATTTCTTTAGACCTTTGTCGGTGATTTTAATAGTTTTAGCCATGAAAACAACCTACCTTAAATTATTTAATCAATTTCTATATTATATTATCATTACCCCAATAAGTCAAGATTTTAATTGTGGTACAATTTTTTAGTTTGATACTTAGGCTCACAGGTTAAATTAACTCCCAGTTTTCTGAAAACATTTTCGTCCACTCCCGATAGAATAACCGATGAATGAGCCTCGCAACCTGCCAATTTATAAGCATTATCAAGGGCCTGTTTTGCCAAACTGTCGGTTGCGGCACAGATTGAAAGTGCAATTAGAATTTCATCTGTGTGAAGTCTTGGATTATGATTTCCCATAATTTCGGTTTTAAGTTTTTGCATAGGTTCGATAATTGTGGGAGAAATCAAATTAACGCTGTCGTCAATACCTGCTAAATATTTCAGTGCATTTAAAAGCATTGCCGATGCCGCGCCCAAAAGACTGGAGGTTTTGCCGGTTATAATCTTACCGTCCGGCATTTCGATTGCAGTTGCGGGAGAGCCTTCTGTTTCTGCCTTTTCAATAGCGGACTGCACAACGGGTCTGTCATCAACGGTTGCACCCACCTGTTTCATTAAAAGTTCAATTTTTTCAGAATCGGTATCATTGGACATTCCCTGACGTTCACTAACCAAAGCACTGTAATACCGACGGATAATTTCCTGTTTTGCGGCATCTTTAACTGCCTCGTCATCGCTTATGGCAAACCCCACCATATTAACCCCCATATCGGTGGGGCTTTTATAGGGTGACTCTCCTAATATACCCTCAAGCATAGCATTTAAAACAGGGAAAATTTCAATATCACGGTTATAGTTTACCGATGTTTTACCGTATGCCTCCAAATGAAAGGGGTCAATCATATTAACATCATTAAGGTCGGCAGTTGCCGCCTCGTATGCTATATTAACAGGGTGTTTTAAAGGAATATTCCAAACAGGGAAGGTCTCAAACTTAGCATATCCCGCTTTAACTCCCCTTTTATGCTCGTGATAAAGTTGAGAAAGGCAGGTAGCCATTTTTCCGCTTCCGGGGCCCGGAGCGGTTACAACAACCAATTGACGGGTTGTTTCGATAAAATCGTTTTTTCCGAAACCCTCGTCACTTATTATATGTTTCATATCATAGGGGTAGTCCTTAATTGTATAATGTTTGTAAACCTTAATACCTAAAGTTTTCAAACGGTTTTCAAAGGCTTCTGCCAAGGGTTGGCCTGTGTAACGTGTGATTACCACGCTTCCCACATAAAGACCGATTCCCCTGAAAGCGTCAATAAGGCGAAGTGTGTCAAGGTCGTAAGTGATACCCAGGTCCCCTCTGCGTTTATTCTTTTCGATGGCATCGGCGTTTATGGCAATAACAATTTCTGCCTCATCTTTCAGTTTTAAAAGCATTTTAACCTTTGCATCCGGCTCAAAGCCCGGCAAAACCCGTGCGGCGTGATAATCGTCAAAAAGTTTGCCGCCAAATTCCATATAAAGTTTACCTCCGAAAAGGGCTATTCGGTCACGGATATTCTGGGACTGTAAACTTATATACTTTTCATTGTCAAATCCTATCTTTTTCATTCCTTTTCAAACTCCCGCTATGATTTTAAATACTCAATATATTCTTCTAAGCACATACCGAGTCTATTCATTTCTTTTGCATGCTTAATTCCCACAAATCGCCAATGCCACGGCTCATAAATAACGCCGGTTAAATCCTGTTTATCCTCAGCATATCGCATTATAAACCCGTATTCTTCACCGTGTTCCTTAAGCCACGAAAAAGCCTCTGTATCTTCAAAATTTGTTTCAACCGAATTTAAATCCACAGCAAGTCCCGTGTGGTGTTCACTTGTTCCGGGACGGGCAACAACGGTGGATGCCTTAATTTCCGCCTGTTCCCGTGTTGTGGAACCGTTCAAATAGCGTTTAACCTGATTTTCAAAAAGGGCACTTTGCTGCGAATATGAGCGGTATGGCGAGCGAATGTAAAGTTCCACATTGTCCTTATGTGCGGCATCCAGCATAGCCTTAGCAAAAATATATGCGTCCTCGTCCATTCGGTTTAGGTTTAAGCACAAATACTTTTTATCAATGGTTGTTAAATTGCCTTCATAATCATAATCCTCAGGAAGGGGGTTATCGCCGTTAACCAATAAGAGATTCGAGAAATCGGCATTAAGTTCACCGTTTATTGAAGGCGATGAACTAACATCAGGTAAAGCCGCAATTGGCACCGACGGACTTTCAAAAAATGACACCTCTGACTCTTCGGACAAAGAACCTGAATATGAAGAAATATAAGCCTCGGAACCGTTATCGGTTTCCTTACCCATAAAAATTATGATAACCGAGGCAATCGCAATAATACAAACTAAGGAAACACATATTCCTATTATAATAACAGAATTATTCTTCTTTGGCATACAAACACCTATTCATCAAGTTTAAGCACAGCCATAAATGCCTCTTGAGGCACCTCAACCGAGCCTAACTGACGCATACGTTTTTTACCTTCTTTTTGTTTTTCAAGTAATTTTTTCTTACGGGTAATATCACCGCCGTAGCACTTAGCAAGCACGTCCTTACGCATTGCCTTAACGGTCTCACGTGCTATTACCTTTCCCGAAACCGCAACCTGAATAGGCACTTCAAAGAGTTGGCGCGGAATAAATTCCTTTAACTTTTCGGCAATCTTGCGGGCTCTTGTGTACGCATTGTCTGAATGAACTATAAAGGAAAGGGCATCCACCACATCCCCTGCAAGCATAACGTCAAGTTTAACAAGTTTCGATTTTTCATACCCTTTAGTTTCATAGTCGTAACTGGCATAACCTTTGGTACGGGATTTTAAGGCATCAAAGAAATCGTAAACAATTTCGCCCATGGGAAGAATATAGTGAATATCCACCCTGTCGCCCATATATTTCATATCGGTATAAACACCTCTGCGTTCTTCACAGAGTTGCATTATGGCACCCACATAATCACTGGGACTGTAAATATGCACATCAGCCACAGGCTCCAACGCATCAACAACAGTGGCGGGGTCGGGATAATTGGTTGGGTTGTCAACGGTTATCTCTTCCCCTGTGGTTAATCTGAACTTATACTCAACGCTGGGCGCAGTGGTAACAAGGTCAAGATTATATTCTCTTTCAAGTCTTTCCTGAATAATCTCCATATGAAGAAGCCCTAAAAATCCGCAGCGGAAGCCGAATCCCAAAGCATTGGAACTTTCCGCCTCAAAAAGCAGGGAGGCGTCATTAAGTTGAAGTTTCTCAAGAGCATCTCTAAGGTCGGGGTATTTCGCACCGTCAGCCGGATAAATTCCGCAAAAAACAACGGGATTTACCTTTCGGTAGCCCTCCAAAGGCTCCTTAACGGGGTTATCGCAAAGAGTGATAGTGTCACCCACAGTAGCCTCGCTTACGGTTTTAATGGAAGCGGCAAGATAACCAACTTCACCCGCCTCAAGAACATCGCAAGGCTCCATTGAGGTGGCACGCTTTCTGCCGATTTCCACAACATCAAACTCGGCACCCGTTGCCATCATTTTAATTCTGTCTCCCGCTTTGATTTTGCCGTTCATAACTCTGAAATACACGATAACGCCCTTATAAGGGTCATAATAGGAGTCAAAAATAAGGGCAGATAAAGGCTCGTTACTATCTCCCTTAGGAGCGGGAAACTCGGTTACAATCTGTTCCAAAACTTCCTCAACATTAAGGCCTGTTTTAGCCGAAACCAAGGGAGCATTATCTGCGGGAATGCCTATAACGTCCTCAATTTCCTGCTTTACCCTCTGGGGCTCGGCAGAGGGAAGGTCGATTTTATTTATGACAGGCAAGATTTCAAGACCGTGGTCAACCGCCAAATAGGTATTGGCAAGGGTCTGAGCCTCAATACCCTGAGAAGCGTCAACAATAAGCACCGCTCCCTCACAGGCGGCAAGAGAACGGGAAACCTCATAGTTAAAGTCATCGTGACCGGGAGTGTCTATTAAATTAAGTTCATACTCTTTACCGTCTTTAGCGGTGTGGTAAAGGGTAACGGCGTGGGCTTTAATGGTAATTCCACGCTCACGTTCTAAATCCATACTGTCTAAAAGTTGTTCTTCCATATCACGCTCTGCCACCGATTGAGTAAGTTCTAACATTCGGTCGGCAAGGGTGGATTTTCCGTGGTCAATATGTGCCACAATACAAAAATTTCTTATTCTTTCAATCGGAAAGGACATAGGCTCCCCCTACAATAAAATAATTGTAAATATTGTACCACAATTGTGTCTTCAAGTCAATCAAAAAAGATACATAAAGAGGTTGCTTTATGTAGGTTTACAATAGATGTGTTACAGTAACGAATAAAAAAAGAGTGACGAATGGAAAATCCTGTGTTACAGTTAAGTTGCCGAATCAAAACAGACAGGAGGATTAACCATTCGTCATGAAAACTGTAACACAAACAATGC
>JAZNOA010000015.1:0-6220 GCA_045580545.1 Acutalibacteraceae bacterium | reverse complement strand
AAACCAAGAACTTCGCAGGCAGGCATTTATGTTCAGGCTTTAACAAATCTGCATCATTTTCAAGGGTTTCTTTCATTGTCATTTTGGTATTACATTCACCGTCCAAAACAAAAAACCATTCGCCGTCAACTTGTTCAAACCTATCATAACCCCATCCACACAAGAGCACTTGCCCGTCTTTTACAAAGTATTCAAAATCATTGTTTTTTATATATTCAATAGGCAACTGTTCTCTTACAATGCGATTATAGATTTTTACAACATCTCTTGATGTAATAAAAAATTGGTACTTGATTTTGAAATCTTTATAATACGGCATTCTATGATAACGGATTATATCAAATGGAACAAAAAGCAAATATCCAACACACACAACCAAGGTTATAGGCACACCTATGATTATACCTAACCCCGTTCCAAGAATGCTTAAAAATTTTTTCATTAAATCACCGCCTAAAAAATACCACTACTAATTTTATTATATCATACAACCTCCATTATTCAACAATTCCCTGTGACATTCGCCACAGGGAATCTATTGCTTAAATTTTCATTTGTCGTAAATGTGTCGTAAATCGGTTTTGACAGAGTTTCAAAAACTCTGTAATACCGCTGTTTTACGGCATTTTCTTAATCAATGGGTTTCATCGTGGGGATTATTATTTTTTGATTTTCTAAACCCTCAATTATTGGGGGTTTGCCCTGAAATAAAGCCATTTTTTCAAAATTCATCTTCTTAAATCTTCCTAAATCTTTGTGTTTTTATCACTGAATTGTGACAAAATTTGTGACAAACTCACGGGGGCATTTTTTGAGGTTTAACAGATTCTAATTTTACCTTCCAGCCGTTCAAAACTTGCTTGTTTTCTTGCCGTATTTGATTCGTTGTAAATGTCCATCGTTGTGGTAATATCAGCGTGACCCATTATTTCTTGAATCAATTTTAAATCCGTTTCATTCTCACAAAAGCGTGTGCAAAATGTATGTCGCAGTATATGAGCCGTGAAATGTGGAAGTAAAAAAGGCTGTCTTTTTTCTTTCTTTGCAAGTGCTGTTTCTTGTGCGTTATACTCTCTTGAAATACGCTCTATTGCTCTATTGACGTTATGGGGGTTTAATACTTCACCATATCTATTAGTGAATACAAAACCTTTATAGCCGTCAATTTCGGTCTTACAGAATGCGCCGTTTTTCATCTGGTTCATTCTCTCTTGTAATAAAACTTTTCTAACCTCTTGAAACATTGGTATAACTCTTGTACCGGCGGTTGTTTTCGGTGTGGTTATATGGTATTCCATTTTTCCGCTTTCTTGCTGTCTGTAAATCAAATTATGGTTAATGTTGATAATACCATTTTGAAAATCACAGTCAGCCCACGTCAAACCCAGCATTTCACCGATTCGGCAACCAGTACCCAATAAACAAGTAAAGAGGGGTAACCAATGATTAAAAGTTTCACTATTTGAAAGAAATGCTACAAATGCTGCTTGCTCATCCTCTGTTAAAGCGTGTTTCTTTTCCTTTTCCCAATTCTCACCCTTTTTAATATCCACCATAATTTTATCTGAAGGATTGTTTCTAATAATGTTATCTCTTACAGCATCATCAAAAACAGGGTGGAGAATGGTATAAATGATTTCAACGCTATTCGGCTTGAATCCATCACGGATAAGCGATTTAAGAAATTTTTTGATAGTGGTATATGTAATGTTTTTAATCTGCATATTCCCCAATACAGGCTTGATATACTTGTTATACATATACTTGTAATTGGTTCGTGTGCTTTGCTTCAAAACCCTTAATTCTATGTTTTCTTCCCAATAGTCATTTAGGGTTAATTTGCGGTTTACAACAATACCATCCTCAATATCTCTTGTAATCTGCCTTTCCAATTCTCGCAGCGATTCTGAATGTTTTTTACCGGCTGGGGTTCGGTCTGTATCAACTAAACGCCAACTATAAATAGTTTTCAGATTTCCGCTTGCATCCTTGAATCTGAATTTATACCTCCCGTCTTTCTGCTGAAATTCGTTATCACGCAAAATGCGCCCTTTGCTGTCTTTTCTCTTTTCACTCATTGTTTATTAGTCCTCCTTATAGACCAATGAACCCAGAAAAGAGATTTATCAAGCGTGTTTATTATAACACAGATAAATCTATTTTACAAGTGGGTTTCAGTGTTTTTCTAAATTATTTTTAAAATTTTTACACGAAATTAAATAGAACTGATTGATTCAATATAGTTTTCAAACAATCTACGCTTAATTTGCGCCCTGTTGCTATTCCACAAGAGCCAATCAGCATATGGATTTTCAGCAATAATATTTCTTAATTTGCATTCGCCAATTCTAAAATATTCGGCTGCTTCTTCAACACTTAAAGTAAATTTTTCCCAAATGGGTACAGTGCTATTCTTTTTCATATCTTCTTATATCTCCTTGATTATGTTAAAAAGGGAGTATGCCCGGATTCGAGCATACCCCTTTAAAAGTATTGTTATTTAATTGAAGGTGTATATGTTAATTCCACCTTGCACGGCAAAGAAAAAGTAATTCTATTTTGACGGCTTTTAATTGTGTTTCCAATCTGTAAAAACTCAAAATTAAAATCCTTTGTCAATGTCTGCCTGTGTTCGTCTGAATCGGTTTCAATAATTTGTGTATCGCCCTTAATTGTAATAGTCTCATCCACCTTGCAATTTTTAATAATTGTGGTTGTGTTGAATGTGGTATTACTGATTGTTAAATCTCCCGGACGGTCAATTACAATCTTTAAATCTGGGTAAATACAACCGATTTCATCGGAAACATCAGATAATAGAAATTCTTTCTTTTGGTCTGTTACCGTGTATCTATATGTTTGGGTCTGACCATATCCAACCGGTGAATCTGTTTCCATCGTCAGACTGATGCCGATTAAATCTTTACCAATATAAATTTTTTGCAGGTTAAAACTTGCATTATAATATTTTTCTGTATCATCCCCGCTATCCGGTACAAAGTAAAAGGGTAAATATTCCCTACGATTTAACCACCGCATAATATCACGGAATTCATCAGAGGTAATAACCATTTCTTTACCTTTGTAAATATGGGGATTTTTGCAGATTTCAAAAGTGGTAGTATAGCAAGTATCATACTTTGCGTTTGCTAATGTATAACTTTTGCCCGTGCTTTTTACTCTTTTGTTAAAGGTGAGTTTTACACCCTCTGCAACGCTTTTACCCTTGTTTGAGGATGTTATATAACCAATGATAAAACCATAATCAGATAAATATTGATTATCATAAAAGAAATCAATCATTGTTTACACATCCTTTCTTTTATAGTCAAAGCTGGGATTATATTTTCTCAAATATTCTTTGCCTACTATCCTATCAACGGTCATAGCGTGTATAAATTTTTCAAAGTTTTTATCATACTTTGCCCGATTCATCAAAGCACTGTAATTATAAGCATCTCTATTAGCCGTATAAGTTTTAACCTTTTGTGCAAACCTTGCCATTTTATCAGTCATAATTACACCGCCTTTTTAAATGGTAAATGCAGGTTCAAGAATATCAACTAATTCGTCCACTTCTTCACCCGCAATTTTTCTAACGTATTTATCAGCATCATTACCGAATACGCCGGAATAATTGTTATCGCCCATATAAATATTAACGGTCTTATTGCTTGTGGAAATACCATTGTTAGAGCCGATAGAAACAGCATCGGTCAATTTATCAAACATTGCTGCATTGCGTTCAATCATCTTATCAATCAGAGATGCAAAACCGCTAATTAAACTAACGTCATTTACATCAACACTTGATTTAATGTTATCTTCACGAACAACGGACAAACCGCCTTCAATGGTCTTATCTCCAAAAATACCGTTTTCAATGTCGGTAACTCCATCAGCCATTTCACCGAATGTATTTAATACATTGTCGGATAACTTCTTACTTGCTTTATTGGCTGCATCTGCATTATCTTCAATACCAACGCCTAAACCCTGTGCAACGTACTTACCGAATACGGCGGTTTCCTTTGAAGGTGAGTGAATACCAAACAAGCCTTTAATATAACTTAATACACTGCTTACCCAGCCTTTCAATTTACCATAGAGCCAAGATACAGCATTAGAAATACCATTAAACAGACCTTTTACAAGGTTTAAACCAGCATCAACAATCTGTGGTACACCTTCAGCAATGGCTTTTACAAGTGACGTGATAATCTGGGGAATAGCCTTGATAACTTCTTTAATGATAGTAGGCAGATTTTGAACCAGAGAAACAAGCAATTCAACACCGGCTTGAATGATAGCGGGGATGTTATTTGCAATCGCATTTACAAGACCGCTGATAATTTCCGGAATCGCTGTAACGATAGTTGAAATAATCTGGGGCAATGCCTGAATCAAAGAAATTAACAGATTGATACCCGCTTGAATGATTTGGGGAATGGCATTTAAAACAGCGTTAATAATGCCGTTGATAATCTGGGGAATTGCTGCGACAATCGCCGCTATAATTTCCGGCAATGCTGCTACCAGACTTGTAATCAAGTTAATTCCGCATTCAATGATTTGTGGAATTGCACTTAAAAGAAATTCAATGATACTAATGATAATTTGGGGCAGTGCTGCAATGATATTAGGAATAGCACCTAATAAACCTTGAATAAGGCTTTCTACCATCTGCAATACGCATTCTAATAATTGTGGTAAACAATCTAACAATGCTTGAATGAGTACCGGCACACTTGCAACAATGGCATCAACAATCAATAAGACGGTTTCAACCAAAGATGGAATCATATCGCAAATAGCCTGTACCAAAAGCGGGAGCAATGCAACCACAGTATCAACAATGGTTAAAAGCAATGTAGGCAGTACCGCCAAAATACCTTGAATAAGTTGTGTAATGCCTTGAATCAATGTAGGCAATGCAGCCATCAGAGCCGAAATAATACCCGGCAAAGCAGCAACCACCGCATTAACCAAAGACACAGCACCGGACACAAGAGCCGGTAACAACTGGTTTAATAATTGGGGTATCATTGCCACAAGTTGTGGCGCAAGTGTTGTTACAAGGCTTGTAATGCCGTTTAAAACAACGCTAATTCGGGGAATAAGGTTTTCACCAACTGTAACCACAGAATCAAAGAAATTTTGCATTAAAGCATCAAAATCCTGTGTTTCATCGGTCATACCCGTTAAAAGGTTAGTCCACGCCGCCTTCATAGACGAAATAGAACCTTGAATAGTTGTGCTTGCTTCTTTTGCGGTTGTTCCGGTAATTCCCATCTCTGTTTGAATTACGTGGATAGCATCCACGACATCCGCATAACTGGAAATATCGTATTCAATGCCGGAAATCGCTTGTGCATCTGCAAGCAATCTTTGCATTTCTTCTTTTGTACCGCCGTAACCTAATTTAAGGTTATCCAGCATAGTATAATTCTGTTTTGCAAAGCCTTGATAGGCATTCTGTATCATTTCAATACTTGTACCCATCTTATTGGCATTATCGGACATATCGACAATCGCCATATCTGCCTTCTTTGCCGCTTCAACGGTATCACCGCCTAATGATTGTAAAAGGCTTGCACTAAAACTTGTGACAGTAGCCATATATTCATTGGCTGACATACCAGCGGATTTATAGGCGTTTGCAGCGTTCTTAATAACTGTATCGGATGAATCCTTAAATAAGGTTTCTACGCCGCCTACCAACTGCTCATATTCTGCATAGGCTGCGATAGAGTCTTTACCGATTTTTACAATCGCTGCACTTGCTGCGGTTAATGCAGCGGTCAAGCCAACGGCAATACCCTTTCCGACACTTGCCATTTTGCTTGAAAATGTACCGAATGAACTTTCGGCATCTTCCATCCCTTTTTTAAAGTCCGTAGAATTAAGGGATAGTTTGACTTCTAAATTGTCAACATTTTGAGCCATTAAAAAAACACCTTCCTTTTCGGAGGTGCATCATATAATTATTCGGAAATTAACAAATCCTTTATATTAGCACCTTTATTTTTCGGTGCTGAAGGCTTTGTATTGGTCTTTACATCGCCACTATTCAAATCTTTCTGTAATTTATTAACCCTACTTTTCAAATACGCTAAATTAAAATCTGTATCGCTTCTTAACTCATTTAAAATAATTGTCTTTACTAAATCTTTAAAAATCAAAATCGGCATAGCCATTATTTCAGAATATGTATTATTCG
>JAZNOA010000014.1:0-17155 GCA_045580545.1 Acutalibacteraceae bacterium | reverse complement strand
GAAGATTGTTAATGCTGTAACTAAGGCCAACAATGAAGTCGTACATAGCGAACGATTATCATCAGAACAGATTCGTACTATTTCAGAGAATGTAGAACAGATATGTGATGAAATGGGTAGATCTCTTAATGTAGAAGAAATTCAGGATTTAGTTGAGAACCAGATTATGAATTTAAGAGCTTTCGCCGTTGCAAGAAAGTATATCACATACAGATATACAAGAAACCTCGTTCGCCGTTCCAACACTACAGACGATAAGATCCTCAGTCTTATTGAGTGCTGCAACGAAGAAGCTAAGCAGGAAAACGCTAATAAGAACCCCACAGTTAACAGCGTTCAGCGTGACTATATGGCAGGCGAGGTTAGTAAGGATATTACTAAGCGTATTTTGTTGGAGCCTGATATTGTTGAGGCTCACGAACAGGGTATTATCCATTTCCACGATGCTGACTATTTTGCTCAGCATATGCATAACTGTGACCTTGTTAACCTTGAAGATATGCTTCAAAACGGCACTGTTATCAGCGGAACCTATATTGAAAAACCCCATACATTCTCAACCGCCTGCAATATCGCAACTCAAATTATTGCTCAGGTTGCTTCCTGTCAGTATGGCGGTCAGAGTATAAGTCTTACCCATTTGGCACCCTTTGTTGATATAAGCCGTAAGAAATTGTATAAAGAAGTTGAAAAGGAATTATCGGATATTGCTCCCGATGTTTCAGACGAAAAGATTGCTGAAATCACCGAAAAGAGACTTCGTGAAGAGGTTAGAAAGGGCGTTCAGACCATACAGTATCAGGTTGTAACCCTTATGACTACCAACGGTCAAGCACCCTTTGTTACCGTGTTTATGTATCTTAACGAGGCTAAAAACGAGCAGGAGAAAAAGGATTTAGCCCTTATTATCGAAGAAGTTTTAAAACAGCGTTATCAAGGAGTTAAAAACGAAAAGGGCGTTTGGATTACACCCGCTTTCCCGAAACTCATTTACGTTCTTGAAGAGGATAACATCACTGAGGACAGTGAGTATTGGTATTTAACCCAGTTGTCGGCAAAATGCACCGCCAAGAGAATGGTGCCTGATTACATTTCCGAAAAGGTTATGCTCCAAAATAAGATTGACAAAAACGGTGAGGGTCATTGCTATACCTGTATGGGTTGCCGCAGTTTCTTAACCCCTTATGTTGATGAAGAGGGCAAACCTAAGTATTACGGACGGTTTAATCAGGGTGTTGTGACCGTTAACCTTGTTGATATCGGTCTTTCTGCCGGCAAGGATATGGAAAAATTCTGGGAAATTTTCGATAAACGTATGGAATTATGCCACAGAGCCTTGCAAGCTCGCCACGAAAGACTTACGGGTACTGTTTCCGATGCTGCCCCGATTTTGTGGCAACACGGTGCTTTGCTCCGTCTTAATAAGGGCGAAACCATCGATAAATATCTCCATGGCGGATATTCAACCCTTTCTCTTGGATATGCAGGTCTTTGGGAATGTGTTTATTCATTGATCGGAAAGAAACTTACCGAGCCCGAGGGTGAAAAATTAGGTCTCGAAATAATGCAAAAACTTAATGAATACACCGCTAAGTGGAAAGCCGCCGAGAATATTGACTACTCTCTATACGGCACACCTCTTGAAAGTACCACATATAAGTTCGCAAAAAGTTTGCAAAAGCGTTTCGGCATCGTTCCCGGTGTTACCGACAGAAACTATATTACCAACAGTTACCACGTTCACGTTACCGAGGATATTGATGCATTCGACAAATTGGCACTTGAGTCTAAGTTCCAAGCATTGTCACCCGGAGGTGCTATTTCCTATGTTGAGGTTCCCAATATGCAAAATAACCTTGACGCCGTGCTTTCGGTTATGAAGTTCATCTATGATAATATTATGTATGCCGAACTCAATACCAAGAGTGATTTCTGTCACGAATGCGGATTTGACGGTGAAATAATTGTTGAAGAGGAAGACGGCAAATTGGTTTGGAAATGTCCCAACTGCGGAAATACCGACCAGGATAAAATGAATGTTGCCCGCCGTACCTGCGGATATATCGGAACACAGTTCTGGAATCAGGGCAGAACACAAGAAATCAAAGAGAGAGTACTTCACTTATAAGTTTTTGGCGGGAATGCCGTTCGCAAAATTAAAGATTTTGACTGCACTTCATCCCCGCCAACACCACCCCAATGCTCTTGAAAAACTGCTTACAAGCGGTTTTTCGCTTAGAAGGAGTTTTTTCGCCGCACCTGTCGACGAAAAAACATAATCCGGTTGATTAGGATGTTTTTTAATGAACTATGCAGTAATAAAAAAATTCGATATTGCCAACGGTCCCGGTGTCAGGGTTTCGCTTTTCGTCAGCGGTTGCCGTCATTTTTGCAAAAACTGTTTTAACAGCGAGGCTTGGGATTTTAATTTCGGTAAACCATTTACCGATGAGGTGGCAGAGGAAATAATAACCGCCGTTGAACCTCAGCATATAACGGGATTTTCTGTCCTTGGCGGTGAGCCCTTTGAGCCCGAAAATCAAGAGGGCGTTCTCGGTATTGTAAAGCGTATCAAAACCTTATTTCCCGAGAAAAACATATGGATTTATACAGGTTTTTTGTTTGATGAACAACTGCTTAAAGGAACTGTGGGCAGGCCCGAAACGGTAAAAGAAATTTTAAAATACACCGATGTTGTGGTGGACGGAAAATTTGTTGAGGAACTGAAAAGTCCCGATTTACTTTTCCGAGGCTCTTCAAATCAACGAATAATTGATCTAAAGAAGTCTTTAACACAAGGCAAAACCGTTTGGTTAGAGGGTAAATGGGAAAGACGAATGGGCAGCGGAAATATTTATGAATAGGAGTTATTATGATTAAGGTTAATTTTAAAAAACTGAATGAAAATGCTACTGCACCCACCTACGGCACGGAATTCTCCGCAGGAGCGGACCTTTATGCTTGCGAAAACGGTGATGTTATCATCGAGGCAGGGGAGTCAAAACTAATTCACACAGGTTTGTCACTTGAAATCCCCGAGGGTTATGCCGGTCTTATCTATGCCCGCAGCGGAATTGCTACCAAAAGGGGTTTAGCACCTGCCAATAAAGTTGGTGTTATCGACGCCGACTACCGAGGTGAAATTATGGTTTGTTTACATAACCATTCAAATACGGCTCAAACCATTGCCGACAAAGAGAGAATTGCCCAACTTGTAATAACGCCGTTTTTAAAGGTTGAATACACCGAAACCGATGAACTTTCTGTCACTGTAAGAGGTGAGGGCGGTTTCGGTTCTACAGGTAAGAAATGATTATTTAAAAAAACTTTCAGTGTTATCATTGAAAGTTTTTTGTATTTATGGTATAATATGTAAAAATTTTTTAAATTAGGTGTTTATAGTGAAAATTGTTATAAAATTGGGAACCTCTACCTTGGCCCATAAAACGGGCAGACTTAATATTCGCAGGGTTGAACTTCTTTGTAAGGTTATAAGCGACCTTAGAAATTCGGGAAATGAGATAATAATGGTGTCCTCGGGTGCTATCGGTATGGGTGTTGGTAAACTCAATTTGGGTGCCAAACCTAATGACATACCAACCAAGCAGGCAGCCGCCGCAGTCGGTCAATGCGAACTTATGTATACATACGACAAATTGTTTTCTCAGTATAACCACACCGTTGCACAAATTCTGTTAACCGATGAGGATATTGCCGATGAAGAACGCTGTTCTAACTTCAAAAATACCCTTTGCAGATTGCTGGAACTTGATGTTATTCCCATTATCAATGAAAATGACACTGTGGCAACAGGGCAAATAGTTATCGGCGACAATGATACTTTAGGTGCCATTGTTGCAAAAACCGTGGGGGCAGATTTGCTGATAATCCTTTCTGACATTGACGGTTTGTTTACCGCCGACCCCCACAAGGACGAAAATGCGGTTATGCTGCACGAGGTTACGGATATCACCGACGAAATCGTTGCTATGACCGGCGGTGCGGGAACAACACTCGGTACCGGCGGAATGGTTACAAAGATTAAGGCGGCAAAAATCGCCACCGCAGGAGGCACTAATACAGTTATTGCCAACGGCTCTGACCCCAATATTTTATACAGTATTTTAGAGGGTGAAAAGGTTGGCACACTCTTTAAAGCAAAGGTGAAAAATAATGACTGATACTATTGAGATTTTAAAAAGGGCTAAAGAGATATCCCTTAACAAGCCTCTTGAAACCGAAATTAAAAATAATGCACTTTTAAAGATGGCTGAATGTCTTGTTGACAGTGCAGATGAAATTCTCCTTGCCAATGCAAAAGACGTGGAAAATGCTAAGGGCAAAATTGCAGATGTTATGATTGACCGCCTGCGACTCGATATAGACCGCATTAAGGCAATGGCAAAAGGTATTAAGGATGTCGCCGCTCTCCCTGACCCTGTAGGTGAAACTTTACTTGAAACAAAACACCCAAACGGACTTTTAATTAAAAAGGTAAGCATTCCTTTCGGCGTGGTAGCCATAATTTACGAAAGCCGACCTAATGTTACTTCCGATGCCGCGGCCCTTGCCTTTAAGAGCGGAAACGTTTGCGTGCTGAGAAGCGGTAAGGACGCATATCTCAGTGCAAATGCCATTGTAAAAGCATTAAAGAAAGGCTTAATGCTTTGCGGACTTGATGAAGATTATATAAATTTAGTTGAAGATACAAGAAGAGAAAGTGCCAATGTGCTTATGACCGCCGTGGGACTTGTTGACCTGCTTATTCCCCGTGGCGGAAAAGGTTTAATTAAAGCCTGCACCGAAAACGCAAAGGTGCCTTGCATTGAAACAGGAACGGGCATTTGCCACATTTATGTTGATGAATATGCTGATTTGCAAAAAGCATTAACCATTGTGGACAATGCAAAAAGAAGCCGACCTTCTGTTTGCAATGCGGCAGAGGTTTGTTTGATTCATAAAGCGGTTGCAGAAAAATTTCTGCCTAAACTTTATGATTTATTTCAAAATACCGAACCCAAAACACTTCTTTTGAGTGAGGGTGATGATATCTACGACACCGAATTTTTGGACTATAAAATGGCGGTAAAAATTGTGGACAGTGTGGATGATGCCGTTAAGCACATTGCAGAGCACTCCACCCATCACAGTGAAAGCATTATCACCGAAAACCGTGAAAATGCAGATTGTTTTATAGCAAAGGTTGATTCTGCGGCGGTTTATGTTAATGCGTCCACACGTTTTACCGACGGCGGTGAATTCGGTCTCGGTTGCGAAATGGGTATCTCAACCCAAAAACTCCACGCAAGAGGACCTATGGGTCTTAGAGAACTCAATACATATAAATATGTTATCTTAGGCGATGGTCAGATAAGATAGGAGGATATTATGAATAACACATTCGGTTTTATCGGTTGCGGAAATATGGGTGGCAGTTTAGCCACGGCGGTTTGCAAATCTGTGGGATCCGACAAAGTATTTTTGGCGGACAAAAACAGTGCAACCCTTGATATTTTAGCAGATAAACTCAACTGCGAAAAAGCAAGTTCTTTGGAAATTGCCGAAAAATGCAAATTCATATTTTTAGGTGTAAAGCCTCAGGTTATGTCTTCGGCTTTGGGTGAAATTAAGGATACACTCCGTCTGCGGAATGACCGTTTCATCCTTGTTTCCATGCTTGCTGGAACTGAAATTTCCGCCATCAAGGAAGAATTAGGATTTGATTGCCCCGTAATTCGCATAATGCCAAACACTCCCGTTTCTGTAGGTCAGGGGATGATAGTTTATTCTCCCGACGAAAATGTTTTTATGGACGAAATAGGTGTCTTTTGCGAAAGCCTTAAATATGCCGGGGAGTTGGACAGAATAGAGGAAAAACTCATAAATGCCGCAACTGCGGTTTCGGGTTGCGGTCCTGCATTCGTCTATTTATTTGCCGAGGCTATGGCAGATGCAGGTGTTGAATGCGGATTGCCCCGTAAAAAAGCCCAGCAATACGCAACTAAAACAATTTGGGGGGCAGGGGAGTTGCTTGAAAAAACCTCTAAAAGTCCCGGGGTATTAAAAGACGAAGTTTGCAGTCCTGCGGGCAGCACCATTGTGGGTGTTCATACCCTTGAATCGGGCGGTTTCAGAGGAACGGTTATGTCAGCTGTTAAATCCGCTTTTGACAAGACAAATAAACTTTAATTTTTTTAAATTCACCGCCGATTTTGGCGGTGATAATATTATTAACAGAGTATTAACATTTTAAAATATGTCTTGACAAAAATTTATAATAACACTATAATACTTAGCGTGCTAACAATTTATGTCAGGCAGGTGTTTTATGGATAAAAATAATGATATTGGATTCGCTGTAAGACGTCTTTCAAATCTTATAAAGCGGGATGTGGAAAGCAGTAAACAAAGAATCGGCTTAGACCCTTTGACCGATGTAAACGGTTGGGCAATCGGTTATTTGTATGACAATAAAGGTAAGGATATTTTTCAAAAAGATTTTGAAAATAAGTTTTCTATAAGACCTTCAACCGCCAGCAACATTTTGAAAACAATGGAGCAAAAAGGTTTAATAAAAAGGGTTAGTGTTGAAAGTGATGCAAGACTTAAAAAGATTGTTCTGACAGAAAAGGCAATTGAAATTCACAAGAAGGTTGTTAAAGAAATTGAAAATAGGGAAATACGTTTAAAATCCGGTATAAGTGAAGAGGAATTACAGGTTTTTTTCAGCGTTATGCAAAAACTTTCGGCAAATATGGAGGATAAAAATGATTAAAACATTAGCAAAAAGCATTAGGGAGTATAAACTACCCTCAATTTTAACCCTCATTTTCATAATGGGTGAGGTAGTTATTGAGGTTATAATTCCTTTTTTAACAAGAGATATGATCAACAGTTTCGAGAATTTGAATGGTTCCACTACGATGAACGATGTGGTTAAAACCGGCTTAATTCTTGTTGGAATGGCGGTTGTTTCGCTGATTTGCGGCGGATTGGCGGCGCTGACCTGCTCTAAGGCAGCCGCAGGATATGCCAAAAATTTGCGTCACGATATGTTTTCAAAAATTCAGAACTATTCTTTTAAAAACGTTGATAAATTTTCTTCATCGTCTTTGGTTACTCGTCTTACCACCGACGTTACCAATGTGCAAATGGCATATATGATGATTATCAGAACGGCTGTAAGATGCCCTATGATGTTTATTTTCTCTATTGTAATGGCATATATTATGGGCGGAAGTTTGGCTGCCACCTTTGTGGTTGTTGTGCCTGTCTTAATTTTCGGATTGCTTTTTGTGGCACGCAAGGCAATGCCGGCTTTCAGACGTGTTTTCAGAAAGTATGACCGCTTGAATGAATCAATCGAAGAAAATGTTCGGGGTATGCGTGTGGTTAAAGGCTTCTCCCGTGAGGAATACGAAAAGGAAAAGTTCAAAAAAGCGGCAGACGATATTACAACCGATTTCACAAAAGCCGAAAGAATTGTTGCCATAAATAATCCGCTCATGCAGTTTTGTATGTACTTCAATATGATATTCATATTAACTGTGGGTTCATATTTGGCAATATCTACCCAAGGTGCCAAGGTGCAATACGGCGAAATCTCCGCAATGCTCACCTACGGAATGCAGATTTTAATGTCACTTATGATGCTTTCTATGATTTATGTTATGATTACCATTTCCATGGAGTCAATGAAACGTATTTGCGAGGTGCTCACCGAAGAGCCTTCCATTGAAAACTGCGAAACCCCAATATATGAAGTCAGAGACGGAAGTATTTCCTTTAAAAATGTTAATTTTAAGTACAATGAAAATGCAAAACGTAATGCCTTAGAGGAAATTAACTTAGAGATAAAATCCGGTATGACTGTGGGTGTCATAGGCGGAACCGGTGCCGGTAAATCTTCCCTTGTTCAGTTAATTCCCAGACTTTATGACGTTACAGAAGGTGTTGTTGAAGTCGGCGGAGTTGACGTTAAAAAATACGATATCAAAACCCTTCGTGACAGTGTTGCCATGGTTTTGCAGAAAAACCAACTGTTTTCGGGAACAATTAAAGAAAATCTTCGTTGGGGAAATGAAAATGCCACAGATGAAGAATTGATTGAGGTTTGCAAATTGGCTCAGGCACACGACTTTATTTCCGCTTTTCCTGACGGATATGACACCTATATCGAGCAGGGAGGCACCAATGTTTCGGGCGGACAAAAGCAGAGAATTTGCATTGCACGTGCTCTGCTAAAGAATCCGAAAGTTCTCATTCTTGACGACTCAACAAGTGCCGTTGATACCAAAACCGATGCCTATATCCGTAACGGTTTTAAGAATTTCATTCCCGAAACCACAAAAATTATTATAGCCCAGCGTGTTTCCTCTGTGCAGGATGCAGATTTAATTGTTGTTATGGATAACGGAAAAATTTCTGCCTGCGGTACCCATGAGGAACTGCTTAAATCGTGTGATATTTACCGTGAGGTATATGAACAGCAAGTAAACGGAGGTGACAGCGATGAGTAAAATAAAACAAAATGTTCCCGCAGGCAAGCGTAACAAAATGAGTTTTTCCTCCCTTAAAAGACTTCTTAAAATGCTTTACGGCTATTATCCCGTTTTGCTTCCCGTTATTATTGCCTGCGTGATTTTTTCCGCTATAACAGCCTCAGTTCCTGCAATATTTCAACAACAGGTGCTTGCGGGTATCCAAAAGTGGATAACTTCAGGGGATTGGAACTCTGCAAAACAGGAAATATTACCTAAAATCATCATTTTAGGCACTCTTTACTGCCTATCCTTGATTTGTGTTATAATTCAGTCACAGTTGGTTGCAATTATAACTCAAGGTTTCTTGGGTAAAATGAGAAAAACCATGTTTAACGGAATGCAAAATCTTCCCATTAAATATTTTGATACCCATAAACACGGCGATATAATGAGTTTTTATACCAACGATATTGATGCAATTCGCCAGTTGATTTCTCAGTCAATTCCTGCAATATTGCAAGCGTCCATTGTTGTTGTCAGCGTTTTTTGCATTATGATGTGGTACAGTATTTGGATGACGCTGGTGGTAATTTTCGGCGTTGTGGTTTTATTTGTCGTTACTAAAAAGGTAGGAGGAGGCTCTGCCAAATTCTTTATCCGTCAGCAAAAATCTATTGCTAAAACCGAGGGTTTTGTTCAGGAAATGATGTCGGGACAAAAGGTTGTTAAGGTTTTCTGCCATGAGGCTGAAGCCTGTGAAGAATTTGAGAAAATTAACAATCAGCTGTATGAAGACAGTAACCGTGCACACGCCTATGCCAACTGCTTAGGACCTATAAACCAAAATATCGGTAATATTCTCTATGTTTTGATTGCAACTGTGGGCGGTTTGTTCCTACTTTCCAAAACTCCCAATTTCAGCATTTCGGGAATGGCTTTTCAAATCAGCATTGTTATTCCTTTCCTTAATATGACAAAACAGTTTACAGGTAACGTTAACCAGGTTTCTCAGCAAATCAACTCAATTGTTATGGGTCTTGCAGGTGCCGAGCGTGTATTTAATCTTATGGACGAGGCAAACGAAACCGACGAAGGATATGTAACCCTTGTGAATGCTAAGATCGATAAGGAAGGTAATTTAACCGAAACTGCCGAACGCACAGGCACTTGGGCTTGGAAACATCCTCATAAGGCAGACGGTACTGTTACCTATACTCTTTTAAAGGGCGAAGTCACCCTTGACCGTGTTGATTTCGGATATAACGAGGATAAACAGGTTCTATATGACGTTAGTGTGTATGCAAATCCGGGACAAAAGGTTGCCTTTGTGGGTGCCACCGGTGCCGGAAAAACAACCATTACCAACCTTTTAAACCGCTTTTATGATATTGCGGACGGCAAGATCAGGTATGACGGAATTAACATTAACAAGATTAAAAAGAGTGACCTTCGCAGATCCCTAGGGTTAGTTCTTCAAGAAACCAACTTGTTTTCGGGAACGGTTATGGAAAATATCCGTTACGGCAGACTTGATGCCACTGACGAAGATTGTATCAAGGCGGCTAAACTTTCGGGGGCTGACGATTTTATAACCCGCTTGCCTAAGGGTTATGATACCGAACTTAACAACAACGGCTCTAACCTTTCTCAGGGTCAACGTCAGTTGATAGCCATTGCACGTGCGGCAGTTGCCGACCCACCGGTTATGATTTTAGATGAGGCAACCTCTTCCATTGATACCCGCACGGAGGCTATAGTTCAAAAGGGAATGGACAGGCTAATGCAGGGCAGAACAGTATTTGTTATTGCCCACCGACTGTCCACCGTTAAAAATTCCGATGTTATAATGGTTCTTGACAAGGGCAGAATTATAGAACGGGGAAATCACGAAAAACTGATTTCCGAAAAAGGTCAGTATTATCAACTCTATACCGGTGCTTTTGAATTAGAATAAATAAAGAATAATCCTTTCTTTTCCTGCATACTATTTATCAGTAAACTTTTGGAAAAGAGAGGATTATTTTATGAAAGAAAAATGTCTTAAAAGCGATGTTTTCGTAAATGAAAACATATTTTGCGATTCATTAGAACAGGCCGTTGATGCGGATTTCACCCTGCCGGATTTCTGCCCCGATATTTCTAAAATATTCAAATGTAACGCTATACCTCGAATAGTATCAAAATCTTTAAACGGAGCATCGGTTACACTTGACGGCAATGTTACCGTAACTATTCTTTACTGCGACAAGGAAAGTCGTTTTTGTTCCTATGAATATATATATCCTTTCTCAAAAACCGTAGAACTTTCCCGTGATGCTTCCGGCGGTAATGTTGCTGCCAAAGTAAAATGCGACTATATAAATTGCCGTGCCGTTACAGGCAGAAAAATTGATATTCACGGAGCGGTGGGTATAAATTTACGGGTATTTAAGCGAAAATGCGACGAAATTATATCCGATATTGACGACGAACTAATCGAAGTTAAAAGAATAACTTCCCCCGCCACAGTACCAATGGGGTATGCCGAAAAATATCTGCTTATAGAAGAGGATATTCCCCTGAGTTCCGCACAGATGTCAATTGAAAGCATACTTAAAACCAACTCTTCTGTTTGCGTTATGGAAACTAAAATAATTAACGATAAAGCGGTTGTAAAGGGGGAAATGTTCGTAAGTGTTCTTTATTGCCCCGAGGGAGAGGGAACTCCTCAAATAATCAAAACGACACTGTCATTCAGCCAAATAATTGATATTGACGGTGTTACCGACAGTTGCGAATGTGATTGCAAGGCAGAAATTTGCGTTATGGATATCAAACCGAAAGTTACTACCTCTGCCGAACAACGGTGCATTGGAATAAATGCTAAAATACTTCTTTCCTGTGAAAGTTACTGCTCTAATGAAATACCGATGATTTCGGATGCATTTTCAAGAAAATTTCAGACCGACATTAAAAGAAAAAATCTTGCTTTTGAGAAAATAACCTGCACATTAAGTGAGAAATTTAACTGCAAAAAGAGTATTGACCTTGATTTCAATATTAACAATATTATAGATGTTTGGTGTTCTGTTCAAAACTGTTACACTAAGTTTGATGATGGGAAAATGGTTGTAAGCGGCACCCTTATGACGGGTATTTTTGCCTGCGACGAAAATAATATTCCCATCTATTTTGAAAAACCCACCGATTTTGAATATAAAATTCCCTTTAACGAAACTATGGGAACACCCCATTGTGACCCACAAATTGAGGTGGTTTCCTCAGGGTTTACAATTATTTCTGCCAACAAAATAGAAATTCACACCGAACTTGGTATAAATGCAGGTATTTATGAAAAAAAGGAAATTTCCCTTGTGTGTGATATGGAGGTTGACGAGAATAAACCAATAAACCGTGACAAACAATGTGCAATGGTGATTTATTACGCAGGGGAGAATGACACACTTTGGGACATAGCACACAAATTTTCCGCTTCGCTAAACGAAATTATGAGTGTTAACAAAATGGATGATGAAGATTTATGTAACGGCAAGATGCTTTTAGTACCTTTGGTATAGTTATCCGGCGGAATTTGTTTTTTACAGATTAAATAAGGCTCCAAGAGGAGTCTTATTTTTGTTTAATATTATTTCATTATCGTGAAATTTTAACTAAAAATTGTCGTCAATGACGAAAATAGTTAACATAATATGTTATTTTTTTAAAAAATTATACAATATGCACAAAATAATATCTAAAAATAGGTATAGATACTACTTGAAAATCATTTTAGAATATTGTAATATATAGGTATAATACTATTATTGTAAATTTTAACGGAGGTTAAATTATGTCAAAATATACCGTAACCGCATTGGCTGATATGATTGAGAAAAAACTTTCTCATAATTTCGGTGTTGCTCCCGCTCAGGCTTCCGACGAACTTTTCTATAAAGCGTGCGTTTTAGTTCTTTTGGAGATTATGAACGAACGCCGTGCCGAATTCAAGAAAAAAACAGGCGAGCAACAGGCTAAAACTGTTTACTATTTGAGTATGGAGTTCCTTATGGGACGTTCATTAAAGAACAACCTTTATAATTTGGAATTGACCGAAACAATGAAAAAGGCTTTAGCTAAGTTTAAGGTTAAACTTGATAATTTATATGATTTCGAACCCGATGCAGGTTTGGGCAACGGCGGTCTTGGCCGTCTTGCTGCCTGTTTCCTTGACGGTCTTTCAACCGGCGGATATCCTGCTATGGGTTATTGCATTAGATATGAACTGGGTATTTTCCGTCAGAAGTTGGTTGACGGATGGCAGACCGAAATGCCTGATTTTTGGCTACCTGGCGGAGGTGTTTGGCTCCAACCGAAACCCGCATTGGCAGTTGATGTTAATTTTGACGGTAAGATAAACGAATGGTGGGACGGAAACTATCACCACATTGAACACGTTGATTATCAAACCGTTCACGCCGTACCTTATGACCTTTGTGTTGCCGGTAAAGACGGTAAAACCGTTAATGTTCTTCGTCTTTGGAGTGCCGAATGTCAAGACTTTGATATGTCCGCCTTTAATCAGGGTGAATATGTTAAGGCATTAGAGCAAAGGGCTATGACCGAAACTATCTCTAAGGTACTTTATCCCGAAGATAAGCATATTGAGGGCAAGTCTCTTAGACTTCGTCAGCAGTATTTCTTGGTTTCCGCATCGATTCAGGATATTTTAAGAAGGCATTTAAGTCAGTACAACACCCTTGATAATCTGCCCGAAAAGGTTGCAATTCATATCAACGATACACATCCGACCCTTTCAATTCCCGAACTTATGAGATTTTTACTCGATGAGTGCGGTTATGCTTGGGATAAGGCTTGGGATATTGTTAAAAATACTGTTGCATACACTAACCACACTATTATGGCTGAGGCTCTTGAGTGCTGGCCCGAGCGTTTAATACAGGAAAGAATTCCGCGAATTTATCAAATTATTAAGGAAATCGACCGCAGATACCGTGAAGAAGTTCTCGGTAAAACAGGTGATTTCGGCTTAGTGGAACGGACTGCAATTATCAGCGGTGGCGTTGTTAAAATGGCTAACCTCTGCGTTGCAACCTGCCATACCGTTAACGGTGTTTCAAAACTTCACAGTCAAATTTTAGTTGACGAACTTTTCAAGGATTATGTAAGACTGACCCCCGATAAGTTCACCAACGTTACCAACGGAATTGCTCACAGACGTTGGCTTTGCCAAGCAAACCCCGAACTTACCGCATATTTAACCGAACTCATTGGTGACGGTTTCGTTATGGACGCTTCCCAACTTGAGAACTTAATGAAGTTCCAAGACGATAAAACCGTTCTTGACCGTTTGGCTGAGATAAAGAAGGCGAATAAGGTTAGATTTTCCAATTACCTCAGTGCCAACAACGGTATCAGCCTTGACCCCGACTCGATTTTCGATATGCAGGTAAAACGTTTGCACGAATACAAACGTCAGCACCTTAATGCACTTAATATTATTTCCGATTATCTGTTTATAAAGGCAAACCCCAATGCCGAATTTAAGCCTAAAACCTATATTTTCGGTGCTAAGGCGGCTCCCGGTTATCTCTTTGCAAAAGAGATTATCCAAATGATTTATAAACTTTCGGTAGTGATTGACAATGATAAAACCGTCAGTGATAAATTAAAGGTTGTATTCCTTGAGGATTACAGAGTAACCTTGGCAGAACTTATGATACCCAGTGCCGATATCAGTGAGCAGATTTCTTTGGCATCTACAGAAGCCAGCGGTACAGGTAATATGAAACTTATGATGAACGGTGCAATAACATTAGGTACTGAGGACGGTGCCAATGTTGAAATCCACAAGGCTGTGGGCGACGATAACATTATTATATTCGGTCTGCAAACACCTGAGGTTTTATCTATGCAGAAGCACGGTTACAGTCCTTTAGAGTATTATAATAACAATTCCGAACTTCGTCAGGCTCTTGACTTTATCGGAAACGGCATTGCCGGTCAAAACTTTAATAACATTTATAATCAACTTAAAAACAACGACCGTTATATGGCTTTGGCTGACTTCTCTGATTACAGAAACGCACAGAAGAAGGCCACCGAACTTTACAAAAATAGCGAAACTTGGAGCCGTATGTCCCTCAATAACATTGCAAAATCAGGTATTTTTGCGGCTGACCGCTCTATTGCCGATTATGCAAAGAATATCTGGAATGCAAAGCCGGTTAAATAATTTATGAATTATTATCCATTCGATTCAAGAAACCCGTTATATCGAAATAGATTTGGTAGTATAGCCGAGGGGGAACCCCTTCGGCTTAGCCTGTTGTTACATAAAGATGCTTGTGTTCACGACGCCTATTTACTAATCCGTGAAGATTCCGATAACGAATATTCCACTCTAAGATTAACTGCGGGGGAATGGATTGGGGATTACCGCTATTATAACGGCGAAATTACCCTTAGCGATGGGCTTTATTGGTATAAATTCTTTTACACCAGTGCCCACGGTGAATTTTATGTAACAAAAACGGGGGAGAGCATCGGTTGTGTCACAGCAGAGGGAACCGACTGGCAACAAACCGTATATTCCGCTGATTTTACAACCCCCGATTGGTTGGCAGGCGGAATAATATATCAAATTTTCCCCGATAGATTTTATAATTCGGGTGCTGAAAAAGTCAATATACCTGAGGACAGATATATTTGCGACGATTGGTATAAACAGCCGGAATACCGTCAAAGCGGTGATAAATTAAGACTTTCTAATGATTACTACGGCGGAGATTTAAAGGGAATTGAAGAAAAGTTGCCCTATTTGAAATCTTTAGGTGTTACTTGCATATATTTGAACCCGATTTTTGAGGCACATTCAAATCACCGCTATAATACTGCGAATTACCTTAAAATTGACCCTGTTTTAGGGGATGAAAAAGATCTTGAAAATCTTGTTAAGTCTGCCGAAAATTTCGGAATTGCCATAATTCTTGACGGTGTTTTCTCCCACACAGGGGATGACAGTGTTTATTTTAATAAATACGGCAGATATAACACCGTAGGTGCTTATAATTCTAAAAATTCCCAATATTTCAGTTGGTTTAAATTTAACGATTATCCGAATAATTATTCCTCCTGGTGGGGGATTTCAACGCTTCCCGAGACCGAGGAAAACGACCTTTCCTTTACAAATTTTATAACCGGTGAAAACGGCGTTATAAATTATTGGTTAGACAAAGGCGTTAAGGGCTTTCGTCTTGACGTTGCCGACGAACTTCCCGACGGAATACTTGATAAAATCCGTTTGGCAGTGAAACGCAATTCAAAGGAAAATTACCTTTTGGGAGAAGTTTGGGAGGATGCCAGCACAAAAATAAGTTACGGTAGCAGAAGAAAATTTTTGCGAGGAAAACAACTTGACTCTGTTATGAATTATCCCTTTGCCAATGCTATTATTGAATTCGTTAAAAACGGCAACGGTCAAAACCTTGTTAATACGGTTATGAGCGTTTTGGAAAACTATCCCAAACCTGCCGTTAAACTTTTAATGAACCACATCGGCACTCATGATACTTCGAGAATTTTAACCGTTTTAGGCAGTGATTATACCCCAAACAGCAGGGAAGAGCAGTCAAGAACATTCCTTTCTGAACAACAGTATAACACCGCTGTAAATCGCCTTAAATTGGCTGCGGTTTTGCAGTATACACTTCCCGGGATTCCGTCCTTGTTTTACGGCGATGAAGCAGGTGTTGAGGGCTATGGGGACCCTTTCTGCAGAGCCACATACCCTTGGGGCAAAGAAAACAAAGAATTGTTAGATTTTTATAAATCACTCGGTAAATTCCGCAGAAGTAATTCCGCCTTTAAAGAGGGAGAATTTGTACCTGTCTACTCTGACGGTACTGCGGTGGTTTATATTAGAACCGACGGCGAAAATTCGGTTTTAACTGCCGTTAATATAGGAAACGAGCCTGTTTGTGTTCAGTTACCCGAAAAATTCGGCAGTAAAAACTACAAGGTTGCTCCTAATTCATATATTTTGAAAAATATTTAGAACAGCGAACATAGTCCGAGGTTAAAAACTTGGACTATGTTTGAAATTATTTAAAGTTTTTATTGACTTTTTATGTAGGTTATGATAAGATAGTAAGGTCCATTCGGAGAGGTATCGAAGTGGTCATAACGAGGCGGTCTTGAAAACCGTTTGGGGGAAACCCCACAAGGGTTCGAATCCCTTCCTCTCCGCCATTTAATTTAATATTGTTTTTAAAATGTTTATCAAATTCGGAGTAGTACTCAAGTTGGTGACGGGCATTTTATACGAACGCCGACAGTGTTGGATGCAGTGAGTATAAAATGGCGTAGCGGTCAAAATTTTTCGTCGCTCCAAGACGTAAAAAATTTTGGGCACCGCAAGAGGGCACGGACGCCGAGGAACATCTGATGTTTAATTTGTAAAATTTAATATTGTTTTTAAAATGTTTATCAAATTCGGAGTAGTACTCAAGTTGGTGACGGGCATTTTATACGAACGCCGACAGTGTCGGATGCAGTGAGTATAAAATGGCGTAGCGGTCAAAATTTTTCGTCGCTCCAAGACGTAAAAAATTTTGGGCACCGCAAGAGGGCACGGACGCCGAGGAACATCTGATGTTTAATTTGTAAAATTTAAT
>JAZNOA010000013.1:0-2161 GCA_045580545.1 Acutalibacteraceae bacterium | reverse complement strand
ACCCCAGGCCGCAAGAAATTGTTTTGCCGTGGTATCTATCTCTTTACTTTTGGAATGTCCGCAATAATACCGCAAATAAAGAAAGTATGTTGTAAGTAAGTCCTAATTCTGAACTATCAAAAAGTCAAACTCTCTTTCGTTTAGAATAACAAAAGGCCGGCTTTCTTCCTCTTTGTTCTTTCTCTTGAAATCATTCTTTAAGATTATAACCTTTCTGTCTTTGTCTATTTCAAAAAAGGTTGTTTTTCCTGGGTCATTTAGGAACCTGGAAAGGGTTGCTTTTGATACCCTACTTTCCCCGCCGGCCTTTTCGTTTATCCTGGCCGCAAGTTCATCCAGGCTTTTATAATGAATTGTATTGTATAGTTTGGTTTCTGTATTGTATTCAGCAATTAAATACAGATAAAGAATGTAGTTATATTTCGGTTTCTTCCATCCTGGGTCAAAGGGAATAAAATATTGTTTCATTGGTTTTCCTTTGCTTCTTTCCTCCTGGCGTGTGCTTCTCTCACATTGTCAGCCAGGGAAAGAAATTGTAAATTCTATAAATCATTGTCTTTCCGATTTGCGTTTCTATGATGGACTGTATTCTTTTCCGGGTCTGGCTCCCCCAGGAAAGACAAAGAAACTAATCTATGAATATACCTATTCTTGCCGCCTATCTTCACATACTGGTAGCCGTTTCCATTATCAAAGGGTTTCAGTATCTTTGCGTCATAACCACAATACGATTTCACTCGTCCTCTATTGCTAACAAAATACTTCCCCCCGGTGTTGTCTATGGGCTTCCATTGTTCTCCTGGTAAGTCTGTTATGGTGTCCTGGCTAAATTCAAGGTTGAACGCAAGGTTATAAACCCTTTTCAACCCCCTTTTCAACCTCTGGCCGGCGTCATCATAAAGCATAAAGGAATGTTCCGTGCCGGCAATGGCGTCCAGGTGTTGGCCGGTGGCCGTATCCAGGATGTTGCCGGCGGCGTCTATCTTGTATCGGGAAAAGCCTGGGATAGTGTGATACTATGACATCCTGGTTATACCTCCTTTAAGCAGGTAATAACCTCTTTCAGCCGGTTCTGTCGCTCCTGGGAAAAGGTGTATTGTCCTTTCAGCCAGTTATAAAAACTGTTCTTTTTGATTTCCAGGTAGTCGGCAATCTCCGAATACTTGACGCCCTGGTATATTTTCAGTTCCCTACATTGTTGTCTTAATAAATCATCCATTGACAATTTTTTCTTACCTCCATAATTTTACCAAAAATTTTTTTAATTATCAAAATCATACCGTCATACGGCCAACATTGAAAAGTTAATGTGATACTGTAAAAATAAAAGTGCCTGGGATGCCGGCCCCCAGGCATAAAAAGCCAAGTATCACAAAACTTTTTCCGTCAATAGTATGTGGGGGATGTTCTAATACAATTTACTGTTTTCGTCCAGGCCGGCCACAATACCCCTTTACTTTATTTTCATAAAAATATTTGGTATAATAATCATAGGGATAAAATATTGAATTTCGGGAAAAAAATTTTTTTGTTTCAAAATATGGGTATAGTGTGGAAAATCTTCCCACCAAATCAACTTTTGATTTCAGACTACGAAAAAAGACTGGGATTATAAACCCCAGTCTTTAACTCTTTTATAGAAAGTCGGTGCGGAAATTTCAAACCGCTTTTGAATGGAAACGGCGGTGATTTCGCCGGCCCTCCATCTTTCACACATTTCAGTAAATTTCTTTTTGTCAATGTCAGTCGGCTTGCGGCCCTGGTATTTGCCGGGAATTTTCTTTGCTTCCTGGATGCCCTCGGCCTGTCTTTGTCTAATGTGTTCCCGGTCTAACTCTGCGATAGCGGCGAAAATAGTTAGCATAAATTTTCCTTGCGGCGTCCGGGTGTCAATGGCTTCTTTCAGGCTTACAAACTCCACGCCTTTCTCGTTCAGTTCTTCCACGATTTCCAAAAGGTCTTTTGTATTTCTGGCAAGTCTGGCGATTTCAGAAACATAAAGGACATCGCCCTGCCGCACGAAAGAAAGCATTGCTTTCAGTTCTTTTCTTTCGGTGTTCTTGCCGCTGGCCTTATCTAAAAATACCTTTTCGCAACCCTGTTCTTTTGCGGCTTCAATCTGCCGGGCTTCGTTCTGTTCTTTGGTGCTAACTCTGGCATA
>JAZNOA010000012.1:0-3099 GCA_045580545.1 Acutalibacteraceae bacterium | reverse complement strand
GTGACGAGGCGCCCCTGCTAAGGGCGTAGGCCGGCTAATCCCCGGTGCGAGAGTTCGAGTCTCTCCTACTCCGCCAGCGTGCCGCTGGACCCAATTCGTCCTTGGGTTCAGTGGTATTTTTTGCCTTTGCGGCTCGACCGTAAATGGCTTTTTTTTTGCTACATCTTTACAAAAATCCCGTCCACTTAGGTGGACGGGATTTTTACTTTTTACTTATTCCAAAACTCCTCTAATTAAGGTGTTTAATTGTTTATAATACATTGCATTTAAATAACATATCCGCCGTTAATACCGAAAACTTGACCTGTTATGTAGTCTGCTTTATCGCTTGATAAAAATTCAACAGCAGCGGCAATTTCGTCGGCACTTCCCATTCTGCCTAAAGGAATTGTAGAAACAAAATCATTTAATTCTTCAACGGTATAGTTGGAATTCATACTCGTTTCAATGAGGCCGGGAGCAATACAATTAACGGTAATTCCGCTGGGTGCCAGTTCTTTGGCAAGTGCCTTTGTTAGACCGATAACGCCCGCTTTTGCGGCAGAATATGCAACCTCGCAGGAAGCACCCACCTGACCCCACATTGAAGAAATATTTATAATTTTACCCGATTGACGGCTAACCATTGAAGGAGTAACAGCCTTGCAACAGTTAAAAACACCCTTTAGATTGACATCCATAATCTTATCAAAATCAATTTCGTCGGTTTCGGTTATGAGTCCGTCATATGCGATACCGGCGTTATTAACAAGGATATCAAGGCTACCGAATTTATAAAGTGTTTCCTTAATCATAAGGTCAACTTCAAGTTTGTTAGCAACATTGGCCTTGTGTGTCATAACAGAGTATCCGTTAGAAGCCAACGAACGGGCGAGTAGGGAAGCGGACTCATAGGAATTATTATAGTTTATAACAACATTATATCCCTTTTGAGCAAACAGAATGGCAGTTGCGGCACCTATTCCTTTAGAAGCACCCGTAATTAAAACAGTTTTATTCATTTATATCACCTATATCAGTTATTTTTATAATATTATATCATATTTAATTAAAAATTTAAAGTGGCAATTTCACAATAATTTGTGGTTGACATAATTATTTTTAACCTATATATAGTAGTTAACATAATAGGTTAACATAATATAACAATAGTTACAAATTTGTAATTGACATAACATTTTTTTCGTGTATAATAGAGTATGCAAGGTAAATATACAAAATTTATGTGTGGTTTCCGCTTCATTCTTTCGGGAACTGTTTTTTTCACCCTATTTATTAGTTAACATAAAATATGTAATTCACAATATTTTGTGCTTTATCAAAGTTTTTAAACCTATTTGTAGGTGGCATATCTTGTCCTATTTTTGCATAGTATCTAACAGTTACTTAAAAAGAGGGGATAAGATAATGCGAAAGGGAACTGTTATTAACTTAGGGCAGTTTAATGATGCCATTGCTTTTCTGCGTAAAAACTGGTGCATTTTGTTGCTGATATTTGCTTTTATTATTGGGCTTGTGTTTGGTTCGGCAGTAATGAAACATAATCCAACCGTTTTAAAATGGGTCGAGAGTTATACTAATAACTATTTGGATTTGAGGACTAACGGTAGTTTTTGGCAAATATTTTTTAGTTCATTTATGCTGTCGTTTTGCTTTTTACTTATAAATTCGGTTTTGGGTACATCCGTAATCGGTGTGTCAGCCGTACCGCTGATTATCGGGTTTAGAGGTGCCGTATTAGGTACCTTAATGAGTAATATTTATGCCGAATATGCTTTAAAGGGAATTGTTATAAACGCCCTTGTTATAGTACCGTCCTCGGTGATAAGCGTTTTATTTATTATAATTTCCGCAAAGGAAGCCATAAAACTATCGGCTACCGTTATTAAAATAACCTTGCCGAATTCTCCGCCGAGAAATTTAAGTCCCGCGTTTTCCGCCTTTTTAAAAAGGAGTTTTGTGTTACTTATTCCGATAATCCTTTCATCGGTTGTTGACGCTTGGGCTTCATCTAAGGCAATGACGTTTTTTGATTTTTAAAATTATAAGGAGGTGTAAAATTATGGAAAACAGTATAAGAGTATTTAACGGGTATTTGACAAGCGAAAAGAAGTCATCCGCAAATACAGTCGAATCATATATGCGTGATATTCTGCAGTTTTCCTCATTTTGCACCGGCAACAATGTTATAAAGATTTCTCAGGTTACGGGCGAAGTAGTTAAAAATTATTTTAATTACCTAACCGCCTGTGGCAAATCGGAAGCCACAAAACTGAGAATTATTGCTTCTTTGCGTTCATTCTTTCGTTGTTTGAATGCCAAAGGTCTGTTTGAAGGTGACCCTCTAAAGGATATTAACATTAAAAAAACCGAGAAACAACTTCCCGGTGTCTTGGACGAAAAGGAGATTGTTTTGCTTCTTTCTCAGCCAAACGGCTCTGATTTTAAGAGTGTTAGAGATAAGGCAATGCTTGAAGTATTGTACGCAACGGGAATTAAGGTTTCGGAGTTAATCGAACTTAAAGTAGGGGATATAAACCTGCAGATTGGTATCCTTCATTTAACGGGCGAAAAAAAAGAAAGAATTGTGCCTTTGTATCCGGCTGCAGTCAGAAGTGTTGCTAATTATTTGGTAAATGTCAGACCTGCTATTGTTTTAGAGGAAAATGAGGACAGGCTCTTTACTAATATGAACGGCAAACCCATGTCGCGGCAGGGATTTTGGAAGATCATTAAACACTATGCCGAAAGTGCCGGTATCGACAAGGACATAACGCCTCACACTTTAAGACATTCCTTTGCGGCACACTTGTTGGAAAACGGTGCCAAACTTTCAGATATTAAAGAAATGCTCGGTCATTCCGATATTTCTTCAACACAAATATACGCCCAGATGATTAAGAGTAAATACACTTCGGCTTACTCTAAATTCCATCCAATGGCCAATAAATAAAACCGCCAATGCAATCTGCAGTTGACGGTTTTATATTTTGCAGTATTTTCATAAATAACTCTTAGGGAACATACTCTAAAAATTTTATACCTAATTATACTAAATGAATATTTAGTATAATTAGGGGGAGGGATAAAGCGGGTGGC
>JAZNOA010000011.1:0-39517 GCA_045580545.1 Acutalibacteraceae bacterium | reverse complement strand
TCGAGGAAGCTTCAAGAAAAATTGTTGAGTATATTGAATTATATTACAATTCAGTAAGATTACATTCGGGAATCAATTATTCAGTACCAAATCAATTTTTCACTCTTCCATCAGTCCGAAATTCTTGACAAGTTTCAGTGTCGGCTTCGCCTTAATACAAATGCATAACACCTTGAAACACCTGCCCTTTATGGGTGGGTGTTGTTTTTTTGCAAAAAATACGGGATGAGAACCCGTGGGGTTGAAATGGAAAAAGAGCAGTATCACTACTGCTCTTTTCCATTTTAAGGGGTTTGAGGAGAGAATTTCTCTTAATGAGAAATTATACTCGAAAGGGTGCGGCTCCCTTTCGGTACAATCATATATTACACTAAAATTTTATCTTTTTCTTATATATTTTGTGAACGAATTTTTAATTTTAAAAATTGTATATAAAAAAGAATGAGGTCAATAATAATATTGTCAAAAGGAAAGGAATGATTATTTTGAAATATGAAGAAGACAATCAAAAAAAGTCAAGCACAGGGCTTATAATTGCCATTGTTGTTGCAATCGTCATAATTATTGCCGCCGCTTGGTTTGCACTCTCAAGATATAATGGGAATAACGGTATGGGGGACGCCGTGTCCGACATTAAATCCAATATGGGGTCTATGTATGAAGATATTAAATCCAATGTGACTTCAACGGTTTCCGACATTGCTTCTGACATTGATTCCGGAATAGGTTCGGTTGTTTCAAGAGTAGAATCGGAATATGACAGTACGGTTTCATCATACAATAGTAATGTTTCGGACATCGCCGAGCCCACAGGTGACAATGTTTCCTCTGTTCCCTATTCCTCTGCCGATTTTTCAAAACCTGCCGAAGGGGAAATTTTGAAAAACTTCAGCGACAAGGAACTTCAGTATTCCAAAACTTTTGGGGATATGAGACTTCACAGCGGTATTGACATTGCCTGCGACAAAGGCACCTCGGTTAGTGCCTGCGGTGACGGAAGAATTTTAAATATTGACGAAAGCAGTCAATACGGCACAGTTGTTACCTTAGAACTAACCGGCGGTTTGACTGCCAAATATTCTTCCCTTACCGACCTTAAGGTTAAGGTTGGAAGCACCGTTAAAGCGGGGGATGTTTTGGGTGTTACGGCAACCGTTCCCGCCGAATGCAACGACAAAGAGCATCTTCATTTTGAGGTCTATAAGGACGGCATTGCCGTGGACCCCTTTGAAGCGTTAAATTTAGAAGATTAACCTGCCCTCGACCAATATCGTTTAGGGGCACAAAAAACAGACTGTCTTGTGTTTTTAAGACAGTCTGTTTTTAAAATTTCAGTTCCGCTTGAAATCCCATATTATTTGGGTTTTCATAAATATTGAAAATCTGTCTGCCGATTTTTTTGGCATATCGAATTGTGTTTTTAGTGCCGCCGCTTTGACCGTCAAACCAGGTTATAACATAATCGCTGTTATCCACCATATAAGTATTCCGTTCCTGATAGCAACCGGTGTGGTATTTCTCCGCCAAAATAATTTTCTCATCGCATTTTTGCAAAACCGAATTAAACCGAATTTTCCAGTCAGCGGGGAAATTATAACTTTGGTTTTCAAAGGGTAAAACACATATTAACTTTAATGGTTCGCTGAAAGCGTTTTTGACCGCTAAAACCGTTTCGGCGGCAATAATATCAAATCCCATTGCCATTCCGCAATAAAAGGTGCGGCAACCCTCTTTTGCAAGGATTAACACCTGCTCAAAGAGTCGGTTTTCAAATTCTAAATATTTGGCATTTTTATGGTTTAAATCAAAAGGGAACTTTTCCGGTCGGTAACCTGTAAAACAACAACTGCTGTATTCTTCACTCATTTATACCCTTACCTTTATTCGTGATAGGATTATTATATAGATGAAAATTTTATTTGTCAATAATTTTATAAATTTATGCTTGACAACTGAAACAACATCAAGTATAATATCAAAGTCGCATATGTGCTGCTATGGCTCAGGAGGTAGAGCGCATCCTTGGTAAGGATGAGGTCACCAGTTCGACTCTGGTTAGCAGCTCCAAAAAATCTCGTTCTTCGGAACGAGATTTTTTTATCCAAGCCGATAGGCTTGGTATATCACCACGCTTTAGCGTGTATATCATCAACTCGCAAAGCGAGTTGCATCTCATCACACCTTTATGTGTGCATAAAAAACTGTCGGCTTGATGATATACAAAATTCCTTTTTGATGATATGCAATTCCTTGCGGAATTGATGATATACAACGGCAAGCCGTTGATTTTATTGGTATTCTATAGTATAATCATCATATAGGAAGTGATGTTATGCCTAAAAACTATTTGCTTATTTATTCGGAACAACTTGCAACTAATATTGAAATGCTTTTTTAAATCCCCTTCAAAAAAACACTTGCAAAATTTAATTCATTGTGGTAAACTTTTAATGTAAATGCGATGATAAAGGAAAGTAACCTAATATAAGACTTTCAGAGAGTGTCTGCCTTAGGCTGAAAGCAGACATAAGACCCTTTTTAGGCGAAGTTCCCTTTTGAGCAGCGGCGCTGAACAACAGTAGGTGCCGACGGGTCAGCCCGTTAAGGCTGAGAAGAGTGTTTGCTCTTTGAGCGAAAATACGGGTGGTACCGCGGAGATTATTATGCTTCGTCCCTTATTTTGGGGCGGAGTTTATTTTTTTACTTAGCAAATCAAATAAAAGGAGAAAACTTATGAAAGAACAGTTATCGGCAATACTGACGGACGCCAAAAATCAGGTTGCTTCTTCTCGAAACGAAACCGAAATTGAAGCCATAAGGGTTAAATATTTAGGTAAAAAGGGCGAACTTACTGCCATTTTAAAGCAGATGGGTTCTCTCTCCCCCGAAGAAAGACCCAAAATGGGTGCTTTGGTTAACGAGGCTAAGCAGGAATTGGAGGAACTGATTTCGGTTAAGAAAAAGGAACTCAAATCAACCGAACAGCAAAAGAAATTGGCAGAGGAAACCATTGACATCACCCTGCCCCACAAGGAGATTAAACCCGGTAAACTTCATCCTCTCAACACCGTGCTTGACGATATGATTAACATATTCCAATCCATGGGATTTGATGTTGTGGACGGTCCCGAGGTGGAAACCGACCATTATAACTTTGAGTGTCTTAATGTGCCTGCCGACCACCCTGCCCGTGATATGCAGGATACCTTCTATTTAGCAGAAAACCTGTTACTTAGAACTCAGACCTCTGCGGCACAAATCAGAACGATGGAAAACCGCAAGCCTCCCATTCGTGTTATCTGCCCGGGCAGAGTTTTTCGTGCTGATGAGGTTGACGCCACCCACTCCCCCGTTTTCCATCAAATTGAGGGACTTGTGGTTGACAAGGGCGTTACCATGTGCGACCTTAAGGGAGTGCTGGAAGAGTTTGCCCACGAAATTTACGGAAGTGACACAAAGGTTAAGTTCCGCCCCTCCTTCTTCCCCTTTACCGAGCCCTCGGTTGAGGTTGACGTTACCTGCAGTGAGTGCGGCGGCAAGGGTTGCCGAGTTTGTAAAGGCAGCGGTTGGATTGAGATTTTAGGTGCCGGTATGGTTCATCCTAATGTTCTTCGCAGTTGCGGAATCGACCCTGAAGAATATTCAGGATTTGCCTTCGGTATCGGTCTTGACCGACTTACCACCACAAGATATAAAATCAGCGACATTCGACTTCTATTCGAGAACGATAAGCGTTTCTTAGACCAGTTTTAAGGAGGGATAGTAATGAAAATTTCACTTAACACACTTAAATATTATGTTGATATAAATGTGCCCGTTGAAGAACTCTGCGATAAAATGGTTATGGCAGGTTTCGAGGTTGAAAGTATTGAAAGCGAGGGTGACAAATTAGTTAACGTTGTTGTTGCCCGCATTGTAGACATTAAGCCCCATGAGGACAGCGACCATCTGCAAATTTGCCAAATGGACATCGGTAAAGAAAAGCCCATACAGATTGTAACGGGTGCCCAAAACATTAAGGTAGGCGACCTTGTTCCCGCCGCTTTAGACGATAGTTACCTACCTAACGGTATGCATATTGTAAAGGGCAAACTTAGGGGCGTTCCCTCAAACGGTATGCTCTGCTCAGGCGAGGAATTATGCCTTACCGAAGCCGACTACGAGGGAGCGAGTGTCCACGGAATTTTAATCCTTAAAGACACTCATCCCGTTGGCACCGATATGCGTGAAGTTTTAGGACTTGACGATTATATAATCGACTTTAAAATCACCGCCAACCGTCCCGACTGCAACTGCTTTATGGGTGTTGCAAAGGAAATCGGTGTGGTATTGGGAACAGAGTTTAAAGCCCCCGTTCCTACCTATGAAACCGTTGGGGGAGATATTAAGGATTACATCAGCATTGATGTTCAAAACTTTGACCTTTGCCCCCGTTATATCGGCAGAGTTGTTAAAAATCTCAGAATTAAAAAATCTCCCGATTGGATGCAGAAAACCCTTTTGGCATCGGGTATGCGACCCATTAACAACATTGTTGATATTACCAACTTTGTTATGCTCGAAACCGGTCAGCCTCTCCACGCCTTTAACTATAACGATTTAGAAGGAAAGCAGATTATCGTCAGAAACGCCAAAGAGGGCGAAAGTATTACCACCCTTGACGGCAAGGATTATAATTTGACCCCCGATATGCTGGTAATTGCCGACGGTGAAAAACCCTCCTGTTTGGCAGGTATTATGGGCGGAAAAGAAAGCGAAATTGAAAACGACACCAAGGATTTATTCTTAGAATCGGCAAAATTCCGCAGAGACAACATCCGTCACACAGGCCGTGCATTAGGTATCAGGACCGAAGCCAGCGGTCGCTATGAGAAGGGCATTGACATTGTGAATGCCCAGTATGCCTCCGAACGTGCTTTGCAACTTATTTATGACCTTGACGCAGGCGACATTATAGACGGTGTTATTGACTGCAACCAAGGACTTCCCGAGGACAAAATCATCACCGTTACCACCGATAAAATTATGGAACTAATCGGTGTTGATGTTCCCGACGAAAAAATCGTTGAAATTCTTAACAGGCTGGGACTTAACACCACCATCAACGGTAAAGAAATCACCTGCCATGTTCCCTCTATTCGTGACGATATTGAGGGCAGAGCCGACCTTGCCGAAGAGGTTATGAGGATTTACGGTTATGACCACATTGTAGGCACTCCCATGAGGGGTACTGTTGTCCGTGGAAAACTTTTACCCGAAAGAATTAAGACCAATAAGATTAAGAAACTCTTAAACGGTGCAGGGGCTTATGAAATCGCCACCTATTCCTTTATCGCCTCCAAGGCTATTGACACGTTAAACTTAGCCCAAGACGACGCAAGAAGAAATCAAATCAGAATTATCAATCCCCTGGGTGATGAATATTCCACTATGAGAACCCAGTTGACAACAAGTATGTTGACTGTACTCGCCACCAATATAAACAAAAAGATTGCCGACGGCAGATTTTTTGAAATCAGCAAACGCTTTGTTCCCAAGGCACTTCCCTTAACCGAGCAACCCGAGGAACTTGCCACTTTGTCTATAGGTATCTACGGCAAGGATGAAGACTTCTTCACCTTAAAGGGTATAATCGAGGCTATTTGTAAACTTATGGGAGCACACACACAGTATGAAAGAAGTGCTGAACCCTATCTCCACCCCGGCAGACAGGCACTGGTTAAAGCCAACAACAAGAACATCGGCGTATTCGGTGAGGTACACCCGAATGTTGCCGGTGACTACGGTATTGACTGCCGTGTATATGTTGCCGAAATTAAACTTGATATTCTTCTCGGTATCGAAAAGCGTAAAACCGTGTATAAACCTTTGCCTAAGTTCCCCGCAGTTGAGCGTGACTTTGCAATGCTTGTTGACAAGGACGTTCCCGTTGGTACCCTTGAAAGGGCGATTTCTTCGGGTGCCGGCAGACTTTGTGAAAAAATCGAACTTTTCGATGTTTACGAGGGAGCCCAAATTCCCAATGGCAAAAAGAGTGTTGCATTCAGCGTTTGGCTTCGCTCTCAGGACAGCACCTTGACCGACAAGGAAATTGACGAGGCAAATGCAAAAATCATTAAAAAACTCGAGTCCGTCGGTGCAGAACTCAGAAAATAAAATGTAATTAAATAACCCTCTCGGTGTTTTAAACCTGAGAGGGTTGCTTTTATTTATTCCAATGTATCTGCTATTTTAAGGATTAACTCTTTGGATTTTTCCCAACCGAGGCAGGGGTCGGTGATGGATTTTCCGTATATATGTTCCCCTATTTTTTGGGCTCCATCCTCAATATAACTTTCAATCATAAGCCCTTTTACCAAATTTTTAATATCTTTGTTATGATTTCGGCTGTAAACAACATCCTTTGCAATTCTAACCTGCTCCAAATACTGCTTTCCTGAGTTTGCGTGGTTAGTGTCGATTATGGCAGAGGGGTTTTTGAGTCCCGATTCGGCATAAAGTTCGTTTAGTTTAACCAAATCTTCATAATGATAGTTGGAAACATTCTTGCCGGAAAAATCAACATATCCCCTCATAATTGCGTGGGCATAAGGGTTGCCGTCACTCTTAACCTCCCAGCCTCTGTAAAGGAAGGTGTGGGAATGTTGGGCGGCGGTGATGGAATTCATCATTATGGAAAGGTCTCCGCCGGTAGGGTTTTTCATACCCACAGGGGTATCAATTCCACTTGAAACCAAGCGGTGCTGTTGGTTTTCCACCGAACGGGCACCGATTGCCACATATGCCAGCAAATCCGACAAGTAACGGTAGTTTTCAGGATAAAGCATTTCATCGGCACAGATAAAACCGCAATCCCTTAAAGCCGAAAGGTGCAAATCACGAATAGACACAATACCCTTAAGCATATCGGGGCGTTCATCGGGGGTCGGTTGGTGAAGCATACCCTTATATCCTGCACCTGTGGTGCGGGGCTTGTTTGTGTAAACTCGGGGAATTATGAAAATCTTATCCGCAACCTCATCTTGGACGGTTTTCAGTCTTCCCATATAGTCCATAACCGCTTCCTTGTTGTCAGCAGAGCAGGGTCCTATTATAAGAATAAATTTATCGCTTTTACCCTCAAATATTTTCTTTATTTCTTCCTGACGTTCTTCCTTTACCTTGGCGCTTTTTTCGTCAATGGGATAAAGTTCCTTGATTTCCTTGGGAATTGGCAGTTTTCTTAAAAAGTTCATACTCATATTTTTTTACTCCTTATCAAATAATGAACGCCTTACGGTTGACTGACGCATCATTGCTCTCATACCTTCACGGTCTTCGTCCTTAATTTTTTTATAAAGTTCCTTAAAAGTTCCCATAAATTTTTCCATTTCCAAAAGCAAATCGTCTTTATTGCTTAAAAACAGTTCGCTCCACATTTCGTCATTGATGCGGGCGATTCGGGTCAGGTCTCTGAAAGAGTCACCCGTGTATTTATCCATACCCTCAGTATCGGCACAACACATCAAACTAACCGCAATGCAATGGGTCAATTGAGACAGAAAGGCTATCATTTTGTCATGTTCTTCAACACTCAAAACCGACACACGCATAAATCCCAACATCTTGCCTAAGTTACAGCAAAGTTCAATAGCATCCTTGGTGTTTTTTTCAGTGGGCACCACAATATAGTTAGCCCCCTTAAAAATCGAGGGGTCGCTGTTTTTAACACCGCTTACCTCTTTACCTGCCATGGGGTGGGCGGAAATAAATTCCACATCGTGTCGGAGCATTTCCTGAACGGCATAAACCACGCTCCCCTTAACACCCGTTACGTCGGTCAGCACGGCACCGCTTTTGAAATGCTGCTGATTATCCTTTATCCATTCCACAAAGGTGTGGGGGTAAAGGGCAAAAACCACAACATCCGCCTCGCCTATGATTTCGGGGTCAATATGGACAGTTCCTTTATCTATTATTTTATTTTTTACAGCGTAGTCAATATCCTCTTGATTTTTGGTGACAGCCGACACTCTGAAACCTATATCTTTTAGTCCCTTAGCGTAACTTCCGCCTAAAAGACCTAAGCCCACAATTAGAAAATTTATATCTTTTATAAGTTTCATTAAAGGGTTTCCTCCTTTAACTTAATACCCAATTTCCGAAGCCTCTCAAAGAAATCGGGAAGACTTTTTGATACTGCCTCGGCACCGTATATTTTGCCCCCCGTTAAGGTGCAAAGAAGTGACACCGCCATAACAATTCGGTGGTCGTTATGACCCGAAAGAGGTAAAATTGGTTTTTGCAGTTTGCAGGGGAAAACCTCGATTCTGTCCTCCTCCACATCAACCTTGCAACCAAACTTTGCAAGTTCCTCTGCCATTGCCATTCCTCGGTCACTTTCCTTGATTTTTAGGCGGTGGGTACCTTTGAAAACGGCTCCGTTCAAAGCCGCCGCCAACGCCATTAAAACAGGTCCTAAGTCAGGGCAGTCGGAAATATCAATTTCGGGTTTGCCCTTTAAAAGTTGAGGGTAGAATTCTTTATAAGCCTTATCCCCCTGAGTGCTGTCCTCATTTAGCCCTTTAACGGCAACATTACCGCCTATAAGGTTAAATGCATCAAAAAATGCGGCGTTGGAATAGTCCCCCTCAACGGTCAAATTGCGGTTTTTATAACTCTGACCGCCCGCAACATACATAGTGTTTTCATCGATTTTGCTGATGCGAACACCGAAGTCGCCCAAGGTTTTAAGGGTGATATTAAGATATGAACTGCTTTCACTTTTTCCCGTTATGTCTATAAGGCTTTCTCCCGAAAGCAAAGGCAGCGAGAACATAAGACCCGATATGAATTGGCTGGAAATATCCCCTCTTACGGTATATCTGCCATTAGATAAAAGTCCCTTAACCGTCACGCTGTTTTCGGTTTTCACGAAATCCATTCCCTGTGACGCACAAATTCCCTCAAAAACACTGAGATCTCGCTGAAAAAGTCTTTCGGTGCCCTTAAGGGTGATTTCCTCATTTTTTAAGAGACACAGGGGGATTAAAAATCTTAATGTGCTTCCGCTTTCATTGCAAAAAAGTTCATTACTGTTTATCTTTTTTGAGGACATCAGTCCCCCGATTTTAACGGTATTCCCCCGAATTTCCGCCTTAGCCCCTAAAGCCTCAAGACAACCCACGGTTGCCTTAATATCTTCGGAAAAATCTATATTATGGATTTCGCTTTCCTCTGATAACGCCCCGCAGATTAAATATCGGTGTGCCATACTTTTAGAAGGCGGGGCTAACATTTCGCCGAATGCGGTGCTCTTTTCAAAACTTACTATCATTTATAATTCTCCGCTAAAAAATCTATTGCCTCTAAATATCCCATAATTCCTTTGCCCGTAATGGTTTTTAGGGCAACATAACTTACATAACTTATCTGCCTGAAATCTTCTCTTTTTTCAACCGCCGAAATATGTACTTCCACAGTGGGAATACCCACAGACTTTAAGGCATCTAAAATTGCAATGCTTGTGTGGGTGTAGGCGGCGGGATTTATAACAATACCGTCGAAAACTCCGTAAGCCTCTTGAATTTTATCAACTATATCCCCCTCGTGGTTGGACTGATAAAGTTCGGTTTCAATCTCCTTTTTCGAAGCGTGACTCATAATACTTTCACAAAGGGTTTTATAATTTTCTTTTCCGTAGATTTTGGGCTCACGAATGCCCAGCATATTGATATTAGGGCCGTTAATAACTAAAATTTTCACTGCTTAGTACCTCTTTTATTGCGTTAACGTTTTCCTCAACCTCGTTTGAGCAGTTTATTTTATAATCTGCCGACGAGCAGTAAATCGGATAACGCTCTTTATATCTTTTTTCCAAATCCTCTCTTGTTGAAGAAAGAGGTCGGTCCGGGGTAGCCGCTATATCGTCTAAATTCCTATCCAAAAAGAAAATCTTTCCGTTTTCCTTTAAAAGGTCTGTATTTCGTGGGTTTAACACCGCTCCCCCGCCTGTTGCAATAACAGAGGACTGCAAAGCGGAAAGTTCTTTAATAACCTCGCTTTCACACTTTCGGAAATATTCTTCACCCTTCACGGCAAAGATTTCCGAAACGGCGGCTCCCTCTCTTTTAACTATTTCCTCATCGCTGTCAAAAAAACTCCTACCCAAACTCTCAGCCAAGGCTTTGCCTACGGTGGTTTTTCCGCTGGCGGGCATACCTATTAACACAATGTTCTGTTTTTCCTTTAAAATGCTTTCAAAAATATCTTCAACTAAAGTTTCGGGGTATTTTTTGTCTAAGAAAAGTTCCGATGCAAAAACCCCTTGACTGATAAGCATATAAAGTCCGCCTGTTGACTTTATTCCCCTGTTTCGAGCCTCAACAACCAAAGCGGAAGAAAGGGGATTATAAACAGCGTCCACCACCGCCTCTAAATAGGGAAATTTACTGATATCTATGGCACTTTCGCCGATATCAGGATACATTCCGCAGGGTGTGGTATTTATTATGACCTCTGCGTCGGTGTGACATTTATAGGCTTCCGTATATGTTATAAACCCCTCTGCACTCTGCCTCGAAAGGCGGTAAATTTTAGATGCACCCAAATCTTCAGCCACCGCAAGGGCAGTTTTGGAGGTGCCTCCGCTTCCTAATATGAGAACTTTTTTTCCGCAAAGTTCCATATTGTTTTTTAAAATCAAGGAGCGAAGTCCCGAAAAATCCGTATTGTACCCCAAAAGTTTTCCGTTTTTGTTAACAACGGTATTAACCGCACCGATTTTTAGGGCTTTCGGGTCTATTTCCGCCAAAAAAGGGATAACCTCCTGTTTATAAGGAATGGTTACGTTTATTGCCTTAAAATCCTTTTTCAGCATAAAATCTTTTAAGTTTTCGGGTTCTATTTCCTTTAGGTCATAATTGTAATTTCCTATAAGATTATGAACCGTTTTTGAAAAACTGTGCCCCAGTTTTCTGCCGATTAAGCCGTATTCCATCAATTTACCATCCAATCTGTGCCGAAACGGGAGGACAGCAAATCGAGAATAACAATGGCGGTAACGCTATCCACAACCACCCTTGCTCTGTGAACGATGCAGGGGTCGTGACGACCGTGGGCTATAAGCGTGGTATTGGATTTATCCCTGATATCAACCGTGTTCTGTTCCTTGGCGATTGTGGGGGTGGGCTTAAAAGCGGTGCGGAAAATAACCGGCATACCGTTGGTAATTCCGCCGTTTATTCCGCCATTTCTATTGGTTTCGGTGACAATTTTTCCCTCCACCAACCGAAATTGGTCATTAGCCTCGCTACCCCGCATTTCGGCAATGGAAAAACCCGCACCGAACTCTATGCCCTTAACTGCGGGAATAGAGAAAATTGCGTGGGATATCATACTCTCCACACTGTCAAACCAAGGCTCGCCTACCCCTGCGGGAAGCCCTAAAACTGCGGTTTCAATAACACCGCCCACACTGTCACCCTGGGCTCTTACCTTGACAATTCTCTCTTGCATTTCCTCGGCTTTTTCACCGTTTAAAACCGCAAACTGCATTTGGTTTAAAGCATTTATATCTTCATAAAAATTTTCAAAACCTCTGTCGGAAATACCGCCTAAACGGGAAATATGGGAACCTATTATAATTCCCTTCTTCTTCAAAGTATCAATGGCAATGGCTCCCGCCGCCACAAGTCCTGCGGTTATTCTTCCGCTGAAATGACCGCCGCCTCGGTAATCCTCAAAACCGTGGTACTTTTCATTAGCGGTAAAATCAGCGTGGGAGGGTCGCATTTTGAAACGGATTTCACCGTAATCCTTAGATTTTGTGTTTTCATTTGGAATTACAATACAGATAGGTGTGCCGGTGGTCTTCCCCTCAAACACACCGCTTAAAATTTTGAAATTATCCTTTTCGACCCGAGGTGTGGAAATTTTCCCTACGGGACGGCGTAAATCCAACTGTTTTTCAATAAAACTCTCGTCAACATCTATACCCGCCGCCAAACCGTCAATAACGGCACCGATACCCCCGCCGTGGCTTTCGCCGAAGAGGGTCAAAGACACATTCTGTCCTATGGTATTTTTCACTTTAACACACCCCTTTTAAATTCTTCTATGGAGATTTTTTCCATTTTAAAAGTACCGATTTCGGGAACGGTTATTACGGTTATATCACTTCCGTCAGCCTTTTTGTCATGTGCAACCGCATCAATAACCGCTTCCTTATCAATTGGAAATTCGGTGGGAAGATTAAGTTTTTGAAGCACCGGTAAAAGTCTTTCCTTAACCTCTTCGTTGCACATAGGTATCATACCGATAGCCACAGCCTCACCGTGGTAAATATCACTTAAATTGCTTTGGCTTTCAATCCCGTGAGCCAAGGTATGACCGAAGTTAAGCACCTTTCTGAGTCCCTGCTCCTTTTCGTCTTGCTCAACAACCGATTTTTTTATTTTTAAAGATTTTTCAATTACTAAATCAATATCCAAATCATCCTTTTCAAAAAGACTGAAAAGTTCTTTGTCGGCGGTTAATGCCATTTTGACCGACTCCGCAAGACCGTTTGAAATCTGTCTTTCGTCCAAGGTTTTAAGGGTTTCGGGGTCGATTATAACCGCTTTCGGCGGATAAAATGCACCCACAATATTTTTATATCCACAAAAATCAATGGCAACTTTACCGCCGATAGAGGAATCCACCTGGGAAAGCACGGTTGTGGGGATATTATAAAAATCAACGCCCCTCATAAATGATGCTGCAACAAAACCTGCCAAGTCACCAACAACACCTCCGCCCACTGCCACAACACAGTCGGTACGGGTGAAACCCTCTTTAACCATTTGGGTCAAAAGCATTTTAAAGTTTTCAAAATTCTTGGAGGCTTCCCCTTTAGGAATTATAACAATAACGGGATTTTTGCACTGCTCGGCAAGGGTTTCGGTATAAATCTCGGGAACACCGCTGTCGGTCACGATAAGCACACTGCGGTCAAGATTTAAAACCCTTCCTGCCTCTGATAAAAAGCCCCTTTCAAGATAAATATTATATTCACCATTACCTGTTTTTACGGGAATGATCATTTAAGCGTTATCTCCTTTTCAAAACTGCCTAAAACCTTAATTTCACTGCATTTCTGCCTTAGTTCCAAAAGCATTTCCTTACCCTTTTCGCTGTTTATATTTCCCTCGCCCTCGGCATAGAAATAATAACTCCAAACAAGTTCCTTTGTGGGTCGGCTTTTAAGGGCTTTAAGGTTAAATCCCCTGTCCCCGATAATGGAAATTGCCTTGCCCAAGGCACCCGCCTCATTGTTAACGGTGAAAAGCATTATAAAATGATTGTCCTCTTTTGACGCCTGCTTCATCGTCCTTGAAAACACCGCAAAACGGGTGGTATTGCTGTTGCTTTCGTTGATATTGGGGGCTATAACCTTAAGTCCGTATTCGCGAGCCGCCTCTATACTGCCGATTGCGGCAATATCATTTCTGTCCGACTCGGCAACCTGTTTCACCGCAACGGCGGTATTGATGGACTCATTTGTTTCTAAATTATGTTTCTTTATAAATTCGGCAGACTGACCCAAGGCCTGAGGGTGAGAAATTACCTCTTTAATATCCTCTAAACGAGTACCCTCTTTGGCGATTAGGTTTTGTACAACACCAATGTCATAAATTCCGCTAATATATAAAGAACCGAAAAAAGCAAGGTCCATTACCTGACCCACATCTCCGTTAAAACTGTTTTCAATGGGCAAAATAGCACAGTCAGAAACACCGTCAACAACCGAATTATATGCCGACTTAAAATCACCGAAAGGAACTGCCACGCCGTCGGGAAAAATCTTTTTCGCCGCAACCTCGGCAAAGGCACCCTTAACACCGCTGAAAGCGATTCTCATACCCTCTAAAATTCGGTGCTGATAGCCTTTTGAAATCTCCATATTATTCTGCAAAAATGTTACATAATAAGACTTTAATTCCTCATTTTCCATGAGTGCCGAATTACGCTTTATAACTTCAGCCTCTCTTTGAGGGTCAAAAACCTGCATTCCGTGAAGCCTTTTATATTCAGCAACCTGTTTTACGGCGGTCATTCTCTTTTCAAACAACTCCGCCATCTGCCTATCGGTTTCGTTGATAATCTGTCTTGCCTTTTGAAGTTCGGTCATTTATATCACCTATAATTTTCAATTAGTCTTTTAAACCCGGGAAGTGACTTTTCGATAGTTTCCTTTGCCACGCAATAACTAATTCTGACATATCCTTTAAAGCCGAAATCGTCCCCCGGAACAATCAGGATTTCCTCTTCCTTTGCCTTTTCGCAGAATGCGTTGGCATCCTCTTCGGGGGATTTAACAAAGAGGTAAAAGGCTCCGTCAGGCTTAGCACAGGTGTAACCGTATTCGGTTAAGGCGTTATAAAGAATATCCCGATTGGTTTTGTAAGCCTCAATGTCACCTGTAAGCCCTTGGCATTTTGCCACGGTATACTGCAAAAGACTGGGGGCACAGACATATCCGAGGGCTCGTCCCGCACCGCAAACAGCGGCATAAATTTCCCCGCAGTTCTCCGATTTCGGAGACACAAAGATGTATCCCAATCTTTCACCCGGTAAAGACAAGGATTTACTGTAGGAATAGCAAACAATGGTATTATCGTAAAAATTCGGGATATAGGGAACCTCAACATCGCCGTATACAAGTTCTCTGTAAGGCTCATCGGCGATAATATGGATTTGAGTTCCCAGTTCCTCTTGCTTTTTAGTTAAAAGGTCTGCTAACTTTTCTATAGTTTCTCGGTTTAATACCACGCCCGACGGATTATTGGGGGAGTTTACTATTACCGCCCTTGTTTTTGGGGTGATTGCCTCCTCTAAAGCGGTGAAATCAATCTGAAAATCTTCCTCACGGCATTTAACGATTTTGCATTTTCCCCCTGCTTTTTCCACGAAAACTGTGTATTCGGGGAAGAAAGGTGCTAACACAATAACCTCGTCACCCCCATTTAAAATAGCGTTAAGGCTTATAGTGAGTGATGCCGCCGCACCGCAGGTCATATATAGTAAATTCGGTGTGGCACCGATACGAAAACACTCATTTATGTTGTCGGCAATGGCAGTTCTGACTCCCAAATCGCCCTGAGCCGAGGTGTATCCGTGCAATTTCTTAGGGTCGGTGTTCTCTATTAGAGAAAGCATTGCTTCCTTAACCTCATCGGGAGCGGGAATACTGGGGTTTCCAAGGCTGAAATCGAAAACATTTTCAGCACCTATTTCACTTCTTCGCTTGTTACCGTATTCAAAGATTTCACGAATAACCGAGCGTTTGTTGCCCAGTCCCAACATTTTTTCATTAACCATAAATATCTTCCTTTCAAAAGAAAACCCGCAACGTCCTGCCTTTTAAAAAGCATAACAGTTACGGGCTGACTATTAACTATGCACCTTAAAGGTTAACACGGCAAACAGACAGACCCTCTTTAAAATAAAAAAATCGAAACTCAAAATACTTTGACACTCTGTTCACCCAACCTTTAAAAAACTGTCTTTAATTTTACACCCAAATCTTACCTTTGTCAACTGTCAAATTTCACAAAACTTTAATACTTTAAAGTGCAAAATTATCAAATATTCACTCAATCTCCAATTCTTTAATGGAACGCATTCTGTAATCCACGTTTTTAAGCATATCGGGATTCTTAAGTGCTGCCGCCGCTCCCTTAACAACGCTGTGGGCAGGATCGGGCAATAAATTCACGGGAATACCCAAATACTCGCTGAGTTTCTTATCAAATCCCGAAAGCAATGCTCCTCCCCCGCAAAGGAAAAGTCCGTCGGTGCTGAAGTCTGACACTAAATCGGGGTCGGTTTTGTTTATAACCTGACGGACACTGTCACAAATAGAATCAACGGTGTCAATAATTGCGTCATAAATCTCCCCTGCCGAAATCTCAAAACTTTCGGGAAGACCTGTAAACACATTTTGACCCTTTGCCACCATAGCCACCTCAATAGGTCTTTTAATAGCGGCACCTATTTTAATTTTTATCTGCTCGGCAGTTAGCACCCCGATTTCGATATTATATTCTTTTCTGATGTACCTGATAATTTGAGCGTCAATATCAAAGGAAGCCACCTTATATGACTCGCAAACCGCAATTCCTCCCATAGATACAACGGCGATATCGGTGCTTCCTGCCCCTACGTCAACAATAAGCGTTCCCTTAGGGGTTGAAAAATCTATTCCCAAACCGAAAGCCACCGCCAAAGGACTTTCAATAATGAAAACATTTCTGCCTCCCGCTCCCTCAATAACATTGGAAAGGGAATGGTGCTGAAGTTCGGTAAGACCTGCGGGCAAAGTTGCCATAATGCGGGGTCTTAAAATTTTATTTCCAAACCCCTCTGCCATATAGTTTTTAAGCATTGCCTCGGCAATGTCATAATCGGAAATAACCCCACGTTCAATTGGGTTAACGCACATCAAACTGTCCGGCGTTCTGCCCTGTGTTTGCTTTGCCTTTTCACCGAAGTAAACGGGCATAAGTGTCTCACTGTCCACCGTTACAACGTTGGGTTGCTCCAAAAGCACCTTCGAACTTGAAACAATAACCGTTTTAGAGGAGCCAATATCAATTCCAATATCGTTAGCCATTTTTAAGTTTTCTTCCTTTCTTTTTGGGGTCTTTTTTCTTTGAAATAAGCCCCGTTATGCAGTATACTTCGGCAGCACCTGCTTTCAAAAGTGCTCGTGAACATTCGTCTAAAGTAGCACCCGTTGTTTTAATATCGTCCACCAATAAAACAGTCCTTCCCTTTAAGGACGCATTCGGGTAATAAACACCCTTAACATTTTGAAAACGGTCTTTAAAACCTGTTTTATGCTGAATATATCTTTTATGGTTACACCCTAAGGCATTTTCCACCAAAGTAATATTTAAAATTTCCGCCAGTCTTACCGCCAATTCCCGACTTTGATTATATCCCCTTTTGAGCACCTTTTTAAGCGGCATAGGAACATAAACCGCCGCATCGAAATTCACACCGTAAAAGTCGGTTTTAACGGTTAATGCCATTTGGCGGGCAAATATATCGGCAAACTGAATTTTTCGCCTGAATTTAAAGTCCCACATAGCCTTTTTGGCAACACCCTCATTATAATACGGTGCGGTGGCAGATGTAAAGTGGAAAACTCTGTAACGGCAAAGACAGTCCTTCTTCCGACTTCCGCAAACCTTACAGCGATTGTCCCCCGAAGTTTTAGAAAGCATCTCGAAACAGTAGTCACAAAAGGCGTCATCCTTATTGATAATCTCACCGCAACCCACACAACGGTTGGGATAAAGCGTATCGAGAAAGACTTCCAAAATACCCTTAAATAAATTCATAATTCGCCTTTTCCCGCAAAAATTCCATCAAAAGGGTGTATCTTAAGGTTTTGCGGTCGTTTTCGGCCATTTGACTCCAAACCGCCTCGTCACCCACTAAAACCAGCATTTTTTTAGCCCTTGTAACGGCGGTATAGAGCAGATTTCGGTATTTAAGGCGGGAGGGCACGTCCATTAAAGGAATAACCACATAGTCATATTCACTGCCCTGACTTTTATGTACCGTAACGGCGTAGGCTAATTCCAATTGAGACAAATCCTCAGAAAAATATGTTGCTTCCCTGTCGTCAAATCTAACCTTTAAAATTCCGCCTCTTATGTCAATATCGGTTATATAGCCGATATCACCGTTGAAAACCCCCGTGCCGTATTCCCCGTTATCCTTTTTATACTGCAAATCGTAGTTGTTTTTGGTCTGCATAACCTTGTCCCCCACCCGCAGATAAAAGCCTTTAAAAGACATTTGGGCTTGTTTATCCTTTTTAGGGTTTAGGTTTGCCTGAAGAAGATTATTAAGGTTAACGGTTCCTGTTTCCATCATTTTTGAGGGGCAAAGAACCTGTATATCGGTTAAAGGGTTTATGTTGTAAGCCGAGGGAAGTCGGTTGCAAACTAAATCGAGCACCGTATCGCAGGTGGAAAATTTATCCCTTTTGTGCAGGAAAAAACAGTCGGAGTTTTTGTCCGAAAAATCGGGTTTCTCGCCCTCAATCAGTGCGTGGGCATTGGTGACGATTTTACTTTTAAGTGCCTGTCTAAACACCTTTTTAAGCCTTATTGAGGGAAAAACATCTGCCGACAGAATATCCCCCAAAATATTTCCCGCACCGATGCTGGGCAACTGGTCGGAATCCCCCACAATTATAATTCTCGTACTGCTCCTTAGTGCCTTTAAAAGGTCGGAAAAAAGGAGAGCGTCTATCATGGAAGCCTCGTCCACAATAAGACAGTCGCAGTCAAGGGGATTTTTTTCATTCCGGCCGAAGGAGCGCTCATCGTTTTCGCCCCATTCCACCTCTAAAAGCCTATGTATGGTTTTAGACTCTCTTCCGCAAAGTTCGGTCATTCTCTTGGCGGCTCTGCCCGTGGGGGCGGCGAGTTCAATCTTCAAGTCCCTGATTTCAAAAAGTTTGATAATGGCATTAAGGGTGGTGGTTTTGCCTGTTCCGGGACCTCCCGTTAACACAAGTATTCCGTTTTCAAATGCCTCGAAAATCGCCTGCTTTTGAAGGTTTTCAAACTTAATATTCAGTCGGTTTTCCACGTTTTCAATCTCCAATGGGTCGACCGTAACATTAGTGTCAATATAATTCTTAACCGACAAAAGCCTTGACGCAATATACTGCTCGGCGGCATAATATTCGGGAAGCGCTATAAATTCGGTTTTTCCCACCGTTTTAACGCTTAATCTGAAACAGTCTATAAGTCTGTCGCAACAGGTTTCCACCGTGCTTTCTTTACATTCAAGAAGCCGACAGCAAACGGAAATAAATTTATCTCTCGGAAGACAGGTGTGCCCGTTGGCAAGGTTTTTTCTAAGCACGTATTCAATGCCTGCCGAAACCCTTAGTTCACTGTCCTTTTCGATTGCATAATCCGCCGCTATATCCTCCGCAACCTCAAAAGGAAAGTTCAACCCCTCCTCGCAAAGGGTATAAGGGTTGGATTTAATAACGTCGGTGGAGCCTTGCCCGAAACGGCGGTAGATATTAAGGCACCTATCCGCTCCGATACCGTATTTTGAGAGAAGAAGCATTATATCCCTAACACCGTATTGCTTGGCATATTCCTCAGATATATTTTTAGCCTTGTTTAGGGATATTCCCTTTAAAGTCGCCAGTTCCTCAGGACGGTTTTGAATAACTTCAAGGGAGCCGTCCCCGAATTTTTCAACAATTCTAAGGGCAGTGGCAGGGCCTATTCCTCTAACGGCACCCGAAGACAAATATTTTAAAATAGCGGCTGAGTTCCTCGGAATAATTCTCTCAAAAGATGTTGCCTTAAACTGCTGACCGTAGGTTGGGTGAAAGGTATATTCCCCCTCAAACCGTGCGGTATCGCCCTCATTTAAAAAGGGAAGAATTCCCACAACCGTCACAGTTTCTTTCGATAACTTCACACTTGCTACGGTGTAGGAATTAGCGGGATTTGAATAGGTTATTCTCTCAACGGTACCCTCGATTAAAGTGGCACTTTGCAAAGTATTCTCATCCATAATTCCACCGCCTTTAAATATCTCCGTTTAATATTTCAAATCCGTATTTTCTCGCCAAAGTTATGGCATCTTCGGTATTTTCTTGGCTTATATTTTTAACCGACACCAAAACCCTTTGGGCAAATTTTTCTCCCCGCCAGTTTCTTTCCTCGGCGGTTTTCATAATTTGCCTTTGAAAGTTTTCGTCATCAGGGTAAACCACAAGCACCCTTTCACACCGTTTAGGGGAAGACAGAAGATGCATTTTTAATGTATGTAGCATTTCTGCCAATCCTAACATTGCGGGAAAAATCAACACAATTCCAAAAACTATTTCTGCCATAAATAAACCTCCTTGACACATTTTATGCAACGAAAGAGGTTTTGACAAAAATTCAGTTTGGGGAGGAATAATTTCCTCCCCGCCGATTTTTCTATTTTACTGTTACGGTTGTTTCGTAGGTGCCCACGGCCCAAACATATTTATTTTCGCTGAAGTTTATCTTAGCGACAACTGCGTGTTCTCCCGCCTTTTTGTTGGTAAGGTCAATTTCGGCATAAATCGCAGATGTGCTTAATTTGTTAACCACATTGGAAGGTCCGCAAATTTTAACATTTTTAATGCTTCCCGACGCAGTTGCTTTCAATCCGTCACCCAATCCCACGTATGTGAATTCGGAGATTGTTACGGTTCTTTCGGTATAACCGTATAAATTAAGGGTTACATTGAAACTTTCAAAAGACTCAAACATCCTCACGCCCTCAGGAAGTTTGGGAGATACCTCGAAGGTAGTTGCATTTCGGCTTACGGCGGAAATATCAATGGGTGACAGGGCAATTTCGGCTATTTTATCCACCGTTTCGGGTGTTCCTATAACGGTAACCGTGGAGTGGTCGATTTCGGCAGTTATACTGTCCTTATTAAATCCGCCCGGAACATTGGTGAAATCAACCTTAACCGGCACAGTTTTTTTCTTGGAAATAGGTACGGTTATCTGCACCTTTTCTGTGCTAAGTTGAAGATTTTCGGTGCTGATTTCTTTTTCATCCTTATCAAGGAGAATAATATCGGCGTCAAAGGTTTCGCTGGCTGAAAGGGTCTTGTTGACCTGAGTTTTGGCAGTAACGGTTTCGATACTGTTAATCACCGTTCTGGGACCTGTTATTGTTATGGTATTGCTTTCCATTCCGCTGACAACCGCCGGTTCGGTAATAAGTCCCTCAACAGCGGTGGCACCCTCGGCCAAGGCAGTTACGGTAAATTCCTTAGTTTCGATATAATCAAAGGTGACCTTAACGGTTTTGGGAGAAATGCTGACAACTTCATAATCTTCGCCCGTCACAGATGCGGAGACCGTTAACTTATATTCACCGGGACTGTCCACCGTGGCGGCAGAGGCATAAAGGTTGATGTCCGATGAACTGAGTCCCGTAACTATATGGTTTTGACCCATTACAAGAACCGTGAATTTCTGATCGGAAATATCACCGATTATTTCCATTTTATTTTCGCCCGCAAAGGTGCTTTCTAAATTTATGGTAACACCGATATTCGAAAAAGTGCGGTCGATTATGGGGGTTTGATTAACAGAAATTACCATCCACAAAACGAAACTCAAAAAAATCGAAAAAGGAACGGTAAACCTTTTATTATATAAAAGTTTTCTAAAGGAGAATTTTTTCAAAAATTTCATTTTTTATCTTCTCCTTTTTCTTTTTTGGTAAACAGTTTCATAACCTTTTTCACAAAGTTATCCTTCTCAACATTTTCTTCGCTTAAAAGCAGATGATTAAGTTCAACACTTGCGGAAATGGAATTAAAATTCCTCTTAATCTGCCCGTTTGATACAATGGAAATAATTCCTGTTTCCTCAGAAACCACAAGCACCACCGCATCTGAGTTTTCGGTCATACCGATAGCCGCTCTGTGGCGGGTTCCGAGAGCGGAACTTATATCTGTCCTCTGGGTAAGGGGCAGAATACATCCTGCGGCGTAAATTCTGCCGTCCCTAACAATCATGGCACCGTCATGCAGAGGAGATTTCGGGAAAAATATGTTATTAACAACCGAAACAGAAGGTGCTGCATCAACCACAGTTCCCGTATTTATAATCTCGCCCAACTGAGTTTTTCTTTCAAAAACAATAAGCGCGCCGATTTTTTGGTCCTGCATCATACCGGCGGCTCGGGCTATGCAGTCAATACTCTTTGAAATCTCATCCTGCTCGCCGTCTAAAAGTTGACCCGTTTTGAAATTGGTTCTTCCTACACGCTCTAAAATACGGCGGAGTTCAGGTTGGAATATAACCGCAGCAACAATAATTACAGAATCCACAATTTTAGAAAGGGTCCACTCTAATACGGCAAGCCCTAACCAATCGGCAATGGCATAAATAACAAAAAGCATTATAATGCCCTTAACCAACTGACCTGCCCGTGTTTCCCTTAAAAATTCGATGGCTTTATAAACGACAAAGGCTATAACCAAAATATCAATAATATCCTGGGGAAAACGCATATTCGAAACTGCGTAAACTATATGATTCCAAACTGTATATACGGCATGCCACAAACTGTCCAAAAATTACACTTCCTTCGCAAATATTCTTAAAATATATACATAATACACAAAACACAAATTTACATAATATATTTTAACATAACATTTGTTTTCATTCAACTGTTTTTTTGCGGAAATTTATTAAATTTCTTTTAAGGATTTTCGAAAAAATATCCACTTCCGAAGAATTGTTGAAATAAGCCACCGCAACACGCACGGTACCAACCTCTGAAGTACCCGTTTGTCTGTGGGCAAAGGGAGCACAGTGAAGCCCGCCCCTGACGGCAATTTCATTATCCCCGAGTAAGGACGCCACCTCATAAGAGGAGGTATTTTTTACGTTAAACGAAAGTAACGGCACATACATTCCTTCTTCGGGATAGGGTGTATAAAGAATTATATCTTGATTGTTTTCAAGGGATTTATAAAGTCTTTGAATCAGCCGCAGTTCTCCGTAATAAAGGCTGTTTATTCCACGGGATTTCACAAATTCCAGTCCCGCCGTAACCCCCGCTATTGCCGGCACATTAACCGTTCCGCTTTCCAATCTTTCCGGCAGAAAGGCGGGTTGAACCAGTTCGTTGGAGTTAGTTCCCGTTCCGCCCTCAATGATAGTGTCAGGCAGAGGCTTTCTCGCTATTAAAACACCTATTCCCATAGGTGCGTAAAGTCCTTTATGGGGTGCAATACACAGAAAATCTATATTTTGTTTTTTCATATCAATGGGCAAAACACCCGCCGTTTGAGCGGCGTCCACACCGAAATATATACCTTTTTTTCTGCAAATAGCACCAATTTCCTCTATAGGCAAAATTTTACCCAAAACATTGGATGCCCCCGTGCAAAAAATCAGTTTTGTATTGGGTTTGATTTTCTCACTGAAATTTTTCACGGTTTCATCATCGTCGGTAAGAGACACCTCCGCCACGCTATAAGAAACCCCTGTTTTAACAAGTGGACGCACCACCGCATTATGTTCCAAAGAGGATATTATGCAATGGTCTCCTTTTTTAAGAAGTCCCTTTAAAACGCAGTTTACGGCATGGGTGCAGTTTTGGGTGAAAACCACCGTTTCGGGTCCTTCCGAGCCGAAAAAGTCCGACAGCTTTTCTCTCGCTTTATATACCGTTTCTGCCGCTTGAACAGATTTGCTATGTCCGCTTCTGCCCGGATTTGCCGAAAGATTTTCCAAAGCAAAATTCACAGCCTTCACCACGGATTTAGGCTTTATACCCGTGGTGGCGGCATTGTCAAAATATATCACAACTCTTTCCTCCTTAAATAATGTTGGCGGGAATGCCGTTCGCCGAAAATAAATTTTCGGACTGCACTCCACTCCCGCCAATACCACCCACGCCCCTTGAAAACCGCCTTTAATGCGGTTTTCGCTTATAATGAGTTTTTCCGCCGCTCCTGTCGCCGGAAAAACAAATTTTACCTTAAGCCCGCGATAATCCGAAAACCGATTTTTAAAATATACTGAAAGGGCGTCAAAAAACGCCCTTATGATAAATTTATTACTTTAATACTCGACCCTGCGGTTATTTTCTTACATAAAGAACAGTCGGCATCGGTTTTAACAGTATAAGCACAACCTTTTTTGGTTTTACCCGAACTTTTTTCAATTTTTGCACCGTACTTATTTTTTCTCAGCAAATCACGGGTCTTTATGGCATTAGTAATATTTTCCAGTTCTATATCACAGCCCATATATTAACACTCCTAACGAGATGTGTTTTTTTCCATCTCATTCTTATAATATTTGACCACAACAATAAGTGTTACGGGCAAAATAATAAGACCTGCCGCACCTAAAAGTTTTAATCCCAAAAACATCGCCAAAAGGATAAATAAAGGGTTAATTCCCATTCTGTTTCCAACAATTTTAGGCTCTAAAAAATTTCTTGCAAGAACTATAACTGCATATAAAATAAGAAGTCCCCAGCCCAAAAAAACCTTGCCCGATAAAAGACATAAAATTCCCCATGGCAGCAGCACCGCACCCACTCCCAACACCGGAAGAATATCTATAACCGCCGTTACGAGGGATATTAAAAATGCATTTTTTACCCCTAAAATCATAAGTCCCGCAAAAAGTTCTCCTAAGGTTATGATCGCCAACACAAAATACCCTCTGAGCATTTTTAAAACCGAGGTTTTTAAAATGTCTTTGATTTCCTTTATTTTTACTGTTGTTTCCTTTTTTAAAAGCCCTTTGACAAATCGGGAAAGGGCGTCAAAATCTTTGGCAATATAACAGGTTGCCGCAAATGCCACAATACTGCTGAAAATAAAGGAGGGTGTCTTTCTTACAACAAAAGATGCCGTGTCGGTCAAAAGGGATGTCAGTTTTTGGGTTATGCCTTTAACGGCTTCGTCTATCAGGGTTTCGCCTGTTGCCTTAAAATCAGGAGAAACATTTTTTAAAACTTTATCTATTTCGCATTTTGAACGGTTGAGTGCAGTTCCTAAAATATTCCCGAAGTCGGATATATAAGAAATCCCCTGCCCTGCAAAGGAGAATATTTTGAAAATCAAAAAAACCGTTATTCCCGCCAACGCAATATACAAAACGGCGGAAAGCAAAAGGGCACATATCCCCTTTTTTGTATGAATTTTGCCGGAGATTAGTTCAGCAGGCCTTTGCATTATCCACGCCACGACAAATGCTATAACAAAAGGAAAAAGATACCCCAAAAGAAATTTTCCGGCAACAAAGATTATCCCCGACCACAGTAAAACGAAAATCGTGTTGATTATGAAGTTTTTCTTTGCCTGCTCTCCCAAAAAACGCACCTCTAATAGGATAAATTTTAAACATATAAACCAAAATTGCCGAAATTTACATTTTTTGTTGATTTTGGTAAAATTTTATAATATAATATTTTTAATATATTATTTACCCGAAGGAGGTAAAATATGAATGTTGCTATAATGGGTCACGGTATTGTGGGCTCCGGTGTTGCCGAAATTTTAATTAACCACAAAGACCGAATTGATGCCCGAGTTAAGGACGATATTTTTGTTAAATACATTCTCGACCTGAGAGAGTTTAATGACCTTTCTTACAGTGATAAATTCACCAAAAACTTCGAAGATATTTTGAATGATGAAAGTGTGAGGATTGTTGCCGAGGTTATGGGAGGCGTTAACCCTGCCTATGATTTCGTTAAAAAATGCCTTGAAGCCGGCAAAAGCGTTGTAACCTCCAATAAAGAGTTGGTGGCAGTAAAAGGTGCCGAACTTATTAAAATTGCCAACCAAAACAATGTAAACTTCCTTTTTGAGGCAAGTGTGGGAGGCGGTATTCCCGTGCTTCGCCCCATCGCCCAATGCCTTTCCGCTAATGAAATCACCGAATTTTCGGGAATTTTAAACGGAACAACAAACTTCATTTTAAATAAAATGATAGTGGATAATATGTCCTTTGAAGATGCTTTAAAGTTGGCTCAGGAAAAGGGATATGCCGAAAAGGACCCCACCGCCGACATTGAAGGTTACGATGCCTGCCGTAAGGTTTGCATTTTGGCAACCTTGGCTTTCGGCAAACACGTTTATCCCGAACAGGTTAAAACCGAGGGTATAACAAACATAACTTTAGACGATGTAGCCGCGGCAGACAGTTTCGGTTGCGTTATTAAACTTATAGGCCATGCCGAAAAACTTGAAAACGGTAAAATCACCGCGACGGTTAGACCCACAGTTGTGAGCCGTCAGTCTATGCTTTCGGGTGTTAACGGTGTATTTAATGCGGTTTTGATAAACGGTGACCAAACAGGTGAAGTTATGTTCTACGGTAAGGGTGCCGGTAAGGAAGCCACCGCCAGTGCCGTTGTTGCCGATATTATGGACTGTGCAAAACACGTTAAAGCGGCTAAATACCTTAACTGGGAAGACGGATATGAGGGTTATGTCGATAACAACAGTGACCGAAGCGAAAGCATCTTCGTTAAAATAAGCAGCGAAGATTACGAAAACCTTGTAAACCTGTTTGAGGAGAACTTCTCCGATTTAACACTCCAATTTACTAAAAATGAGTTTTCAAAAGAAATCTGCTTTATCACAAAACCCATTAAGAACAGTTTGCTTTCACAAAAACTTAATAACTTCCCAAACTGCGAAATCAAAACACTTCATACCATACTTTAGGAGGTTAAAATATGGCACTAATAGTTAAAAAGTTCGGCGGTTCCTCTGTTGCCAACGCCGAGAGAGTTTTCAATGTTGCCAATAGAATTATTGAGGATTATAAAAAGGGTAACGACGTTGTGGTTGTTGTTTCCGCTCAGGGTGACACTACAGATGACCTTATCGAAAAAGCAAAGGAAATCAACCCCAGCGGTGCTTCTAAAAGAGAGATGGATATGCTCCTTTCCGCCGGCGAACAAATTTCCATCGCTCTGCTTTCAATGGCCATTGAAAAGTTAGGCTGCCCCGCAACTTCACTTCTCGGTTGGCAGGCAGGATTCCACACCGACTCTCACCACGGTATTGCCCGCATAAAAAAAGTTAACAGCGAAAGAATACGAAACGAAATCTCAAAAGGAAACATTGTTATTGTTGCAGGTTTCCAAGGTCTTAATAAGTACGATGATATTACCACATTGGGTCGTGGCGGTTCGGACACAAGCGCGGTTGCAATCGCCGCTTCAATGAATGCAGACCTCTGCCAGATTTACACCGATGTTGACGGTGTTTATTCCGCCGACCCCCGCAAGGTGCCGAATGCAATTAAGATGGATGAAATCAGTTATGACGAAATGCTGGAATTAGCATCCTTAGGTGCTCAGGTACTTAACAACCGCTCGGTTGAAATGGCTAAGAAATACAATGTTGAACTTGAGGTTCTTTCGAGCCTTGAAAGAAAACCCGGAACAATCGTAAAGGAGACAGTTAAAATGGAAAAAACTTTAATTCGAGGCGTTGCAAAGGACAATAATGTTGCAACCATTTCTATCGTAGGACTTCAGGACACCCCCGGCGTTGCTTTCAAAATTTTCAATAAATTGGCACAGTATAAAATAAATGTTGACATTATTCTTCAGTCTGTGGGACGTGACAATACTAAGGACATCACCTTTACCGTTCCCCTTGACCAGGGCAATATGGCTATTGAAGCAATCAACGGAATGAAGGACGCTCTCAACTTCAAGAGCCTTAAGATGGACGACAGCGTTACTAAGGTATCCATTGTGGGTGCAGGTATGGAAAGCCACCCCGGTGTTGCCTCCAAGATGTTTGAGGCTTTGTATGATGCCAATATTAACATTCATATGATTTCCACCAGCGAAATTAAAATTTCCGTTCTTATTGATGCAAAGTATGCCGACAAGGCAGTTTCCGCCATTCACGACGCATTCTTAGGTTAATAAATACAATACTAACCGATAAAGGCTGTTTCTCTTTTGGAACAGCCTTTATTTTGAGTTCTTTATTAAATATTATAGGTTTTAATAACCTCCCCTAACGAGGTTCGCAAATTGGCACTTCCCCAGACCTCCCCTGCAAGCAGGGGTGACTCCCCACAGTGTGGGGAGATGTCACGAAGTGACAGAGGGGACCGCCGCCGTCAGCGGGTGGATTTTTGCGTAGCAAAAAGACGGAGGGGTTGTAACTATGCAGGTTGCAATTCAGCGCGTCAATTAAATTATATATTATTTTTACTTTGTCGCTCATGCAGCGACGGGCACGCCCAATCTTTATGTGGCGAAAAGAAAGGGCGCAAAGATTCGCCTTTAAAGGGGGATTTCGATTCCCCCTTTGAATTGTCGGAATTAGAGCCTCTACTCAAAGTCTTTCAAGCGTGGCTTCGCATTTGAAAGACAAATTATAATGAAAACTAAACCGTCAACACCGACAATTCCGTCTCGGCTCCCGCCTCGGTCGGTGCTTCTAAGCATTCGCTTAGAGGTTGCCACCGGCAACCCGCACCCCCCAACGACAAGGGTTTCACCCTTGACCCGCCTATCTTGCAACAGACATAAAAATGTTTAGTTTTACATTGTAGGGGTCGGCGGTTTCCGACGACCCGCACTTCCTAAACGACAAGGGCAAGCCCTTGACCCAATGCAATTAGTGGGGACAGCTATCGTTTTCTTGACAAGGGGAACCTAAATTTGACTTTTTTTGAAACAGTCTTATTTTTTGAAAAAATTTCGGATTTTTTGCATTATTATATTGCAAAAATTTGACAACTCTGTTATAATAGTGTAAAAGGGCGAAAATTGTTAAATTTATCACAATTAAACTTTAAAAGTCCTAAATTGCAGGTATTTTAAGGAGGTGCACAGGGTTGGAGATTTCCAATACTTTTGTTGTGGTACTCGGAATCGGTGTTGTTTTTGTCGGTCTTATTTGCATTGTTTTGCTCTGCAAAATCGTCAGTGCATTTTGTATGTTAGGTGAACGCAAAAAGAATGATAACGCTGCCCCCGTACCGAATACTGTTGCCGCAGAGGCTCAGCCGATACAAAACCGTCAGGAAATAATCGCCGCTGTTTCTGCCTGCGTTGCAGAAGAACTGGGAACAGATATTTCCGCCATTAGAATTTTGTCATTCAAAAAAATTTAATTTTAAAAAAGAAAAGGTGTTTAAAATGAAAAAATATAATGTTACCGTAAACGGTACTGCTTATGAAATTACTTTAGAGGTTGCTGACGCTGCTGAGATTAAAGCAACTGCTCCCGTTGCCGCTCCTGCTGTTGCACCCGCTCCCGCCGCTCCCGCTGCTCCGACTGCTGCTCCCGCAAACGGCGAAACCGTAACTGCTCCTATGCCCGGCACCATTTTAGCCGTTAATGTTTCTAACGGTGCCGCTGTTAAGAAGGGTGATGTTCTTATGATTTTAGAAGCTATGAAAATGGAAAATGAAATTATCGCTCCCGTTGACGGCACCATTGCTTCTGTTAACGTTACTAAGGGTTCCTCTGTTGAAACAGGTGCCGTTCTCTGCGTTATCGCTTAATTTGCCCTTTAGGAGATTAAAACAATGGAACAAATAATTGAATTTTTGAAGGGAACCGGTTTTTACCTCCTTTTCGGTAAAATCGGGGAAAACTGGCCTTCCCTTGTTATGATTGGTATTTCCCTTTTCCTGCTCTGGCTCGGCATTAAGAAACAGTTTGAGCCACTGCTTTTGGTTGGTATTGCATTCGGTATGCTCCTTACCAACCTTACTGCATTCACCCCCTTTGACGCAATGTATCACACCGATTTGTGGCGTTCATTTATGAACCACGAAATCGGTTACGGAGATATTTTGCTTAAGGGCGGATTTTTAGACTATTTATATATAGGTGTTAAAACCTGTATTTACCCCTGCCTTATTTTCGTAGGCATCGGTGCTATGACCGACTTTGAGCCTTTAATTTCCAATCCCAAATCACTGCTTTTGGGTGCAGCCGCACAGTGCGGTATTTTTGCAACCTTTATCGGCTGTATTTACTTAGGATTCCCTCAAGAAGCCGCCGCATCTATCGGTATTATCGGCGGTGCTGACGGTCCTACCGCTATTTACACCACCTCAAAACTCTACCCCAACCTTTTAGGTCCCATCGCCGTTGCGGCTTACAGTTATATGGCTTTGGTGCCTGTAATTCAGCCTCCTATTATGAAGGCTTTAACCACCAAAAAAGAACGTGCAATTGTTATGAAACCTTTACGTAAGGTTTCAAAGACCGAAAAGATCATCTTCCCCATCGCTGTTACTATTTTCGTGGCATTATTAGTTCCCTCTGCCACTCCTTTGGTTGGTTGCTTAATGCTTGGTAACCTTTGGAAAGAGTCGGGTGTTTGCGAGCGTCTTTGCAAAACCGCCCAGAACGAACTTATGAACATTGTAACCATTTTCCTCGGTATTTCCGTTGGTGCCACTGCCACTGCTGAGGCTTTCCTGAACTGGCAGACTATCAAGATTATGGCTATGGGTATTGTTGCTTTTGCTTTAGGTTCTGCTTGCGGAGTTCTGCTTGCAAAGTTAATGAATCTCTTCACCAAGAACAAGGTAAATCCCCTTATCGGTTCTGCGGGTGTTTCCGCAGTTCCTATGGCTGCACGTGTTTCCCAGTCGGTGGGTCAAAAGGAAAACCCCTCAAACTTCCTGCTTATGCACGCAATGGGTCCCAACGTTGCAGGTGTTATAGGCTCTGCAATCGCCGCAGGTGTGCTTATCGCCCTGTTCGGTTAATGGAGGTAAACTATGGATAATAAGAAACTATTTATAACTGATACCATTCTTCGTGACGCTCACCAATCTCAAGCCGCCACAAGAATGAGAATCGAGGATATGCTTCCCGCTCTTGAGAAGTTGGACAAAATCGGTTACTGGTCGGTTGAGTGCTGGGGCGGTGCAACCTTCGACTCCTGTATGCGTTTTCTTAACGAAGACCCTTGGGAGAGGCTTAGAACTATTAAAAAGCATATGCCCAACACCAAACTTCAAATGTTGCTCAGAGGTCAAAACCTTTTAGGTTATAAGCATTATGCCGACGATGTTGTTGAGGCATTCGTTGCAAAGTCCATTGAAAACGGTATTGATGTTATCCGTATTTTCGATGCTCTTAACGATGTTCGTAATATCGAGGCCGCTATTAAGGCAACCAAGAAATACGGCGGAATTTGTGAAGCCGCACTCAGTTACACCGTAAGCCCCGTTCACAACGAGGAATATTTTGTTAACCTTGCCAAACAACTTGAAAGAATGGGTGCAGATGTTATCTGCATTAAAGATATGGCAAACCTTTTACTTCCCTATGATGCCTATTCTCTGGTTAAGAAGTTGAAGGAAAATGTTAAGTGTCCCATCCATCTCCACACCCACAATACCACAGGTACAGGCGATATGACCTATTTGAAGGCAGCAGAAGCCGGTGTTGACATTGTGGACTGTGCACTTTCTCCCTTTGCCAACGGAACCGCTAACCCCTCCACCGAGTCTTTGGTTGCAACACTTCAGGGTACCGAGCGTGACACAGGCCTTGACCTTAATGCTTTAGGCGAGGTTGCCGCTCACTTCAGAACCGTTGCCGACAAAATGAAGGCTGAGGGAATTCTTGATCCCAAGGTGCTTAATGTTGACACTAAGACCCTTGTTTATCAGGTTCCCGGCGGTATGCTTTCCAACCTTTTATCCCAATTAAAGCAGGCCAACGCCGAGGATAAATACTATGAGGTTTTAGCCGAAGTGCCGAGAGTTCGTGAAGACTTCGGTTACCCTCCCCTTGTAACCCCTACCAGCCAGATTGTGGGTACTCAGGCAGTGCTTAACGTTCTTTCAGGAGAGCGTTACAAGATGGTTACCAAGGAATCTAAGGGTCTTCTTCGCGGTGAATACGGTAAACTCCCCGCTCCCGTTAATGAGGAAGTACGCAAAAAGGCTATCGGAGATGACAAGGTTATAACCTGCCGTCCTGCCGACCTTTTAGAGCCTGAACTCAAATCTTACGCTGAGGAAATGAAAGCAAAGGGCATCGGCAAATGTGCTGAAGACGTTTTAAGTTATGCTTTATTCCCCCAGGTTGCAGAGAAATTCTTTGCAGTTCGTGATAAGGCTCCCGTTATAGACGAAAACGGCGTCAGAACACTTATCGTAGAAGATTTATCAGAATAATCTTATAAATAACGGCTATCTTCAAAACGAAGATAGCCGTTGAGTTTGTCGATAAACTTTGAATATTCTTTCCTCTAACTAGGGTCATAAATTTGCACTCGACTTCTACCTCCCATATTTATAGGGGAGGTGGCTGAGCGAAGCGAAGTCGGAGGGGTTGTTAACTATGAAATTGAAGACCCCTCCACCGCTAAAGCGGTCCCCCGTCTCGGCTCCCGCCTCGGTCGGTGCTTCTAAACTTCGTTTAGAGGTTGCCACCGGCAACCCGCACCCCTACAAGTAGTGGAGGTAAATTTGCACACCAATTAAATTGTATACTGTTTTTACCTTGTTGCTCATGCCGCAACGGGCACGCCCTTGACCCGCTGTAATTAGCAGAGCCTATATAGTTCCGTAACAAAGGGGAGCCGAAAACAGGCTTTGTATACAGACTTAACGGCTATCTTCAAAACGAAGATAGCCGTTAATTTTTTGCTTATCTTATTATTTAAAACCTAGAAGTGCAGTTCCGCTCTGCTCCAATTTCTTAAGTTTCATCTTAGCCTTTTCATTGGTTTCGCCCACAGCACTTAAATAAATTTTAATCTTAGGTTCGGTGCCTGAGGGACGGACAATAAGTGAAGACCCATCATCCAAATAGTAGCAAAGAACATTGGAAACAGGAAGCGTTATCTTGGTTTCGGTGTTATTTACAAGGTCAAAACTCACGGATTTTTCATAATCGTCTGCCTTAATCACCTTAGCCCCTGCGATTTCCTTTGGCATATCGGTTCTTAAATTCTCCATAATACCCATAATCTGCTTCATACCGCTTGCACCCTCGCAGGTGAAACTCAACTGACCGCAGATAAAGTATCCGTATTTCTTATAAAGAGAATCAAGGACATCTATAAGGTTTTTACCTTGGGACTTATAGTATGCCACCATCTCGCAGATAAGCATTGAGGCAATAACCGCATCCTTATCTCTAACGTATGAACCGCCCAAATAACCGTAACTCTCTTCAAAACCGAAGATAAAGCGGTTTTCCTCGCCCTTTTCCTCAAGAATACCGATTTGCTCGCCGATAAACTTAAATCCGGTCAGTACATCGATAAGTTGAACGCCCTTATCCTCTGCGATTTTACGGCAGAGTTCGGTTGTAACAATAGTTTTAACGGCTATGGGGTTTTTAGGCAAGGTTCCGTTTGCCTGCCTTCTGTCGATAATAAAATCAAGAAGCAGAGCGCCCACATCATTACCGGTCAGCAATTTATACTCACCCTTATAAGGAATGGCAATACCAACACGGTCGCAGTCCGGGTCGGTAGCCAAAAGCAGGTCGGGATTCTTAGTTTCCGCCAACTTTAAAGCACATTCAAATGCCTGCTTGATTTCGGGGTTTGGATAGGGCGCCGTGGGGAAATTTCCGTCGGGCAGTTCCTGTTCGGGAACAACCGAAACATTTTCCACGCCCAATTTTGTTAGTATCTTTCTAACGGGCTTGTTACCGCTTCCGTGTAAAGGTGTGTAAACCACATTCAGTGCCTTAACATCGGTTTCGGGAGCCACACGGCAGGCCAAAACCTCGTTTAAGTATTCCTCAATAACATCATCGCCTATAAATTCAATCTTGCCCTCATTAACGGCAGTGTCAAAATCCATAGACTTAACATCTTGGAAGATATCAACCTTATTCATAATGGAAAGAACATAATCAGCCGCCTCAATACATAATTGGCAACCGTCGGCTCCGTATGCCTTGTATCCGTTATACTTTGCAGGATTATGGCTTGCAGTTATAACAATGCCTGCGTCACACTTAAAATACCTAACAGCATAGGAAAGCATAGGTGTGGGCATTAGTTCCTCATAAATATAAACCTTAATTCCGTTGGCTGCAAAAATCGAAGCAGCGGTACGGGCAAACACATCGGATTTAATACGGCTGTCATAAGCCACGGCAATACTGCCCTTTTCGGTAACGGAATTAACATAGGCCGCAAGACCCTGAGAAGCCTTTCCAACGGTATAAATGTTCATACGGTTGGTGCCGGCACCGATAATTCCTCTTAGCCCTCCTGTTCCGAATTCCAAATCTTTATAGAAAGCCTCTGAAATGGCTTCGCTGTCATTCTTCATATTTTTAAGTTCTTCGGCAACGTCTTTATCGGCAACCGCCTTTTCGCACCACAATGCATATTTTTCATTTACCATTGAAATTCGCTCCCTTTCAAAATAATTTTCGAAAAATATTATAGCAAATTTTTCATATAATTACAAGGTGATTTTTTGAAATAATATGCATATTTCATAAAAAATTGTGATACGACAGTTTTTAACCCTTAACATACATCAGAAGCGGTTAATATTATATAAAGGACCTTTGTAAGGTACCCCAAAATATAAGGGAGCAAATAAGATGCAAAAAGACTTAAATATGTATTCTCAAGCAATTGACAGCACACAAAACTGCAAAAATAATGTTAAAATTCCTCCCTGTATAGACGATAATTTCTGCGTTTCAACGCCCGACCCCCGAAACGGCGGAGTTTTGGCTATGGCATTCGTTGATATGCAACCATTGGACAGCGTCTATTCAGAGGAATTAGCATTTTGTAACGGAACCCTGTTTCCGAATTTGGATATGCCTTTCTATGGAGGTAAAGACAGATGAACAGAAAAGCCATGTTAAGAAGAACCATCTATGAAATGGATTTCGCCCTCCACGAATTAAATCTGTTTTTAGACACCCACCCCACAAATATGCGGGCGATGGCACTTTTAAAGGAATACCGTGCTAAACGGAGAGAAGCAGTGGCACTATATGAGCAACAATTCGGCGAATATATAGCCACCCCAAATGACGTACCCGAAAGCCAATGTTATAAATGGCTTAAAGGCCCCTGGCCTTGGGAAAATAACTTCATGGAGGAAAACTAAATGTGGAAATATGAGAAAAAACTTCAGTACCCCATAAACATTAAAAATATAAGCCCAAAAAATGCTCAGATAATCATAAGTCAATTTGGAGGTCCCGATGGCGAAGTCGGTGCGGCAATGAGGTATTTGACCCAACGCTATTCCCAACCATTCGATGAGGTTAAAGGCATTTTGACCGATGTCGGCACCGAAGAATTGGCACATATGGAAATGGTAAGTGCTATGGTGCATCAGTTAACACGTAATCTTACGGATAAACAAATCAAGGAAAGTGGTTTTGATAAGTATTTCGTCGACCACACCACCGGCGTTTATCCGCAGGCTGCCGCCGGACTTCCTTGGCGGGCTGAGTATATACAGTCGAAAGGTGACATCATAGCAGACCTTCACGAAGACTTAGCCGCCGAGCAAAAGGCAAGGGTGACCTACGATAATCTAATCCGTCTAATCGACGACCCAGATATTTTAGAACCTCTAAAATTCCTGCGTCAGCGCGAAATCACCCACTATCAAAGATTTGGTGAAGCACAACCAACAAAGTGGAATGACTACGGCGGAGCAGCTGACAAAACCGCTTGAAATCAAGAAAAAGGTATATAGTCAAATCTGCAATAACTTGTAAATGTTCAAATTAAATTATTTAATAGAATGAGAAATATTTTGTAAAATATTGTAGAAAAATCTGCAAAAATATGGTATTATGTCATTATAACATATTTTTGTAGGAGGAAATGAATTTGGAAAAATTATGGCATGAAAAAATAAATTATAAGCATTTCAATCCTAAAAATCACCATATTAATGATACATGTGGACGTATTTCTAATTTCATCCCATATGAACGGTTATATAAAACACTTAACCAAGATGAACTACTGCAATTAATTTCTGATGCAAAAAAATTTCATTGGCAAGCTCTTGATTTATCTAATTGCGGACTAACTTATTTGCCCGATGAGCTTTGGACTTTATCAGATCTGCGAATGTTGTATCTAGGAAATATTACGCGTAGAAATATAATGCAAAATGAAGATTATTCCGATTACAAGAATAACTTTATTTTACTTCCTAAAAAAATTGAATTGTTGCAAAATTTGCAGGTGTTAAGTATATCTGGTAATACGGTTGAATTTGAAGATGATACTCCATTGAATATTCCACAATTAATTCATCTTGATATTTTCAAATGCGGATTTTCACAAGTGCCAGGATCTCTACTAATCCCTTCAATCCAGGAGATAGGGTTTAATTGCCTAGATGAGTTTCTATCCGATGATTTTTTAAAGCTTTTTAATCTAAAAAGAGTTTATCTTACTCATTCTAAAATCAAAGGGCTGCCTGAACAAATCGATGCCTTTTCAAGATTACAACAATTATATGTTTATGACACAAAAATCACAGCGTTACCTAATTCTATAAGCGAACTCAGATATCTTTCTGTATTAGCAATAGATGATACCCCATTGGCTAAAAAAATTCCTCCTGAAATTTTAAAGCAGTCTGGTAAAGAAATTGCTAGATATGTGTTATCACAACAGTCTAATGCACCTAAAAATTATTTCAATGAATCGAAAATGGTTATTGTTGGACAAGGTCATGTTGGAAAGAGTAGTTTGCTTAATCGATTAGTACGCGATAAATATACAGAAGGTGTATCTACAGAAGGTATTGATATTACTTCTTGGCATTTTCGTAAAAAAGGACAAGACTATAAACTTAATGTTTGGGATTTTGGTGGACAAGAAATATATCATTCAACACATCAATTCTTTTTAACTAAGCGTTCATTATATTTATTGGTATGGGATGCTCTTGCAGAAGATGAATATGGTAGAATTGATTACTGGTTAAAAACGATACAAAGTCTTGCAGGTGATAGTCCAATAATTATTGTAGTAAATAAGTGTGACAAAGGTATTGGCCGAATTCGTCGCCTTGATGAAGTTGATTATAAAACCAGATTTCCGCAAATCAAGGATATCGTTTATGTAAGTTGCAAAGATCGAATTGGTATTGCAAATTTAAGAAAACTTATCAAAAATCTTGCCATTAATCTCCCACTAATGAAAACCTCTTGGTTATCCTCATGGAAAAATGTGCGTAATGAATTAGAAACTCTCTCTCATCAGATAAACTTTATTTCATATGCAGAATATTTAAATATTTGCAAAAAATACAGTATTGATGTTGAAGAAGCTAGGAGTCTTATAAAATATTTGCACGATTTAGGTATAGTTCTTTATTATCACGATGATTCATTACTGAAAAATCTAGTAATACTTTCTTCAGAATGGGGTACTGATGCTGTTTACAAAGTGTTAGACGAGCAAGAACAACAGTTAAAAGGAAGAAACGGAATTCTATACAGTGATGATCTTTCGTTAATATGGAAAGACACAGAACGTTACCCACAAGAGCGCTATCCTTATTTATTGAATCTAATGAAAAGATTCCAATTGGTTTTTGATGTAACCGACTCAGCGTATTTGGTTGCAGAATTGCTTGACAATAAAACAATAAGTTTAGAATATGACTTTTCATATGGAAAAACACTTTCTTTCCGTTATGAATATGACTTTATTCCTGCCGGTATTATGACTCGTTTTATTGTATCAATAAATCATTTTCTTGAGACAATTGATGGTGTCAAACAATGTTGGAAAAAAGGTGCTTATTTAAAACATCATACTGCATATGCATTGGTTAAATTACATGACAATTTAGCAGATCGTTATGTCGAAATTAAGGTGAGCGGTGAAAACCCTCGGGATCGTCAAGAGTTACTAACTGTTATACGAACAACCTTTGAAGAAATAAACGGTCAGTTTAATCAAATTGTCATAACAGAAAAAATACCATGTATATGTTCTGATGAATGCAAATTTTTATTTGACTATAAAAAACTTTTAATGGCAGAGGGCAAAGGAAAACGAACCATAGAATGTCATGACACATTTGAAGATGTGGATATTAGAAAATTACTTGATGGAGTCGAATCGAATATGGATAGTAATTATGGCAATCCGATGATTGCAAATATTTTCTCCCCGCAAATCAATCCACAAATCAATCCGCAAATCAATCCAACAATAACAGCGACATCTACATCGTCAGCTGAAGCGTCTACATCAACTGTTATAACCATTGAGATTAGAGATACAATTAATGGTTTGCAAGGTGATTTTAACGATTTGAAAGATGAGATTAGTGAAAAATCACAAGATTTTGATGAACAATTTGAAAAAGTGAGTTCGGCTTTAAACAAGTTGGATGCTTGTGAGACAAAGGAAGATATTGCTAAATCTGGAGCAATGAAAAAAATCGAACGTTTTCTTTTGGAATGCGCAGATCCACAGTCTAAAACCGGGAAGCTAATTACTGGAATTAAATATGCTGGCGGTATTGTGAAAGATCTTGCTCAAAAGTACAATAAAATAGCTAAATGGGTTTCTTTGCCTCAGGTCCCGTTTGTCGATAAATAAATTACATACACAAGAGAAGGTGCCTATATGTAACTAATACATATAGGCACCTTTGTTTTTATAAGTCAAATTATAATTAATAAAGTTATCAATTTTTAAATTTAATGGCAAGTTTTATATATTCGCTTAAAGTGTATTCCTTTTCATTTTTCCAATCACAAATATAACCTGCCGGAAAATAAAAACTACAGTCTTTAGGTTTTTCTCCAATATAATATCTGCGGCAAAAACTATCATATAAGCATATAAAAGCGTATAATTTATTTTTGTTGCACACTATAAGACACCAATGAGAATGCTCTGGAATATCAATCGGAAAAGCTGGCTTTTTTATTATATTTTCATTCATCCAATTCTCGTTAAATGGCTTTCCATTGATTAACCAGCCGCGAAAAGTATCAAATTCATGTTTAAGCACAAAATCTTCACCAAAAAACTTGCACATAACATTAAAACCGATTTTGGCATAAGCGCGATTGCTATTGTGGCTCTCTATTATTTGATTTTTTAGTTTGGCTTGTATTGCCCTATAAGACTTGTCGCCCAATTTATAAGAAGATAATATTGCATCTATAACCGAATGAAGTTTATCAGTATCTTTACAAGCGACATACCACTTCCGGTCGTATCTACCGACCAATATGACATCAGAAGGAACATCGGCATTTGTAATATTAACAAACTTATCCTCAAGATTGTTAAGTTCAGTCATAAATTTCAAAAAATCTTGTGTTGCCTTACTTTCATCTTCAGCGTTGCTGCTGAATACGTATTCTTTTCCTTTAATACAAATATGTGGAATATGAAATGTTTTGCCAAAACACATAAATCCCATGCTGATTGAACCAGTATTTGCATCGGTTATAAGACGTATTGTTCCTGCGCCCTTAGTTTTGCTCCCCCTATCGCCAGGACCATAAAATTCTCTACACATCGCAACGGTAGAAATATGTATCATTTCATCTTCAAGTTTGCTCAATTCTGAGTTGGCTTGGTCTGAAACTAACCCTTTTTCCAACTTGATTTTTCCGCCTAACGCTGCAGGAAATATATGTTCCTGTCCTTTATAAGTTAATCCACTTTCATTTTTTAAATATATGCACATAATATTACCTCAAAAAACTAAACCTTTTAGAATAAAATTTTAACATAAATGTTTCATTTTCTCAAGGTGTGTAACTTTGTTATGAAGTATTTTATCTTATAAATTTACTAAAACATCTTTATTTTTTCGACACCTTGTGATATAATACCAAATGCGACACAGTTTAATATTACTCTGAACAGGCATACTATTGGTAAAAATGTATGCCTTGATATCATTTCCTGTTTGGAGTGAACTGTGTCGCAACAGATCAGGCTACGTTTTTCGGTGCGTAGCTTTG
>JAZNOA010000010.1:0-16540 GCA_045580545.1 Acutalibacteraceae bacterium | reverse complement strand
CCTCGGCACCGTCTCGGCTCCCGCCTCGGTCGGTGCTTCTAAACTTCGTTTAGAGGTTGCCATCGGCAACCCGCACCCCTATAAATATGGGAGGTATTGGTCAGTGCAAATTTTTTACCTCCCATGCTTGCAGGGGAGGTGGCTGAGCGGAGCGAAGTCGGAGGGGTTGTGAACTCTCAAGTCGCAATTTTGCCCACCCATACCTCCCTTTACACAAGTGAGGCATTTTACACAAGAGAGGCAGTTTTGCACAAATTTTAAGTTACTGCTTAAATCGAAATCTGTTTACTAAAACAGAGTTACACACAAGAATTGATTTCCAAATAAAACCATAAAAAGCAAATCTTACAATTTTTACCGTTTCTTTTTATAAATTATGCCCTATTTTTCTTCACATAGTTATTAAAATAATAAAATATTCCATAAAAAAACGCAAATTGTGGGTTGATTTTTATAATTAAATATGTTATATTTAATTTGGAAATTTTTCGTCCGCTAATCGGCATTCTTATGTGGATTTGCGGCTGTTATTCACATTGGAGGTAAAAAAATGAAAAAGGTATTCAGCAAGAAATTCTTAGTTCCGGTCATGGCAATGTTACTTTGCGTTGCTGTAGCGTTCGGAACGGGCACTATTGCCGCCGAAACCAGTGGCAACGCTAACATTGTTATCAATGTTAATCCTGATGATACTGTTAAAAAGTATGAGGGTAGCGGGGAAGATGCAATCTTTGCCGGTCTCGGTATGAACGAGTGGGATATGGCATTGGGACCCGACGCCATAGTAAACGCCGGAATGTCTGATGCATATTTCGAGATTAACGCTCAGCGTATAATCAAAATCAAACCCAAAACGGTTCGTTTTATGATTTTACCTTATTATCTTTGCTTTATGGACGACGCTGATGGCGGCGAAAAAAGATGGACGGATGGAGAATTGAATTTCAATTCGGCCTTCATGTATAACTTCTGGCGTTATCTTGAGGTTTTCCAGGCTGCCGGTACCGCAGTTGAACTCAACTGGGGATATCAGAATATGAAACCCATGGCATACTGGTTCGGAATTAAGGATGTTCCTTCTGCTTCAGCCGATATTCAAGCGTTCGGTATGTCAAAGCGTTCTGCTCCACGTGACCTTCAGGCTTTTGCCAATAACCTTGCTTTATTGCTTGAGGAGTGCGAAAACAGAGGTTTTATCGTTAAAGGCAACAGAGATGCATCCACCATTAAGTACGTAGGCTTCTATAACGAGGTTGGCAACAATGGCTCTGAATTTTCCGCATTCGGTGATAAGCGTACATATTGGTGCAAGATGTTGGAGTATGTTCACAATGCATTAGTAACAGGAGGTTACCGCCATGCGACAGATCGCTCTAAACACACAATCGCCATAGTCGGCACGGAGCAAGGTGTGGTTCCTTCTGCGGATTCCAAAGTGCTTCAGTTTAATGATTACGTATATGAAAACGCCTATAAAAAAGGCTACTGCGATCTGTTGGATTACCACCAATACATAAATTGGTTAAAAGATCCGACAAATAATATCTCCAGAGGATCTCAGTGTGAAGTTGGCGCGTTTGAGTCTAATAACAGATGGAAGATGGACGGAGATGGTTCTTACAATGTCTTTATAGCAGAAATTGGCCCGAGTGAAAACGATCCGGCCTATACAGCATCTGCTGACGGTAAGCAGGAATATAGCGGTATCGCAACTCCCTTTGACGGAACGCCTGTTTCCATGGCAATCGCTATGTCGTTGGGCGGAGCCCATTCTGCACTTAACTGGTTCTGTCACGACAGTTACTTTGTACGAGAAGCAAACTTCAGAAACAGTTCTGTTCTACATGGTTGGGCTTATCCTTCCATGACCGGTAAAACACAAGGTTCAAAGGCTTTAGGTCTTGAGGGAGTTAACTCAACCTTCGGTGAACAAATATTTACAGGATATGTTCCGGCATATTCTAAGGTTGCAAAATCTACCGTTAATGAAGGTAATGAGAACAGCGTTCGCTTGGCTACATATATGAAGGACAATGATACTGCCGTTGTTGCTGAATTTGATTATTTCGGCGGTATGAAAAAAGACGGCAGCACTCCGAGTTTTGATTATAGTGCTTATAAGAACAATAAAGAAAATTATAGAACACGCACCGTTCGCATTAACCTTGGCGACAGAAACGGAACATATTACAAATATGTTCACGAATATCCTGAAAGCAGTTTCGTTGATTCAAAGGAGTCACAGAATATGTTTGACGGAAACGCTATCCTCCCCGACGGCAAGCGGCTTGAGGTAAAAGGTACACCGGGCAATTACTATATAGAAGATACAATTTCCGCTAACCACTGCTTGGTAATCTATTCTACCATAGCACCCGCCCAGCAGATTGCATTGGCAGACGGTTCCCGTGAAATCGAATACAGTTTGGCAACCAAAAAGGACACCGGCGTTGAGATTAAGGTTGACACCGACGCTTGTGTTGGGCTTGAGGATGGTGTAGATTTTAAATTCGAAGTATTCCGCGGTATGGTTGACGGTTATTCCTCAGGTGAGGAAGGATATCCTGAAAATTATTTAGAAAGCACCGCTCTTAAAGATGCATATCTTAAAACAGATTGCTTCGAATATAAGGAGTCAGGTGAAAACAAAACACTTAATAAGCGTATGGGTACTGTTGAAGAAAATAACGACGGTACATCCGCTACCTACAAATGTGCTGCCGATGCTAAAGTCGGCGATACCATTGCCGTTAGGGTAAAACTTGTGGGTGATGAAAGCCTTGTGAATTCAGGTACGGTAAATAACACCGATATGAAACTTCAGGTTTATGATACCGATGTTTATGCAGTTGCCATTATTAAGATTGTGGCATAACAAAGGTTTCACAAAAGAACAAAGGGTATCAAAACTTAAAGTTATCACACGAATTTGAAAGGAGAAAAGATAATGAAACGAGGCAGAATATTATCCCTCTTTCTTTCGGTTGTTTTGCTTGCTTCTGCAATTATTCCCTGCCTGCAGTTAAGCGTTAACGCCGATAAAGCCAACGCAATTTCTGAAATTAAAACAGCATGGAATCAGTTGGAATATAAAATTTTAGAAGGTTTTAAAGCATCCAAAAACATCGATGAGGATACTGATTGGAATATTCCCTTAACCGAAACCATCGACGCCGAAAAGGCTGATTTCGGTTCTTATAAATTCACGATAAATAAGGATAATAAAGATAAAGGTGCTCAATGGTTTTTAGTGAACCCCTCTAAAGCCAACTTCTTAGAGGTTATGCCCCCGGAGGATATGGGAGACATTTATCTAAACGTTTCTTCAAACAAAGAGGTTAACGTTAGAATCGGATACCGTGTTGACTTCGGTTATAAAGGCGCAGACGGTGTAACCAAAACCCACAACACCGTTATATACACCGATTTCATCACCGTTCCCGGTGACGGAACCGTAACCAAACTCAGCGGCTTTAAAGACATGGCAAACTTCAAGGCAGTTGTTGACGACTATGTTGCCAAATCCATTAATAATGCCCAGCATCAATTGTATCTGGCAACCGATGTTACTCTCACGAAATTTGAAAACGTTAGATTAGGTATCACTCAAGCCGAGTTCACCGACGATGCTGAGTTAACCGTCGGTATGGGTATGGTTATCAATAACAGCAGCCCCACTTTCCCTGCCGAATTTAATGACAGCGAAGATTTGGTAGCAATAATTGACGCTGCTGAGGATGCTGTTAAGAGTGAGATTTATACCGAAGACAGCAAAACTGCTTTGCAGACCGCTATTGTCAATGCTTGGACTGTTGTCAAGGGTGACAAAGAACTTTTAGTTAAAGCGTTGCAGAACGGTTGGAATAACCTTGTTAAAAACGAGGAAACAGTTTTGCCAATGGCGGCTTATAACAAAACAGGTCTTAATTCGGGTAAATTAAGTCTTAATTTCGACCAAACCCCCGCAAACGGAAATAATTACATTGTGGACAGTAACAACAACCCCTTGAATGACGCAGCACATTCCGGCGTTATAGCAACTAAGGTATGCACAACCGAAGAGGACATTGCCAACTTCGGAAATTCATACGCCGAACTCCGCAGGGAAGACCCCGATGTTGTGGGTACTGCTCCCAATTTTAATCAGGATATCCCATCCTTGACCGTGGGTGACGCAATTTTAACTAATGAAACCACCGTCGCTTACCGTGAGGATATTACCTCCCTCTTTATTAACTTCCTTTCCACAAAAGAATTAAAAATCGGATACAGAGTTTGGTTCGACCCCGCTGGCAACGAAAAATTTGCTGCTACAAAAACGCAGCCTGTGGAAATTCCCGCAAACACCTTAACAACCATTGACCTTAAGGCTATACTTAACGATCAGTCCCTTACCAATGGTAAAGAAGTTGACACTATTACTGGTATGGCAATCTATATTTCTGAGATCACAGGAGATGTTACCGACAGCGATTTCCTTAAAATCGGTTCTGTTCTCAGCAATCCCTTTGACCAGTGTCCGCTTACAGGCGATGTTTCTTTGGTAACCATCTATAACAAGGCTTCAAGTCTTGATTTCACAAAGTATGTATATAATGACGCCATGAAGAGATTCCAAGAACTTCTCAACGTTGCTAAGGAGTTAATCCATGCTGAGTTATTGCAGAAATTTGAAACCAAGGAAGAACTCATTGACATTGTAACCAACGAGACTTGGCCTTCCCTCGTTAAAAAAGAACCCCTTGATATTAAATACTTTGAGAGATACAACAGCAGCGGCGATCAGCTCAATTATTCTGATACCTGGACTCCGGACAGTGACAATAATTCCCAAAATTCAGCCGCTGCAGACTCCGGTAATACCGTTTTGCTTAATTCCAATGAGGAACAGCAGAAAAAGTTCGGCAATAATTATGTTCGCTTAACAACCCAGAGATTTGAAAACGGTGCAACCGAATTAAACGACAATAAAGATAACGATATTCCTTATCTTGATATAAAACATTCCGTTGTTGTCACACAATTCGGTTTTTATCCAATCGAAGGGCTCAATTCATTGGAGGTTACGGTTAATTCATCAATGGCTATGACCCTCGGTTGCAGGGTGTGGCTTGGACTTACCGAGAAAGCGGATAAAGAAGGCGGCTCAGGTAAGACATTTTGGGACGTAACCAATATGGAACAGATAAACGTTAAGCAAGGTTACAATACCATCGACTTAATGTCTCTTGTCGAAAAGCGTCAGGCTCAGTTGGATGGCTTAGGCTCAAATGAGGAAAAATATAAAACTGAAATTACCGATGTTATCTATGTAGCAATAGGTATCAAGTCAATGGAGGAAACACCCGACAGCGACGACTATCTTGAAATCGGTAATGTTCGCGGTAGATTCTGTGCAGTTCTGCCTGATGAACTGAAGAGCGATGACGTCAATGCCATTAAACTGTATGATGCTATGCAGAAACTCAATCTGGATGAGTATATTGACGGCGAAGCCAAAGAAAACTTCGTTCTTGCAATGGAAGCCGCTAAGATTTTCTCTGAGCAGGAATGGGAAGAGATTTATAATGACCAAGACAGATTGGCTCTTGCAATCAAAAACCAACTTTGGCCAAAACTCGCCAGGAAAGTTGCCTTCACAAAGGAATTCAGATACTATAACAGTACCGGTAAAAATTCAGCGATTGACTACCAATATAACCAAACCGGTGCAAACGCACCTGCCGGTACCGGTTCCAATGTCTCCGGTATGGTTTGGGGTCAACTTTCCAATGCGGAGCAAAAGAAAATATACGGTAACCGTTATTACAAACTGACCACCACCAAAACCAACCCGAGTGCCGCAGCAGCCAACGATCGAGATATACCATATCTCGGTGAAGAGATCGTTGTTACAACCTTGGGTGCAGCTGATAACCCCCAAAACCTTATTGATGTTCCCGGCTCCAACGCTATTTATATGTATGTGAATTCATCTATGAAGATGTCCGTTAAAATGCGTATATGGTATTTTAAAATCGAAGACACTAACGGCAACGGTAAATACGATGACTGGGGTGCCGATCTGATTTCCTTCAACATTGAAAAGGGATTAAACAAGATTGACATTAAGAAACTTCTTGTTGACAATAAGATTGACACAAAAATGAAGTATATGCATTATACCACTTTTAATGCGTATAATTATGAGCACACTCCCACAGACAGCGACTTCCTTGAAATAGGTTCAATCGGTAACGAAGCATACGAAACTGTTCCGAGAAAGTTGGACAATATTACCGCCCTTTCTGCTATTATCAGAGAAGCCGGCTATCTCAATATGGACGACTATGTTGACAATGCCGATAAAACTATGTTCCAAAACGCAGTTGCCCGCGGAATTCAGCTGCTCAACAATATGGATGTTAACTTAACAGAGCACGTTCCCGTTGAGGTATACGAAACCGATGCCTCAGGTAAGCGGACGAAACTCGGCGAGGATAAATTCGGTTATGATGAACAGGCCAGACTTTACGATGGCGACACTGTAAATAATCCTGTTGAGTTAGATGTTAAGAATAAGAAACTTGATATTATCTTCAACCTTAACGATAAGATGAAGTTGTATGACATCAGAGCATACCTTGCGGAAAATAACGTAAAGGATATGAAGATTTATACCGCTCCCGTTCGTGAGGCTATCTGGGACGATAGCGGACTGGTTTACCAGTATGACGGCACAGATTCCTCCACTTTGAACATAGGCAGATCTTTCTCAACACCTATTGAAAACCAGTATGTTCGCTTCTCCTTTAACGAGGTTGACGGAGATACCCTTAAACTGACAGAAATTAAATGTATAGGTAAGGGTATTCAGCAGTTGGCATATTCCAACATAATTGAGGGTAAAACCGACGTTATGTCCTATGCAAATGTTGACTACGATACCAAAAAATCACAGTTCATCCGATTTGATAGTAACAAGTTCGGCGACAGTATCTACCAATTCAAAGATGCCAACGTAGCCCATGACGGATATTTGGATACTGTTGTGGACTTCTGCGGCGGTTCACGCAGCGAGAATAAAACTTATAACATTGTCTTTGACCTTAACGGTTTGTCCGCTGTGGATAACATTAAATACTATGCCGGAAGTAATCCGGAATACTTCCCCCGCAAGATGAAATTCTATATCGGCAATGACCAAATGAATATTTTGGACAATAGCAACAAGGCAACTGTCTGCGTTGCAGAATTCAACGGGGCAACGACCGACGAAAACGGTCTCTATGAGGCTAAATTCCTGGCACAAAACGCCGCCTATGTACGTATTGAGTTAATTGAAGACGGTGCTGTCAGTGACGACGGCCGCTACGGTGACAATCTTTTAGCGGTTGCCAGGGATATTCAGATTAACGGTCTTAGCCTTAACGCTTCCAAGAGCGACACCGTTAAGTCCTTCACAGATGCGGAAACCGGAATTATTGTTGATATCCTCAAATTTAACGAGGGTGATATTTACGAAACCGTTCAGGGTATGAAACTTACCAAGCGTAAGCCCACCGCTGCCGAAACCCAGCAGGCAGGCGATTTTGGATTTTTCTTCAAAGACTGGTTCTACACCGTAACACTTCTTGACTACCGCGGCGATCCTGTTACCGATGTGGAAGGCAGAGAAATCAGAGTTTCCGTTCCCTTAGATGAGGGCGAGGATATGGATACTGCCTTTATGGCAACCATTTTGGGCGACGAAGTTGTTCTTATGGAACACGAACTCCGCGATATCAATGATAAATACTATATAACCGTTTTCTTTGATGACCCCGTAGGTCTCGTATTCGCAAGAGGTAACATAGACGATGACTTTGTACCCGAGTTCGCTGAAGAGGAATTCGAGGACGATTACGAAGACGAAGACGAAGACGAAGACTACTACGACGAGGAAGACTATGATGACGATTACGACGACGACGAGGAAGAGGAGGAAGAAGATGACACCTCTAATCCTAAGCGTAAGAAGTATTATAAAGTCATCAAGAAAGGCGGCGGTTTAAGCACCGGTGCAATAGTAGGTATTGTGGCAGGTTCTGTTGTTGCAGTATCAGGCGGGGCACTCTTGATTATCTTCCGCAAAAAGATTTTCAAACCCCGTATTAAGAAACCCAAGGTTTAATTTGGCTTCAAAGGGCGTTCATACTATATTCATTATAAGTAAGCGTGCACGCCCTTTTAGGTATATTTTAAATTAGCAGTTGAAACTGCGAGAAAGGAAGATTTTTTCTATGAAAAAGATTTTAATGGTCATGTTGGCATTAGTTATTGCCATTGTACCGTTAAGCGGTTGTAAGAAAAACGGCGATGAAGTTTCTATGATATCCGTTTGGGTTGATGAAGACGGAGACCCCGTTACCAACGGCGATAACACCGATACTGACGGTGACAACGCCACCGCAAGTGGAAGTACCTCATCCGGCAAAAGCAATGGTAATGGTTCAAGCAATGGTTCAGGTAACAAAGGCGGTAATGTCTCCGCTACAAAACCTGTAGACGGAAAATACGACTTCGGCGGTAAGACCTACACTATGGCTATTACCGACGAGGAGCAGTATAACACTACATCTTTCAAACAGATGAAAGCCGCATTTGAGAAGAAGTATAATCTCAAAATCAAGACTACCAAGTTGGTATTCGATGATTACAATAAGATGGTAAGCCAGAAGATGGCAACCGGTACTTCTTATGACATTTGCTACATCCACGGTTCTATGTTCCCCGGATGCGTTGTAGGCGGAAGCGTGCTTTACAATGATTTAACCGAGGCTACTAATTTGGTTAAATCAAGTGTTATAAACACCAACCGCAGTAAAGACCTCTTCTCTTGGGACGGCAAACTTTACGGCGTGGTTGCAGATAACTCCTGCTTCGTTCATCTTATGTATTATAATAAGTATAAATTCCAGTCTGCAGGTCTTGAAGATCCCAGAGAACTTTATGAAAAAGGTCAATGGACTTGGGATAAAATCTTTGAACAGGGTACTCAGGTTACCAAGGCAGGCGAAATATTCTTCGGTCACCAGAACGAAGTTGTTAACCTCTACGGTGAAAACGCTTACTATTTGAAAGACGGTAAGTTCTATAATAACATCAGAAGTGCTAATGTTCGTAAAGGTCTCGAACTTCTCAGAAAGATATATGTCGGTAACGATGCCATCGGCAGTATGTCCACCGGCAGCCAGGAATATGTCGACGGATTTAAGAATGGTCTTTTCTATATAATGATTGAGGAACATTCGAAGTATCCTTCATTTGCCGAGGCTGCCGCTAAGTCGGCACTTTGCGGTAAAAGTGTGGACAATGTAGGTATCGTTCCCATTCCGCTGCCCGCTGAAAACACTTCTAAGGCATATCCCACCGGTTGGTACACTTCTATCGCTTCCGGTAAGGGCTCTGACCCCACAGTAGCCGTTCTCTGGGCAGACTTCAGCAGAAGTTACGAATCACCCGTTAAGAGTAAGTATGAACTTACCGGTGACAACCTGGCTTTGGTTGAAAAACTTCAAGCAGGAAACACCCTTCCCGTTCGTCACGGTCAGGCAAGCAACAACACCACCACTACCACCGCTACCTGGGCAGACATCCTCAACAGTACCAAGAACGGTGGCGACATTAACCAACTTATCGAAAAATACTATCCTGTATTCAACGACTGCGTTGTTACAACATGCGGTAAAGACAGATTGGTTGAAGTTAAATAATTAAACTGTAATTCAAGGGCATATCCGAAAGGGTATGCTCTTTTTATATATAAAATCCTGTTTACAAAGCATATTCCTTTGTGGTATAATAATTTCGTATCAATGTTTTTAGGAGCGGTTTATGGATTATTATTTAAATCCCTTATCCTTGTCGGGGGCATTTCCGGTGCCTAACTCTGTGGTGGATAATTATTTTAAATTCTCAAAAGCAGAGCATATTAAGGTGCTTTTATATGTGCTGAGAAATATGTCTTCCGACCCCGATAATACCCAAATCGCAAATGACTGCAATTTGGATGAATATGAGGTTAAAGAGGCGTTGCTTTACTGGGCAGACGCCAGTATAATTCTGCCTAAAACCGCCCCTGTCCCTGTTTCCTCGGGCGAAAAAGAAAACACGCAGGCAGTTAAAAGAAACGAAAAACCCTCCCGCAGTGAAATTGCCAAAATGAGCCTTGAAGATTCCAAAATTCAGTATCTTTTAGGCGAGGCTCAAAAACGTCTGGGCAGAAATTTAAGGGATACCGAGCAACGCACCTTGGTTTGGCTTTATGACGAGGTGGAACTCCCCGTTTCGGTTATTCTTTTGGTGCTTCAATATGCCATTTCAAAGGACAGACCGAAAATCAGTTTCGTGGAAAGTTTGGCGGTGGACCTTGCCAATAAAGGGATTGACAATATCGCCGATGCGGATAGGGAATTACATAAATTGGATATGGCGGACAAGGCTTGGCAGACCGTTTCGGCTATTTTCGGACTTGACCGCCGAAAACCCAGCAAAAAAGAGAGCGAAACCGCGGTATTGTGGCTTGTTGACTGGAAAATTTCAAAAGAAATGCTAAGTTTGGCCTACGACGAATGTGTAAATAAAAAGTCGAAATTTGTCTTTTCTTATGTGGCAAAGATTGTGGAAAACTGGCACAATGAGGGCTACACTAAGCCGGAGGATATTAAGGAACAGGAAAAGACTAAGGCAGAAGATTTCGCTTCCTACGATATAGACCTTTACGAAAAAATGCTTAATTCTAAGGATTGATGGATATGGTGACTAAAGAATATACCTATAAAAAAGCCTTCGAAAACAAAAAAGAGGCTGTTAAAAAGCGGGAGTTTGAGCGTCAGGTTCTCATTTCCGCCCTTTATAAAAGCGAGCCAAAATTAGCGGATATCGAAAGCCGCCAAAAAGCCATCGGGGCGAAACTGGCACTTGTCACCTTAAGTGGCGATAAAGAGCAGATTAAGCAAATGAAAGCCGAGTCAAAAGTATTGGCGGCAGAGAAAAAGGAAATCTTCAAAAAATCTAAAATCCCTGCCGAGAAATTTGACTGTACCCTGTGTAATGACACGGGCTATGTAAACGGCAAAATTTGCGAATGTATAAAAAAAGAAGCCTCCCGCATTATGGCGGAGGAACTTTCCAAAGAAATGCCTTTAGGGGAGTGCAGATTTGATAACTTTGATTTGAAGTTTTACCCCGACAAGAACGACAGCGAGGGTGCTAACCCCAGACGGAGAATGACGGCGATTTTAAAACTCTGCCGAGAATATGTTATAAATTTCGGCACCGCTTCCCAAAACCTTTTGTTCACGGGAAACGCAGGCCTTGGCAAAACCCATTTGACTTTGGCTATTGTGTCGGGGGTTATTGAAAAAGGGTATCTTCCGGTATACGGCTCTGCCGAAAATCTTTTCGCTGTTGTTGAGGCGGAAAAGTTTTCGGGTGAAGGTAGGGGCAATTACGAAAGTATGCTTAACTGCGACCTCTTAGCCATTGACGATTTAGGTGCCGAAATGGCAACCGCATTTACAAAGTCGGTGCTTTATAACCTCATAAACACACGTCTTTTAAGCGGAAAACCCACCATTATCAACACAAATCTTTCTATGAAAGAAATCGAAACAAAATATTCTGCGAGAATTTCCTCCCGACTTATAGGTCACTATAACGCCAACAAGTTTTTGGGTGCGGATATTCGTCAGCAGAAACTACTAAAGTCTGTAAAAGAGTGAAAAAATGTCTGTGAAAAAGTATTTTGCCGGTGAATATGACGTTGCCGTTATCGGCGGCGGTCACGCCGGAATTGAGGCCGCTTTGGCTCCCGCCCGTTTAGGGGTTAAAACCATAATGTTCACCGTAAGCCTTGATTGGATCGGCAATATGCCCTGCAACCCTTCCATAGGCGGCACCGCTAAGGGTCATCTTGTCCGTGAACTGGACGCTCTGGGCGGTGAAATGGGTAAAGCGGCGGATAAACACACCCTGCAAAGCCGAATGCTTAATTTGGGGAAAGGCCCCGCAGTTCATTCCCTCAGGGCGCAAATCGACCGCCGTGCCTACAGCGGATATATGAAACACACCGTTGAAAAACAGGAAAATTTGGATGTTAAGCAGTGTGAAATAGTTGAATTATATAAAGAAAATAACCTTTGGCACTTAGTTTCCTCTTTGGGGGCAGAATTTGTGTCCAAGGCGGTTATTGTTGCCACCGGCACCTTTATGGACGGTAGGGTTTATGTTGGGGAGGTCAACTACCCTTCTGGACCCGACGGCAGTTTTGCCACCGTTGGTTTGTCGGACAGTCTTAGGAAATTAGGCGTTCCTCTAAGGCGTTTCAAAACCGGCACCCCCGCCCGAGTTTCCAGAGACAGTATTGATTTTTCTTGCCTTGAGGTGCAGGAGGGGGACGAGGTGACCGTTCCTTTCAGTTTTACCACCGAAGAAAATATAGAAAACAAGGTGGTTTGCCACATTTCGTATACTAATGATGACACGAAACAGGTTATTTTAGATAACCTTGACCGCTCGCCTTTATATGCGGGCGAGATTGAGGGTGTGGGTCCCCGTTATTGCCCCAGCATTGAGGATAAGATTGTTCGCTTTGCGGATAAACCCCGTCATCAGTTCTTTATTGAGCCCTGCGGTGAAAACACCGAGGAAATGTATCTGCAGGGGCTTTCTTCGTCACTTCCCGAGGAGGTACAGGTCAAACTTTATAAAACAATTCCCTGCCTTAGAAATGTTAAAATAATGCGTAACGCTTATGCCATTGAATACTCTTGCGTTGACCCCATTTTCTTAACCGCCACCTTAGAAATGAAAGGGCTTGACGGTCTTTACGGTGCAGGTCAGTTTAACGGCTCTTCCGGTTACGAAGAGGCGGCGGCACAAGGTTTGGTGGCAGGAATAAATGCCGCCCTCAAGGTTAAGGGTGAGGAACCTCTCATACTTTCCCGCTCATCTTCCTATATCGGCACCCTTATTGACGATTTGGTTACCAAGGGTTGTATGGACCCGTACAGAATGATGACCTCCCGCAGTGAATACCGTCTTCTTCTGCGTCAGGATAATGCGGATGAAAGACTTATGCCGATAGGTTACAAAATCGGGCTTATAAGCGAAGAAACATATAATAAATTCCTTAAAAGACGTGAGCAAAAAGAAAGGGAAATTGAGAGAATTAACTCCACATTTATAGCACCCGGCGAAGAACTAAATGCCCTTTTGGTTGAAAAGGGTACCGCACCCATGACCACGGGTATGCGGCTTTCCGACCTTGTGAAAAGACCTCAGTTGAGTTATGATATGTTGGCTCCCTTTGATAAGGACCGCCCGAGGCTCCCGAGAAACGTCAGAGAGAAGGTGGAGATTGAGGTTAAGTATGAAGGGTATATAACCCGCCAACAGGCTCAGGTCAATGAAATGCTCCGCCTTGAAAAGAAACTTATCCCCGCTGATATTGATTATGACGCTGTTTACGGTCTTCGCCTTGAGGCGGTGGAAAAACTCAAAAAAATAAGACCTGCAAATATCGGTCAGGCTTCCCGAATTTCGGGGGTTAGCCCTGCGGATATTTCGGTTTTGCTTATACACCTATCAAGATAAGTATGGAGATAAAGCATATTTTTGAGCCCACACCTTTGCAATGCGGTCAGGCGGTGCTTGCTATGGTGACGGGAAAACCTGTCAGCGAAATTGTGGACTTTTTAGATAACGAAAGGGAAACCACCCTCAAAGAAATGTTTTTGTGCTTGGAGCATTTCGGCTTTTATGTTGACCGCCAACGCAAGGAAGTTGAAGATAAAAAGGATTTGCCAAACTTTTGCTTTCTGAGTCTTGAAACACCAAAATGCTGGCATTGGTCGCTTTATGCGGACGGTGTGTTTTACGACCCCGAACACGGCGTTTTGGACGATTTTCCGCCAAGCCGCCGCCGATATTTTTGGGCAATAAAAAAGCAGGACTGATAAGTCCCGCAAAATCTTTTTGAAACTGTATTGAATGTATATTTAGAGATTCTCACACTTTGCTTAGAATGACATTGTAGGGGTCGGCGGTTTCAGACGACCCGATATCTGTCGTCTGCTATGTGCAATCTGCCGTATGAATTGTCATTCTGAGAAATAAAGTGACGAAGAATCTCAATTCCCAATTCGGAATGTGGAATTGGAAACCTCTTTGCCTCAGTTTTCGATTGCCGTCAATCAAAAATACTGTGGTATTCAGGTGTTTGTGCCATTGAAACACAGTCGTCGTCCTCATTGCTGACAATAACGTGATCCAAAAGTCTGATGCTCAGCGTGGCGAGCAACGCCGCTATGCGTTTGGTGGTTTCAACGTCACTGGGTGAGGGCAAAGCAGTGCCTGTCGGGTGATTATGGGATATAACCACCGCCGATGCCTTTCTTTCCAAAACCTTTTCAACAAAGTTGCGGGTGGATAGACCCACATAAGCCACATCACCCGAATTCAGGGTGTCAAAACCGAGGATTTCGCCCTTTGCATTAAAAGATGTAACGGCGAAAATCTCCTTTGTGAAACCTATGTATTTTGCCATAATGTAGTCACAAATACCGTTCATCGTGGAAGGAGTGTTGCTTTTCTCCACGGTACCGCTTTTATATTGCCTGAAGATGGGAATTAAGAGTTTTATAAGGGCAACGGAACTTTCACCTATTCCGTCAATACTCATAAGTTCTGTGGGCGTTGCATCAACAACACCCGAAATGGATCCGAAACGGTTTAAAAGAGCGTGGGCAATTTCGTTGGTATCTTTTCTCGGTATACTGTAAAACAACAGCATTTCGAGAATTTTGTGAGGCGGTGTAGCATCCGAAAATCCGTTTTCCAAAAACTCCTTGCGAACACGCTGTCGGTGTTTTTCGTGGGGATTGGCATTTTTCGGCATAACGGCACCTCCTTTAAATATTAAATCTATTATAATGGTTATAGATAGGCGAAATAGTGACAAAATGCACTATTTCGACACCAAATCTTTGATTTGGCAGCAAATTTTCAAAGAAAATTTGTCTATATCCATTGAAATGAATATAGAGCAAATTCAAAAACTCTCGTATTTGAATTTGCAGAAGCCGATAAAATCGGCTTGGCGAAACGCTTTTCGGCGTTTCGATATTCTATAGTCATTATATAATAAATATTCCTCATTTTCAAGGGTTGATATAAATGAAAGAGTTTAAAATAACTAAAAATGATGCGGGGTTAAGGCTTGATAAATTTATTGTCAAGGTTTGCCCTACCTTGCCGTCTTCCCTTATGTTTAAATATATTCGCACAAAGCGGATTAAGGTTAACGGCAAGCGGGGGGAAATCAGCACCAGACTAAATGCAGGGGATACGGTTTCCGCCTATATTAACGATGAATTTTTCGCCGAGGTGGAACCTAAATATTCCTTTTTGTCCGCACCGTTAAATATTGAAGTAGTTTATGAGGACGAAAATATTCTCCTTGTGGACAAAAAGCAGGGACTTTTGGTGCATCCCGATAAAAATGAGTATACCAACACTCTTATCGACCGAATTCAGCATTATTTGTATAAAAAAGGGGAGTATGACCCTAAAAATGAGAACAGTTTTGCCCCCGCTTTGGCAAACCGAATTGACCGAAACACGGGAGGAATTGTTATTGCGGCGAAAAATGCCGAGGCACTTAGAATTTTGTGCGACAAAATAAAGTATAGGGAAATGGACAAGCGTTATTTGGCGGTGGTTCACGGCGTTCCTAAAAAGAAAAGCGACACTTTAGAGGGCTTTTTGGAAAAAAACGAGAGCAAAAATCAGGTGTATCTTAAAAATTCCAAAACCGCAGAGGCTAAAACCATTAAAACCAAATACCGAGTGCTTCAAAGTAAAAATAATCTGTCGTTGTTGGAAATTGAACTTTTAACCGGCAGAACCCACCAGATTAGGGCACACATGGCGTCTATCGGGCATCCGCTTTTGGGGGAGGGAAAGTATAATAAATCCGCCAAGGACAGAAAAATGGGCTTTGACAAGCAAGCCCTTTATTCCTATAGCCTTAAATTCGACTTTAAGACCGATGCCGGAATTTTGAATTATCTGAACGGCAAGCGTTTCACGGTGAAAAAGGTTTGGTTTGCGGAAGAACTTTTCGGTAAGGAATACACAAAACTTTTAGAAAAATGATATTTTTGCAAATAAACAGTTGACTTTTTCCATTGCCTTTGATATAATATTTAGGCTCACTTAAAGAGCATAAATATTTGCGAGTGTGCTGGAATAGGCAGACAGGCACGTTTGAGGGGCGTGTGTCCACGACGTACGGGTTCAAGTCCCGTCACTCGCACCAAACGAAAATCCGTTCTCGTAAGGGGACGGATTTTCGTTTGTATTATTCATTTTTCAAGAAACTTGTCAAGAATTTCGGACTGATGGAAGAGTGAAAAATTGATTTGGTACTGAATAATTGATTCCCGAATGTAATCTTACTGAATTGTAATATAATTCAATATACTCAACAATTTTTCTTGAAGCTTCCTCGAATGGG